>CALVXQ010000001.1 GCA_944371435.1 uncultured Bacilli bacterium
GCACGACAAATATTTGATGAAACCAAAGGATATGAGTTTCGAAAATCACCATTAAAGGACCAAGATTTAGATAAAAAAATTTATGTGTATTCTGCAAAAGAAGATAAAGCTCTAATTGGATACATGAAAGTTTCAGAGATTTTAAAAGGTAATACTACACAAATTTTAAAATCTACCGGTTATGATGTGAGACCAGATGGTCATGAAATCGTTGATTATTATGGAAAAAATTTTCAAAGATGTTGTGCTTTAAAATTATATGACGTAACTGAATTTGAAGAATATCTTACATTAAGAGATATGCGAAAAATTGATCCTAATATTAATCTACCACAATATTATTCCTATATTTACGAAAATAATCCTTTATATGATGTTATTAAAGAATGGGATGAAGCATTTAGTTTAGATGGAAATTTATGTAAAAATCCGACTAAACAGAAACAATTGATTTTACAAAGAGGTATAGAAAGAAGGAGAAAATAAAATGACTCATGAAATGAAATTACAACCAGAATATTATAATTTTATATTGAATGGTACAAAAAGAATTGAAATAAGATTATATGATGAAAAAAGACAAAGTATAAAATTAGGAGATACTATTAAATTTTTAAAAGAGCCTGAATTATCAGAATCTTTTAATGCAAAAGTTACAGGTTTATTAAGATATAATTCTTTTAAAGATATGTTTAAAGATTTTGATATTTCTATTTTATCTGATAAATCAATGACAAAAGAAGAATTAATTAAAGTACTTGAGCAATTTTATACTAAAGAAAAGCAGGAACAATATGGTGTATTAGGTATAAGAATAGAATTGATAGATTAACTAATAGTCTATCTTTTTATTATTGTCAAAATAACGAAAAAGTGTTAGAATAAACGACATATTATGAAGGAGGCTTGGTTTTATGGTTTATATTGAAAGTTTAAAAAGTTATATTGGAAAAATAAGTGATGAAGAATTTGCAGATTTAGCTAAAAGAATCTATGATATTACTGATTTTATTTGTGAAGATTACCCAAAACATAAAGAATGGTATTTTCAGAAACAACTACCTAGAATTTTTACGCCAAATGGCGAGATTTTGTTTGCAAGATCTGATAAAGATGATAACACTATATTGGCAATGTCATGCTTAAAAAAAGATGAAGAAGAAAAGAAGATTTGTACTTTATATGTGTCAGATCAATGTAGAGGTCAACATTTTGGAACAAGAATGATAGAAGCTTCTATGAAATTTTTAGAAACCACAAAACCACTAATTACTTTGGCAGATTATAAATTACCTATGTTTCAACCAATAATAGATAAATATGAATGGGAATTAACCGAAATTGTCGAAGGATTATATAATGATAAATCCAATGAACTATGTTTTAATGGAACACTTACAAAACAAGCTAACATGGATAAACAAGGACCATCTTTAGTAAAAAAACTTAAAGATAATATTTCAAACACTTAAAAATGTTGTTGTAATAACAAAATATATACAGTATAATTAATACATCAAATACGAATGAACTTTTTACTAAAGTGTGCGTAACCCCTTTAGTAAACGCTCCATAGTGAAATATGCTCGAACTTATTGAGTTTTGATAAATAACTAATTCAGAAATGGATTAGTTTTTCTGTGTTCTAAACTTCCATAGAACTTAGAAGTGCAATTTATTAATAACAAATTTAAAGTCATTAAAAAAGAAAATAATTATCTTAAAGAACTGGTAAATCACTTTAAAGATTTATTTGATAGATTAATCAATTTTATCAAGCATAAAATACTTGGAAAAGACAAAGAACGTGAAAATTACTGGGCATTTTCAAAGGACTTATATGAACATGGAATATTTAGTGATAAGACAACTACTGACATAAAAGATGACTATGATTGGAATAAAAAAATGATAAAAACAAAAATCATGATGACTTTGATTTAGGAATATAATGTTTTTAGTCAATTATATCCCCTCTGCTAGTAATTTTTTCTTAAAATACATTATTGTTTTTTACTAGATTTTATAATGAGCAAAGATTTGATTTGCTTAGAAAAAAAGTATATAATATAAGGCAAGAAAGGAGAACTATGGAAGATACAGAAAATTTAAATACAAAATTTCAAAGTAATTTAGAATATGTATTAACTAATTTAAAAAAAGATATATTACAAGCTAGCAATTTAGAAGATAAATTGTATCTGGAAATGTCTAAAGATGAAATAATCGATTCCTTAAATTATGTCTATAAAATTATAAAATGTTGGGAAAATAGTTATAATAAAAAACAATATAAAAATATTATAAATAAATATAGTGAAATAGAATCAATCGTTTCAAAATTAGAATTGTGTTTAGCTGACTATGCAGAACATTTTCATATGGATGGTATATCTTATTCTGTATTCTTAATTGGTAAAATTTTGTCAAACATAATAAAAGAGAGTGATAAAAATGGCTGACGATAAACCAATAATTAAAGCAACTACACCAAATAGTGGTAAATATGATACAAAAATAGATGTTTATACTTCTGATCCTAAGGGACCACACGAATCAATACATATAGCTGTTGATAGTGATTCAAAATCAGCTCATATTATTGATACAACAAATGGAAGTACAGAACATACTGATGTTAAATGTTATTTAACTTCAGCATGTATGAAGTATTTTCAAGAAAAATTTGATGACAATTGTTACGAATTAACAGTATTAAGATGGTTTAGAGATAATTTTGTTTCAAAAGAAGATATAGAACATTATTATGAAGTAGCACCAATAATTGTTGAAGCAATTAATAAAGAAGAAAAAGCTAATATAGTTGATTATTGTGTTGAACAAATTGAGCAAGGGAATTATGAGGCAGCATAAGAAGAACGGTTTGCAAAACCAGAATTAATAAATAGATTTGTAAAAACTTTAAAATTAAAAGCTAATAATTAGTAAAAAAGTCAGCATAAAAGTTATAAACTATTTTTACATAACTACACAATGTGGGTTTGTTGTGATGCTGTCACTTTTTTTTACAAACATATTAGTTTCTTTTATGCTTAAATTAAAAGTAGGCGAAAAATAAGTTAATATTCCAAGTATTTAAAAAAAGTTGGTAAGTTTAAAAATATAAAAGAATCAATTAATTTGTTTAAAAAAATTTATAATGTATAAACTGTAATTATAAATTTTTTTAATATACTTTATTACTTTTTATTAAATTCATCTTCATATTTTTTAAAAAACTTATAATATACCAAAACATTGGCTAATTCAGTCCAATTTTTAGTAGTCACTGGGCTTTGATCTAGATCATATATTCTGGCACCTGTAAGTTTTAATAAAAATGGTGAATGGGTAGAAATTATAAATTGACATTTATAAAATCTAACAGAATCTTCAATAAATTTTTTTAATTTTAATTGATTTTCTGCAGATAAACTATTTTCTGGTTCATCTAACATATAAATGCTATTTTCTTTTATTTCTCTTTCCCAAAACATAAGGGCTGATTCTCCGTTGGAACATTCTATAATGTTATTATTTCCTAAACGTTCTCTAACAAATTTAGACATCGTTTTTCTTTTTGATTCATAACTTGTCTTCAACTCGTTATAATTATCAAATGAGTTTTCATTTTTATTAAATTTATAATCTAAATATTCTTTGCTTAACTTTTCTTTTTGTCTATTAACATTAGCATTAATTGAACGTATATCTAAAAGATAGTCAAAAACATCGTCACTTGTTATCAATTTTATTTCCGTTGGTTGTTCAAAGGACATTTCATAGGTGCAATGCTTAACGTATAAATCAAAATATGATCCTTTATCAATTGGAGATTTTCTTGTAGCATTTAATTTTTGTGAGATAATATTTATTAACGTTGTTTTTCCCGAGCCATTACCGCCATAAAAAATTGTGATACTATCAAAATCAATGTTTTTAAATGATCTAGTAGGAAATAAATGTAAAGGATAATTATTGTTAAATATTCTTCTTGTTTCTTCATCTCGTAAAATAGTAAATTCTTGTACTTGATCTAATAAAGCAAAATTTTTTAAATAAAGCATTTTTATCTCTCATTTCTTGTAAAAGTATTATACAATATTTGCTCTTATTTTTCCATAAATTCATAGGTGTTTTAAAACTATTATATTTTATATGTAATTAATCATTTATATAATATTAATAAAAGCATTAGAAAGTAATAACAAAGAAGGTTTGAATTATGATTTGTATCGAAAGCTTAAAAAGCCATATTGGTAAAATAAGTGTCGCTGAGTTTATGTCTTTAGCAAAAAGCATTTATAAAATTACTGAATTTATACATAATGACTATCAAAAATATAAAACATGGTATTTTTGTAAACAATTGCCGCGCGTATTTACTCCTAATGGTGATATTTTATTTGCAAAATCTAATGATGGTAATATAGTAGGAATGGCTTGTTTAAAAAAAGTTAAAGAAGAGAAAAAGATTTGTACTTTATATGTGTTAGAAGAATATCGTAATCAGCATTTGGGAACGAGGCTAGTTGATGCTTCCATTAGTTTCTTAGGAACTACAAAACCTGTTATTACTTTTGCTGATTATAAATTACCTATGTTTCAACCAATAATAGATAAATATGAATGGGAATTAACCGAAATTGTCGAAGGATTATATAATGATAAATCCAAAGAACTATGTTTTAATGGAAAACTTACGAAACAAATAAACTTCGGTAAACAAAGAAAGATAATAAAATAAAATTTAAGTTGTTATTTTTTGCTATAGTTATGTAAATATAAAAAAATACTAACATATTAATTAGTACTTTTATCTTACATAGACATAGTAAGAATTACCTTCTAAATCATCACTATATATTTCGCCATAATAGATAGCAAATGGCTTACTTAAATTATCATCTACTTCATAAATTGTTTTAAAGTTAACAGTTTCTTTAACATCTATAGTTAAGTTATCTTTTAAAAAGTTAACATTAGGAATATCTGGAACAAATGAGTATGTATATGATGCTTCTTCTTTTTCTAAATTCCACATTAAAGGAAAATCCTCTAATGATAATTTTTGCTTAGAATCAGAAGTGTTAGTAACTTCTATTGATGCTACAACTAATTTTTTACCATTTGGAGCTTTATATGTTTCAAAAGTATCACAAACAGTTACATCTTGTATAATAAAATCAAACCATCTTGTATGGGCAACTTCATTAATTCCTAAACCTTGATATGCTTCAACAATTCTACCATCGTCTAACGTCTTACCATCAATTAAACCATTAGTACTCCATGCGGGATATTTTTCACTTTGAAAGGGAAGAGTACATCCACTTAGTAGAATTATTGTTGCTGTTAACATAAATAATTTTAAATATCTCATAATTATTCTCCAATCCTTTTTATTTGATATGAATAAATTGATTGACGATATAGACTATAAGAACTAAATATACCAATAACAGATAATATAAGTCCAACAGAAAGACCATTTGTAAATGAGGTTTTAAACTCACTATCTCTACTTAAATAATAAGGAATAGATTTATATGCATCCCATATATTTATTAAAAAGTCTTCTTTATATAGATTATAAATATATATAGAACAATTTAACTCATGTGCTATTATTACTCCTAGTAAGCCTATTAAAATAGATATTACTAGTCCACTAATTTTCATAACCTTAGCAAAATGTTTAAATCCTAATGCAGCTCCCATTGTAATAAATATTCCGGCAATTCCTGGTTCTAATTTTAAATAGGATAGTAAAAACCATAATAATATTCCTGGTATAGTTCCCACAATAGCGCCCAATACTCCTTTTAAAAGATGTTCTTTAGCATTTTTAGAATTATTCTTTTTATATTCTGCTATTTTAATAAATTCTTTATAGCAATCATCACAAAAATAATTAATTTCTCCATCATTATCCGTCAGATAAACTTTCTTAACTTGTTTACAATGTTTACAAATTTCTTTATACCCATTACTCTTTAAATATTCCGTAGTACTTTCTAAAATAGGATTTATAGTATCAGGTAATTCTTTTATTTCTTGTAAACTTCCTACTACTGATAGGACATTATTTTTATAGATAATAGTAATTTCTTTATCTATATTTTTTAATTTTTTATTTAATTCTTTAATATCTTCCTTACCTAGGATATTAAAATATAAGTTATAAACTAAAGAGGTATCATCATATTTAATTAAATAATTAAATTTATTAATATTTCCTGCATAAATATTTCCAGCATATTTAATTTTAAATCCTTTAATATTTTTATCCATATTAATCCCTTTCTTTATTATTTATATGTTTAGCATATATTTCTCTTAAATAATCTTTTCTTATTACAATGTTTTCGCCATAAGCTCCTAGTAGTTCTAAAACTTCAGTAATAAATCCCTGAATTTTTTCGTTAATCATTGCATTATCCCTTGTTTTATTCCAATAATAATATGGTGACATAGTAGTATATTTTTTGCCTTGATAAATTTTAGAAGCTGCTACCATATCGCATATCATTTCCACACAATACTTAAAAGGAATAATTGGTGTTTTATTTAAAGCAGCATAATCATACCAGTATTCATGGTGATGTTTATTTCTTCCTTTATGGTGTAACCAAGCTTTAGAATAACCATTTTTTTCTTTACAATTTAAAATAGGAGAATACTTGTGATTAGCATAATATTTAATGCCTTCGATAAATTCGGTTGGACTATATTTTGATAAATCATGAACTAATCCTTGCCAAGGTATTCCTGCTTTTAAGCAAAGGATAAATACTTTAAAGCGATGACGATTTATTGTGTGTAGGTGTCCCCAGAAGTTAAAAAAGTAATTCATAAATGCTCACCTGATTTAATTATACCACGACTAAGTCTTATTACCAAACAACTTCATGAGAAAAAGTGCTTTTTTTAAACTAGATATGTTAAAATTGAAATAGGGAAGTGATTCTTTTGGATATTGATGAAGAAAAAATCAGTAAGTTAATACGTCTTAGTGACTTTTATGCAGGAAAAAGAATAAAGAAAGAAAATTGTGTTTTAAAACTTCAAGATGCTGATACATGGCAGTTTATAGTGTATGATGATGAAAATTTAGGCTTTGGATATTATCCCTATTATGTTAATATCAATTGGTTAGATAATATTAATTTTAAGTGTACTTGTAACTGTCGTAATTATAAAAAATATAATTCTTGTCTCCATATAGGAGCAATTCTTTGGCATTATAAAGATACTTTGTTTAAAGATAATGATTTAGACATAAGTAATAAGTTTTTAAAAAAATATAATAATATTTTATTAACTAATAAGATAAAATTAAACTTAGAAATATATATAGAATTTAATCCTTCTCATATTAAATATTGGTTAAAGATAGGAAATGAACATTTATATACATTAAATGATTTATCTAAGTTTAAAAAATTTAAAGAAGCTTATTATTCCTCTAAAGATTTTAATTTTTCCAATAATTTTATTTATAATAGTAACAAATATTTCTTTAATAAAGATGATAAAAAATTATTAAATTATTTATTTTTAAATGATACTTTATTTTTAACTAAACAAGAATTTTTAGGATTAACAAAGTATTTAACTAATACTAAATATTATATTATTAATTATGGTTATATAAATAATATATACTATATGCTTCCTACTAAATTCAATTTATCTTTTGTTAATAATAATTATTATTTAACATTAAATGATTATCAAAATTATATTTTTATAAATAATATAGATTTTCTAATTATTTATAATAAAGATTTATATGTAATACCGAGTAATTTAATAAGAATTATTAATGATTTTCGTAATACTTTATTAGATAAAATAGTATTTACTAATATTAATATTTTTAAAAATGGATTATATCAGAATATTGTAGATTATTTAGATGTTGATAAAAATTGCTATCATAAATTAAATAATAAACCAGTTGTTTTAATATATTTAGATTTAAAAGATAACAATATTTTTTGTCAATTAAATTTTAAATATAATGAACGGGAATATACTTGTTTTAATCAAGATGATTTGGCTTATCGTGATTACTTTTATGAAGATAAAGTTATAAAAGAACTTTACGAATATGGTTTTTTAAATAATAAAAAGGGCTTTATTTTAAAAGATGATGATCAAATTGGGGAATTTTTAGAATTTTATTTATCTAAATTAGTAAAGAATTATCAAGTATATACTAGTCAAAAACTAAAAAATTTAAGGGTTGTCAAAGATTTAAAACTAACTTCTTCTTTTAAAGTGGGGGACGATAATTTAATAAATTATAGTTTTAATGTTGATAATTTAGCTATGCCAGAAATTAATGAAATATTAGAGGGTTTAAAATTAAAAAAGAAGTATTACCGGTTAAAAAATGGGGATTTAATCAAATTATTAAATAATAAAGAATTAAATAGGTTTAACGATTTATTGACAGATTTAAAAGTAAAAGAGTTAACTAATAATACGTTGGAGTTTCCTTTAACCAAAGTATTTTATCTAAACTCTTTAAAAAATAAACAGTATGATTTCTTGACATATGATTTCAGTTTTAACAACTTTTTAGATAATTTTCATAAATATCATAATATTAAATTAGATTTTAGTAGTAGGGATAATGTTCAGTTACGTGATTATCAAAAAATAGGGGTAAAGTGGTTATATACTTTATATAAGACTCATCTAGGTGGTATTTTAGCTGATGAAATGGGCTTAGGTAAAACTTATGAAGCAATTTGTTTTATTAAAGAAGTATTGAATAATAATATTAATAGTAAAATATTAATAATTACTCCGACTTCGTTAATATATAATTGGGAAAAAGAATTTAATAAATTTGCTCCAGATAAAAAGTATTTAGTTATTTATGATAATAAGAAAAAGAGAAAAAGTCTTTATGATTGTTATGATAGTTATAATATTTTTATTACTTCTTATGGATTAGTTAGAAATGACAATGAATTTTATCTTGATAAAAAGTTTGCTGTCTGTTTAATTGATGAAGCCCAAACGATTAAGAATTATTATACTTTATTATCAAGTAAAATTAAAAATATAAAAGCGCAAACTAAAATAGCCTTAACAGGAACTCCTTTAGAAAATTCTATCTTAGATTTATGGAATATATTCGATTTTATTTTACCCGGTTATTTAGGTAATTTAGAAGACTTTTTAAAAAGGTATCATAATTTAGAAAATTTAGATGAACTTAAATGCTTAATAGAGCCTTTCATTTTAAGAAGAACAAAAAAAGATGTTATAAAAGATTTACCAGATAAGATTGAAAAAAATATATATTTAGATTTATCGGATACTACTAAAGCTCTTTATTTAAAAACTTTAAATAATGCTAAGAAAGAACTAAATGCTCATAGTTCTAAGTTTGAAATTTTAGCACTTCTAGTTAGATTAAGACAAATATGTATCGATCCTCATTTAATCTATGATAATTATCCTGAGGAATCGGTAAAAATGCTAAAGCTATTAGAGATAGTAAAAAGTTATTTAAGGGAAAACCATAAAATTCTTATTTTTAGTAGTTTTAAAACAGTTATTGATAATGTTGGTAATTTATTTAAGGAAAATAATATTACTTTTTATAAAATAACGGGTACAGTTAAGAGTAATGAAAGAAGTAAGATGGTATCTAGTTTCAATAATGATAATACTAATTGTTTTCTTATTACTTTGAAAGCTGGGGGAGTTGGTCTTAATTTGACTAGTGCTGATATCGTTATTCATCTTGATATTTGGTGGAATCCCCAAGTTGAAAAACAAGCTACTGACCGGGCTCATCGTCTTGGACAAAAAAAAGTAGTAACAGTTCTAAGACTTATTACTAAAGGTACAATCGAAGAAAACATTTTAAAATTACAAGAACAGAAAAGTATTTTAAGCAAAGAATTAATAAATTCTACTCTTGATAATAAATTATTTTCTTTAAGTAAAGAAGATATAAAGAATTTACTTATGACTAATTTTTAAGCAATATTTCGTTCTGTATTATTCAAATCTTTATCGATTAATAATTCATGGAGTTCTTCTTCCATATTTCCTAAGTGGATATCTTCGATACGATCAACACGCGATCTTTCGGAGATTAAAATACTATTTAAAGTAATAGTAGCTTCATCTAAGTTATCATTAACGATAACATAGTTGTATTTAGTTATTTCATTTATTTCTTTATAAGCAGTGGTAAATCTTTTGATAATCTTATCTTTATTCTCCGTATTACGACTTATTAGTCTTCTTTTTAATTCTTGCATAGATGGTGGTAAGATAAAGATACATATTGTATCAGGAATTAATTCTTTAACTTTGAGGGCACCTTCTATTTCGATTACTAGGATAACATCGATCCCTGCGTTTAATTTTTCCATAATGTGTGACTTTGGGGTGCCATAATAAAAACCATTATAGTTAGTATATTCTAAGAGATTATTATTTTTAATATTATCTAAAAATTCTTCTTCACTGATAAAGTAATAATCTTTTTTATCGACTTCCCCAGTTCTTTTTTGTCTTGTAGTCATTGAAATTGATTCCCAAAAGTTATTATTATATTTATATAAATTGTTAACGATAGAGTTTTTTCCTGAACCAGATGGTCCGCTTACAACGATTAAATTACCTTTTACTTTTTCTTTTAAAATACCCATAAATACCTCCCCAAAAAGTTGAAATAATTATATCATACTTATTTGATTTGTGATATAATTTTTTTATGGAGGTAAGATGACTAAACAAGTAATTTGGACGAAACATGTGTTAGAAGCTTTCATCAAAGAAGCAAACTTAAATCCTCGTCAAGAATATATTATCCGCACTCGTGCCCAAGGGTATCGAATAGCTAAACAGGCTGCTGAATTACATTTAAGTATTGATCAGGTAAATAAAGAAATAGCGTTACTTAAAAAGATTTATGATGCTACTCAAGAGCATAGTAAAATACTGCCTAAACGTGTTAAAAAGAAAAGTGATTTAAAAAAATAATTACAGAAATGTTACATATTTATTACATTATTAGTTACATATACTTTACATTTTTTTAAATTAAAAATATGAGATAATATAAGAATAGAAAGGGTTTATATGCATAAATTAAATTGGTATAGTAATCTTGAAGTTGAAATCGGTGTGAAAAATATATACAAAGAATACAATGGTAAAGCGGTTTATTTAAGTAGATTTAAATAAATTTTTTTTGCTTTAAAATATTTACATTTTATGATATTCTTATTAAGAAGATAGGTGATAAAATGTTTGGAAAGATTATTAAAGTAATAGATAATAGTGTTTTTGTTCAAAATATTTCTAATCAAGTCGAAACTGGTTTAATAGGATACCATGTAAACTTTATTGAAGGAACGAGAAATATTGTTGGTGAGATAATTAATTTAGATGAAAAAGAAATTGAAATTAATTTATTAGGAGAAATAGTAGGTGATAAATTTTTAGCTGGAGCCTTGAGGAAACCTTCCACTAAATCGAGTTGTCGTATTATCACGAAGAAAGAATTGGAGTATATTTTAGGTAAGCAAAATTTCAGCAACAAAGAAAATGTCTATGTTGGTGAATCGAGTGTTTATCAAGGTTTTAAAGTAACAGCTAATCTTAATGATTTATTTGGTAGTCATTTTGCTGTTTTAGGTAATTCTGGTGCTGGTAAATCATGTTCTGTATCCCGTATTTTACAAAATATATTTTATTATAATGATGAAGGAATGCCTGTTAATTCCCATTTTGTAATATTTGATATTTTTGGTGAATATCGTAGTGCCTTAGAAGGAATTAATAATTTACCTAATATGGGTTTTAAAAGTTATACAACGCAAATAAGTGCGATAGACAATAATTTGATTAATATACCTGCATATTTCTTAGGTGTTGACGATTTAGCTTTGTTATTAGATGTAGACGATCCAACTCTTTTACCTGTTTTAGAAAACACTTTACGTTTGACTTATATTCTAACTAGCGAAGGAGAAGGTAATGTAGTTTATAAAAACAGGATAATTGCCAATACTTTGATGGATATTTTATCTAGTGGTCGCAATTCTAATCAGGTCCGTGATCAGATTATTGCTACTTTAACAAAGTATAATACTGTTGAGTTGAATTTAGATACTATAATTCATCAACCGGGATATGATCGAACATTGAGACAATGCTTGAATATTGATAATCAAGGTAAAATAAACGCTATTGGTTTAGTAATCGATTTTTTAGGAACATTTGCTGACTTTGATTTGAATAAGTTAGATATTACTAAAAACTTTGTTTATACTTTAGATGATTTGGCTTATGCTTTAGATTTCTCTTTGGTTAATGAAGGTATATTAAGTTCGAATATGCAGTTTGAAAAATTAAATAAGTTAAAGGTAAGATTAGATTCAATTATAAATAGTGATTATAAAAAATTCTTTGAATTTACTGATGTTATTAGTAAAGAAGAGTATGTAAGAAAATTTTTTACTACCGAAAGAGGCAAAAATGCCCAAGTTGTTAATATGAATTTTAATTATGTCGATGATCGTATGGTTAAAACTTTAACTAAGATTTATGCAAAATTATTTTTTGATTTTGTAACTAACCTTGATAATAGAGCATCTTTTCCTATTCATTTAATTTTAGAGGAAGCCCACCGCTATGTTAGTAGTGATGATGATATCAAAGTATTAGGATATAATATTTTTGATCGTATTACCAAGGAAGGTCGTAAGTATGGTATTATTTTAGGCTTAATAACTCAAAGACCAAGTGAGTTATCGACTACATCGTTATCGCAATGTGCTAATTTTATTGTATTACGTCTTTATTATCCTGATGATTTAAACATTATTAAAAGTATTACCGCTAATGTAACTGTGCAAACTTTAGAAAAGATTAAGAGTTTACGTCCCGGAATGGCTTTATGTTTTGGCAATGCTTTTAAAATTCCTTTAATTGTTGAATTGCCATTACCTGATCCAATGCCTAAATCGACATCTGTCGATATAACTACAACTTGGTATTAGATGTAAACTGTAAAATGATTTTTAAATTTACGTTAAATAACATCTTGACATAGATAATTTTTTCTTTACATTAAAACAAATGTATAATATAATTTACTTATATATTAATAGGTGGTTTTAATGAATAGAAATAAAGTTATAATTGAAAATTGTCCAAATTTTTATAAAATTATTAATTTTGATTACTTTGAAGGAGACTACTTTACTATTAATTTAATTAATGTTTATAGAAGATTTATCTTTCAGATAGATGATATTAATGAAGAAAATTTAGCTAAAATTAGAAAAGTTGATATGATTTTAGCTAGGTATATTGATGATTATGTTTTCCGTAAAGAGATGAAATACGAGTTGCTTCAAGTTGATATTGAACAAAAATCATCTAATCTATTGGAAAATTTAGTAAATAGTCTAATAGGTGTTTTTGAAAAGTTCGAAGAAGGACAAACGAGAAGTATTTATATAGCTTGTTGGATTTAAGTGAGATAGTAAGATTTCTCACTTTTTTTAATTTTTAAAAGGATTTTAATTTTAGATAGGTAATAAGTATATTAGAGAATTAAAATTTCTCTTAGAACAGGTGGTTTTGGTGAATAAATATTTTAAATACTTATTATTTATTATGCTTACTTTTTTAATTGCCAGTAATAAAATGTTAGCAAATACGTTTACGGAGGGAGAGTATATTAAGAATGCTTACATTAATCGGATTCCTTTTGAAGGGCAAGGCTTATATAGTCAGATTCGTTTTATAGTTGATAGTGAAAATAATAAAGTTTTATATTGTTTGGAACCTTTTAGGACTTTTATTAATAATAAAGATTATGATATATATACGAATAATTATCAAGATATACTAGATATTAGTTTAGATACTTGGTTGAAAATTGAAGCATATGCTTATTTTGGTTATCTTTATGAAGAACATACGGATCCAATATGGTATGCTGTTAGTCAATTACTTATTTGGCGAACGATAAGTCCTGATGCTGATATTTATTTTACTGATAAAATTAATGGTAAACGAACTGATAAATATGATAATTTGATTGCTGAGTTGGAATCTTTAGTTTCTTCTTATTTAGCCTTGCCTAGTTTTTCTTCTGATATAGAATTGAATTTAGGAGATAAATTAACTCTACCTTTAAATGGTTATATTGTCTTAGAACAAGATGATGCAGTAAAAATGATTGATGATAAATTAATTATTGATGCTAATAAAAAAATTGATAAAGAATATATTTTACAAAAAGGTGGTACGGGAATAAATGAAATATATGTTTCTCGTGATTCCCAGAATATTTTTGCTTCCTTTGGTTTAAGTCCATTAACAACTAATTTACATTTGCGTGTCAATGCGGGGAATATTACAGTTAATTTTCAGAAAGAAGATGAAGTATATTCAAGCTGTCGTAGTTCTAAAGAAAACATTTTTGGTTTATATGATTACAAGGGCAATTTAATTGAAGAAATTAATGTTGATGAAATAGATAGTTTTCAAAGCAAACAACTACCTTATGGAAAATATTATTTAAAACAAATATCTAGTAGTTGTGATATCAAAAAAGATATGCATAAATATGAAGTAGAGATAAGTAAAACTAATGAAAATCCTTTTTTAACTATTGATTTAGAAGAAATAAAATGTCTTATTACAATAAATAAGAAGTATGGTGATAATGATGTCTATTATCCCGAAAGTAATGCTAAATTTGCTATATCTGATACTGAAAAAGCATTTTATTTTACGACCAATGAAGAAGGTATTATCGAGTTTCTTATTGGTGCCGGTGAGTATAAAATTAGTCAATTAACTGGTAAAGAAAATTATGAATTTATAAATGATTATAATATTTTAGTTAATCAAAGTACTGATATTTTACAGTTTGATTTTAAAGATTATCCTCTTAAAGCTAATCTTGAAGTTTTAGCAGTAGATAATATGGGAAATACTTTAAAAGATGTTTTTCTTACTTTAAAATCAAGTGATGGTACCATATTAACTGGCACTACTGATGATAAAGGTATCTTTCAATTTAATAATATTATTTTAGGAAATTATATTTTGAGTTCCAGTGAAGTTTCTGGTTACGAGGTATTAGATAATATTGATTTTGTATTACAAGAAGATATGCAAATTATTTTAGAATATGAAAAAATTATTATTCCTGAAATTGTAGATGAGCCGCTAGAAGAAGACCCCGTAGTAGAGGAAATAGAAATTCCTAATACAGCAAGTAACTTAAATACTTTTTGGACTTTATTAACAAGTATTATCTTATTTTTAGGTATGTACATTAATTATGAAGATTAAATATATTTATCTTTTAGGAATCTTATTAACCTTGATATATGTTTGGTTTAATTTTAAAGTTGCTGTTGAGGAAGAAGTAAAGGCTATAAGTAATAGTTGTTATGGTTATCTAAATATAGATAAAATTCATTTACGTAAATGTCTTTATGAATTTACTGATAAATATAATTCTTTAGATGTTGGTCTTGAAGTTTATTATTTAAACCCCTTAGTAATATTAAGCCACTCTGGACCTACGCGAAATAGCTATTTTAACGATTTAGCTTCTGTAGAGATTGGGGATGTTATTGAAGTTAAATATCCCGATATCAAAAAGTATGAAGTAGTTAATATTTATCGGAAGGAAAAGGTAGATAAATTAAAACTACGTTACGATTTAATATTAGTAACTTGTGATTTAATAAATCGCAGTAAGCAAATAGTAGTAGAAGCCGTAAAATTATAGTTTTTAGTCTTAAAATTCCTAAAATTTGTAATTTTTTGCAAATAAAAAAAGGAAATTGGCCTCTTTTGGGTAATAAATTATAGTAGAGGGATTATTTTATGGTACATATTAGTGAGGAAGAAATAAATAATATTAGAAAACGTGCTGATATAGTTGATATTATAGGGGGATACATAACCCTTACTAAAAAAGGCCAAGATTATAAATGTGTTTGTCCATTTCATGATGACCACTCTCCAAGCATGAGTGTGTCACCAGCCAAGCAAATATACAAGTGCTTTTCCTGTGGGGCAGCGGGAAATGTTTTTTCCTTTGTTCAAAATTATGAGCAAGTATCGTTTGTCGAGGCTATAAAGATAGTAGCTGATAAAGTAGGTTATCAATTAAGTGGTAATTTTGATTATGAAAAAAAGGAAAAATATTCTTTAGAATATGAAATTATGGACTTAGCAACAAAATTTTATCAAAATAATTTAGTTACGAAAAAGGGATTACAAGCCCAAGAGTATTTGAAAAATAGGCAGATAAATCAGGATACGATTAATGAGTTTCAAATTGGTTTAAGTTTAGATGATCCGGCAACTTTAAGTGAACTGCTATTGAAAAAAGGTTATAAGTTACAAAAATTGATTGATTTGGGTTTAACAAATGAAAATACTTCCCGGCTTAGTGACATGTTTATCGGCCGTATAACATTTCCCCTATGGGATAAAGATGGGCATGTGATTGGCTTTTCGTCTCGGATTTATCGGAATGAAAATTTGCCGAAGTATATTAATACCAAAGAAACTTATTTATTTAAAAAAGGAGAGAATCTTTTTAATTATCATCGAGCTAAAAAGTATGCTAAGAATAAAGAATTATTAATTGTCGAGGGTCAATTAGATGCGATTAGAATTTATTCGGCGGGGGTTAGAAATGTTGTAGCTTTGATGGGGACAGCTTTAACAAAGAGTGTTTTGGATTTATTAAAAAACCTTCGTTGTCAAATTATTTTATGTTTGGATAATGATGATGCTGGGTTAAATGCTACCTTGAAAAATGGCGATATTTTAATAGAGGCTGGTTTTGAAGTAAAGGTTATTCGTCTTAGTGGATCAAAAGATCCTGATGAGTACATTAAAGAATTTGGTGTTGATGCTTTTAAGAAGAATATGTCTTCTCCTCTTAGTTATTTAGATTTTAAAATAAGTTTTTTAAAACAGAAATATAATTTGAATAATAATGAAGATATTTCTTTGTATTTAAACGAAGTATTAGAAATACTAAATAATAATAATGATGACATTTATACTGAATTAACATTGAATAATTTAAGTAAAGAATTTAATCTTAGTTTAGGCACTTTAAAAAATAGGTATAATTCTTTAAAAAAGGTTGAAAATGTAGCTAAAGAGGTATTTACTCCTTCTAAGGTAGTGGAAAATAAATTAACTTCTTTAGATAAAGTGACTAGAAAAGTTTTATATTATATGATGAATGATGCTGAGTATATTAAACTTTACCAAAAGAAGCTAGGATATTTTACTGATAAAAATTATCGGCAAATTGCTAATGAAATAGTTTACTTTATGGAAAAAAACGGGTATATTAATATTGCTGATTTTATTTCTTATACCAGTTTGCTTCCGATAAATAAACTGGTATTAGAAATTAGTGGGGAAGATGAAAAATTAGAACAAGGATATTTTTTGAATTATTTAAACTTAATTAAAAAGAAAGTGCGAGAAAATAAAATTCGTGATTTAAAAAAAGAAATGCGTAAGGAACAAGATGTACATAAGAAAATGGAAATGGCTAAAGAAATAGCTGAAATAAAGAAAGAAGTGTTATAAATGGATACAATAAAAAGCTTAAAAGATAGGGAAAAAGAATTATTAGAATCAGGTAAGAAAAAAGGTTTTATTACATATGAAGAGTTAGCTGAAATACTAAAAGGATTAGAATTAGATGCTGATGATTTAGACGAAATATATAATCTTTTGATTGATAATCATATCGATATTGTTACGGAAGATGGAACAGGTAACGGGACTAAACTAAAAGAAGAGCAGGATTTAGTTTTAAGTGATGAAGAGTTGACAAAAGATGTTAATATAAACGATCCTGTTCGCATGTATTTAAAAGAAATAGGAAAGATTCCTCTTTTAAATATGGAAGATGAAATGAAATATTCTGTTGCCGCTGCTAATGGTGATGAAGATGCTAAGCGAATATTAGCTGAATCTAATTTGCGTTTAGTTGTCTCTATTGCTAAAAGGTATGTTGGTAGAGGTTTATTATTCTTAGATTTGATTCAAGAGGGAAATATCGGTCTAATGAAGGCTGTTGAAAAGTTTGATTATGATAAGGGCTTTAAGTTTTCAACATATGCAACTTGGTGGATAAGACAGGCAATTACTCGTGCTCTTGCCGATCAAGCAAGAACAATTCGTGTTCCCGTTCATATGGTTGAAACAATTAATAAGATGACGAGAATTCAAAGACAAATGACTTTAGAATTAAATAGGGAACCAACTGAGGAGGAAATTGCGAAAAAGATGGGAATTTCTGTCGAAAAAGTTCGTGAAGTGATGAAGATAAGTCAAGATCCTGTTTCTTTGGAAACTCCTATTGGCGAAGAAGATGATTCTCATTTAGGAGACTTCATTAAAGACGAAAGAAGTATGTCCCCAGAAGAATATGCTACTAATGAGATATTAAAAGAAGAGATAAAAAGTGTTTTAGGCACATTGCAAAAAAGAGAACAAGAAGTTTTGGAATTACGATTTGGTTTAATCGATGGAACTAGTCACACTTTGGAAGAAGTTGGTAAGAAGTTTAATGTTACTCGTGAACGTATTCGTCAAATTGAGGCCAAAGCTTTACGTAAATTGCGCCATCCATCTCGTGCTAAAAAGTTAAAGGACTTTTTAACCGATTAATTATGTTAAGTAAAAGATTAGAAGCCATAGCTAGTTTTGTAGATAAAAATGATAATTTAATCGATGTTGGTTGTGATCATGGATATTTAGGAATTTATCTTAAAGAAAATAATTTAGTTAATAATTTATTATTGACGGATATAAACAAAAATGCCTTAAATAATGCGATTAATAATATGCAAAAGCTTAATTTGAATATAGCAACTAAGCTTACTAATGGGTTAGATAATATAGATACTACTAATTTTAATACCATTGTTATAAGTGGTATGGGAACTAATACCATTAAACAAATTTTAATTCCTAGTAAACTAAAGACTATCGATAAATTAATTATTCAGTCTAATAATCATTTAGCTGAATTAAGAGGATATTTAAAAAGTCTTGGTTTTGGTTTAGTGGATGAAATTACACTAAAGGAAAAAAATATTTGGTATGTAATATGTCTTTTTAGGAAAAACTTTTGTTCTAATTATTCGGCTTATGGAATACCAAAAAAAGATAAGATACCTTATTATAAATATTTAATAAAGAATTATCAAAATATATTAAATGGTATTCCTAAAGATAATATTGAAATAAGAAAAAAATATTTGAACATCATAGAGAGATTAAATAAATTATTGGAAGAATGTTAAAGTGTTATTTACTTCTTCTTTTTTTTGAACTTTATCTTGGGTAGGAATATTTAGAGTATTATCATCTTTATTCATCTCCTTAAATACAGATAAGATACCACTAGCATTATTAATAATTGGTCTTACTTCCTTATATAAGGGAATTACCTGATTAACTATATTTAATGACTTAGAAATACCACTAATTATTTTAGTAAAACTTAATGGACTGCCTATTAAATCCCGATACATTTTAATCACCTATTTTATTATATGTAAGTAAAACATTAATTTTACAAAATAAAATAAGATAAAAGTAAAGACTTTTTTATGGAAATTTGGTACAATTAAGATAATACGGAGGATATATTATGGATAATAGTACTAATAATGATGTAATAAAAGAGGAAGTATTAGATGTTACTCCTCAAACTAATACGATTAATACTGAACCCGAGAAAGAAAATAAAAAGAAGAAAAAAGAGAAAAAAGTTAAACCAACAAATCCTAATAGTTTTGCTAATTCATTTAAAGATATATTTCGTTTAGCTTTTAAAACTTTAAGATATACTTGGAAAGTTTTAACTACTAGTAATGTTGATTTACGTGATTCTAAATTAGCTAATGAAATAAAGGTTGTAAATGATAAATTAGGTATAACCCAAAAGAGAATTACAAAACTAGAAAAAGAACGAAGAGAATTACAGTTAGAATTACGCGGTGATGTAAAAGAAAATAAATATCCTAAGACTTATATTTATAAAGTTAAAGATAAAAATGGCCGTTTTATAACAGGAAAATTCTCTGCCTTATCTAAAGCTGAAGTTAATTCATATTTGTTAAATGAAGGTTATGAGGTATATAAAATAGAAAATAACAAGACAGTTGATTTCGTTTATGGTGATTCCTCATTTATCTCTACTAAATGGAAAAATAAAGATTTAATATTTTGGTTAACTCAGTTATCTACTTATATAAAATCAGGAATAACTTTGATGGAAGCTGTAAAAATATTAACTAATCAAATGGGTAGTAAATCTAAGAAAGCAACGATGCAAGCTATATGTTATGAGCTTACCATGGGAAATCCTTTTTCGGTGGCTTTAGAAAAGCAGGGTAATGCCTTTCCCCCATTATTAATAAATATGTTACGTGCCGCAGAGGCAACAGGTGATTTAGAAGCAACTCTTGATGATATGGCCAATTATTATGAAGAAATTGATGCGACTAGAAAACAAATGATAAATGCCTTAACATATCCTTGTTTAGTTTTAGTTTTTGCAATTGCTGTTATTATCTTTATTATTCTTTATGTTGTTCCCCAATTTGAAGGAATATATAGTTCTAATAGTATGGAAATTAGCGGTGTTACTAAATTTATTTTAAATGCTAGTAAGTTCTTAAAAAGTTATATTCTTTACATGATTTTAGCCGTTATAGCCGCTTTAGCAGTCTTTGTATTATGTTATAGAAAAATAAAACCATTTCGCCGTGCTGTACAAGTTTTCTTTATGCATGTTCCGGTAATTAAGAATGTTTTAATCTATAATGAGGTTGCAGTATTTACTAAGACTTTTGCTTCGCTATTAAAAAATAATGTTTATATTACAGAAAGTATTGGTATTTTAAGTAAAATAACTAATAATGAAATTTATAAAGAGATTATGTATCAAACAATAGATAATATTGCTCGTGGTGATAAGATATCGATGGCTTTTAAAGATCACTGGGCTGTACCTGATGTTGCTTATTATATGATTGTAACAGGAGAATCTACTGGAGAATTAGCAGAGATGTTAGATACAGTTAGTCATTACTTTCAAGAACAACATCGCTCGGTAGTAAATAATTTAAAAACTTTTATTGAACCCGTAACTATTATTTTGTTAGCTATTGTAGTTGGAGTTATTATAATTTCTGTATTAATGCCAATGTTTGGTGTATACGAACAAATCATGTAATAGGAGGTTTAAATGCTTTACATATATGTATTTATTTTAGGAAGTATTTTGACTTCCTTTTATATGGTTGTGGCTACAAGAATTCCTAATAATGAATCAATTGTTACTCCTCGTAGCCATTGTGATAACTGTCAAAAAAAATTATGCTGGTATGAACTTATTCCTATTTTATCTTATTTTATTGTTAGAGGACGTTGTTCAAAATGTAAGAAGAAGTTATCAATTGCTTACCCTTTATTAGAATTTTTAGGGGGCACTTTATTTTTAATCTGTCTTTTAAAGTTTAAAATAAGCTATGAGTTTTTCTTAGGTATAATTTTATCATCTCTATTCATTTTAATTAGTGTAACTGATTTTAAATATTTTATTATCTTAGATAGTGTTTTAATAGTTAGTGAAATATTTGTTATATTAGTAAATTTATTATTTAAAAGTAATTTATTATTGATTAATCTATTTAGTGGTTTATTAATGTTTTTAATAATGCTTTTAGTAAAAAAAATAGGGGATATTCTTTTTAAGAGAGAGTCTTTAGGGGGTGGAGATATTAAACTCATGTTTGTTATTGGAAGTATCTTAGGTTTAAGATTAAGTCTAGTATCAATTGTTATATCTTCCTTTATAGCTTTATTTTATGCTTTATATAGTCTTTATTTTCTAAAGAAGGAAGAAATTCCCTTTGGCCCTTTTTTAGTATTAGGAGCATTTATTACTTTAATTTTAAAAGATAACATTTTAGGTTTAATAATTTAAAAAAGAGTGGTAAGATATTATAATACGAAGTAAAGGAGAGATTATGGCGTATATAGAATTTGATAAAGTTGATAAAGTTTACCAAACTGGTGAAGTTAAGATTAAAGCTTTAAACGATACAACCTTTAGCATTGAAAAAGGTGAGTTGGTTTGTATACTAGGACCTAGTGGTGCAGGTAAAACAACTTGTTTAAACATTTTAGGAGGAATGGATAAACTAACTAGTGGTAAAGTTATCGTTGATGGTAAAAGGATTGATAAGTTGTCCGATAAAGAACTAATTAAATATCGTCGTAATGATATTGGGTTTGTTTTTCAATTTTATAATCTAATTCAAAATATGACAGTTTTAGAAAATGTTGAATTAGCAATTCAGTTGTGTAAAGATCATCTAGATCCAAATTTAATATTAGATAAAGTAGGTTTAAAAAATCGTAAGAATAATTTTCCTGCTCAATTATCGGGTGGTGAACAACAACGAGTTGCCATAGCCCGAGCAATAGCTAAAAATCCTAAGTTATTATTATGTGATGAACCAACTGGCGCTCTTGATTATAAAACAGGAAAACAAATATTGAAATTATTAGAAGATACTTGTCGCAAAGAGCATATGACAGTTATTATAATAACGCATAATTCTGCTATCGCTGGGATGGCTGATAAGGTAATTAAATTTAAAAATGGTAGTGCTTCAGAAATAATTATTAATAAATCTCCTAAAAATATCGAAGAAATTGAATGGTAGGTAATTTATGAAGAATAAACTAGTACTGCACATTTTTCGAAAAATTAAAGATAATTATAAGAGATTTATTTCCTTATTTTGTATGGCTCTTTTAGGTGTTGGTTTTTATGCCGGGATTAAAGTTACTAGTCCCGACATGTTAAAAACACTTGATAATTTTTATGATGAACAAAATGTTTCGGATATTGAAATAGTATCTACTGCGGGCTTAACTGATAATGATATTACAGCTTTAAAAAATATATCCGATATTGAAGAAGTTTATGGTACCTATGTTAAAGATGTGATTGTTAATGAACAGGATAAAGAATCGGTTATTAGGTTGTTACCAATAAAAGAAGAAATTAACAAGTTGTATTTAACTAGTGGAACTTATCCAACTAATAATCAAGAGATAATCGTGGAAGATAATTATTTGACTGATAATTCTTTAAATATAGGTGATACTATAGAAATGGATTTAGATGGGACATCGATGACATTTACTATTGTAGGAACAGCAATAAGTCCCCTTTATTTTTCTACTGATAGAGGAAGTAGTACCATTGGTAGTGGTAGTGTTGATTATTTCTTTTATGTGGAAGAAGAACTTATAAAAGAAGATTATTATACTAATATATATATTAAAGTTAAAGATACAGATTCTAAGTTGACCAATAGTGCTTCTTATAATGAATTAGTAGATAATGCGATTAGTAAGATAGAGGATATAAAGGAAAGTCAAGAAGATTATCGCTATGATGAGTTATATAAAGATATTATTGATCAAGCTAATGCTTATGGTATAGAGTTAGATACTTCTCAATTTATTACTCCTACTTGGTATATATCTGATCGTCTAGATATTGATGGTTATAAAAATTTAATTGATGCTGGAGATAATATTGAAAAGTTAGGTAATATATTTCCTTTAGTATTTTATGTTATAGCAGTTTTAGTAAGTTTGATTTCTGTAAAAAGAATGATAGAAGAAGATCGGACTGAAAACGGTACATTAAAAGCTTTAGGATTTACTAGTTTTCAAATAACTATGAAATATTTAGTCTATTCATTTTTAGCCACTATTACTGGTGGGCTTTTAGGAATGGTTATCGGTTTTAATCTTATTCCTCGAGTAATTTGGAACGTCTATGAATTATTATTTATTATTCCTAATTTTATCTGCGAGGCTAATCTTAGTTCAGGCTTAATAGGAATATTGATTGAGTTAGTTTGTATTATGGGTACAGCAGTTATTGTATCAAGTTATAATTTAAAAGATGTACCAGCTAATTTAATGCGTCCTAAAGTACCAAAAATGGGACGAAAAATATTTTTGGAACGAATACCATTTATTTGGAATAGATTAAAATTTTCTAGTAAGATAACTATTCGGAATATCTTTAGATATAAAAGTCGTGTTTTAGCTACTATTATTGGGATAGCTGGTTGTACCGCTTTAATCTTATCGGGTTTTGGGTTAAGAGATTCTTTAAGTGATATAGCGTCTTATCAGTTTGAAAAAATATTTCACTATGATAAACTAGTTACATTAAAGGATGAAAATTATACTGACTTATTAAACGAATTAAATAATGACGAAGATATTGCCTTAGTCGTTGCAGCTCAAATGCAAAGTGTCGATTTAAGTACTCAAGATAATAGTAAAGAAGCAACTTTGATTGTTGTAGATGATATAAATCAGTTAAGTGAAGTATTAACTTTAAATGATATTAATACTGAAGAAAATATTACTTTGGCCGATGATAAAATTGTTATAAGTGATAAAACTGCTCAATTACTTGATGTAGAAGCTGGTTCTAGTATAAGTATAAAAAATATGGATAATGTATCGGTTGATAATATAGAAATTTCTAATATTATGGAAAATTATGTTGATCATTATGTTATTATGACTAAAGATTTATATACTAGTTTATTTGATGATTATGAAATTAATACGTTACTTATTAATCTAAATGATATAAGCTCTGAAGAAAATGCTAACTTAAATACTAAACTAATGAATAATGATGAAGTGCTTTCAATTGTTGATACAAAAGATTTAATGGAAACTGTTACTGATATGATGGATAAATTAACTTCTGTTGTCGTTATTTTAATATTAGCCGCAGCAATGTTAGCGTTTGTTGTTCTATATAACTTAGCTAATATTAATATTAGTGAAAGAAAAAGGGAAATAGCAACTTTAAAAGTTTTAGGATTTTATCATAAAGAGGTAGATAGCTATATTACAAGAGAAACATTTATCTTGACCATAATTGGGATTGCTATTGGTTTATATGCCGGTTTATATTTATGTCATTTTATCATATCGACGTGTGAGCCAGATTATATTATGTTTGTTCGTCATATTAATGTTTTAAGTTATATATATGCCATTTTAATTGCTTCTATATTTACGATAATAGTTAATATTATTACGCATTTTAATTTAAAAAAGATTAATATGATTGAGTCATTAAAAAATGTTGAATAAGAATATAGATACGAAACTATTAACAGGTTTCGTATTTTTTAAATTAAATTACATAATATTTTATAGGTGATATGATGAAATACTTTATACTTTTATTAGTAGCAATAATTCCTTGGGAGATAAAAGCTTTTAGTGCATCCAGTTACATAGTTATGGATGCCAATAGTAAAAGAGTTCTAGAAGGTAGTAATATTCATACTAAAAAATTAATTGCTAGTACAACTAAAATTATGACTGCTATTATTGCTTTAGAAAAAGGTGACTTAGATACAATAGTGACAGTTTCTAAAGATGTTTTAAAATCAACCGGTTCGAATATATATATTGAAATAGGAGAAGAAATTACTTTAGAAGATTTAATTTATGGTTTACTACTAAGAAGTGGAAATGACGCAGCGATTGAAATTGCTAATCATATTTCTGGTTCCATGGAAGAATTTGTAAAACTAATGAATGAGTATGCTAACAACTTAGGAATGAATGAAACGTTTTTTATCAATTCGAGTGGTTTAGAAGATAATTCTGGTAATGGTAATGTATCTACTGCTTATGATTTAGCACTCTTAATGGCTTATGCCTTAGATAACCCTAAATTTGTAGAAATATCAGGTACTAAGAAAAAAGTAGTTAAAACTAATTATAAAACATATGAATGGTATAATAAAAATAAACTATTAACAGAGTATAAATATACTATTGCGGGAAAGACTGGTTATACTAAGAAAGCTCTAAGAACACTAGTTAGTGCGGCTAAAAAAGATGATGAAGAATTAATCGTTGTAACTTTACAAGATAGTAATGACTTTTCTGATCATAAAAATTTATATGAAAAAAACTTTAAGAAATATAATAATATTAAAATAATAGATAAAGATGATTTTTATGTAGAAGATAATATTTTTTATGATGACTTATATATAAATAATGATGTAAAAGTATTACTTACTGATGAAGAAGAAGAAAAAATATCTATTAATTATGAGATAAAAAAATTAGATACTTATCAAGATGGGGATAATGTTGGTGAAGTTATAATTAAACTTGGTGATGATATTATTGCTAAAGAAGATATTTATGCTCAAAAATGGGAAGTAGCAGAAAAAAGTTTTTGGCAAAAGTTAATAGATTTTTTGATTTTTTGGAAGTGATATATGGTTAGTTTAATTTGGTTATTTTTAATTGCTTCAGGAATAATTTACTCTTTTTTTACAGGTAATATGGCATTTATTAATAATGAAGTTTTAAATTCGGCTGAAGAGGCAATAAATTTAGTATTCACAATGGTACCTATTATACTTCTTTGGATGGGAGTAATGAATATAGCCGATAAGAGTGGTCTTCTTGATTTGTTTGCTAAAGTTTTATCTCCTTTCTTATCTAAGTTATTTACTAGTTTAAAAAAAGATAGTAAAGCTTTAGGGTATGTTGCTTCTAATATAGCTTGTAATGTTTTAGGATTAGGTTCTGTTGCTACTCCGTTTGGTTTAAAAGCAATGCAAGAGATGCAAAAAGAAAATCCTAAGAAAGATGAAGCTAGCGAGGCTATGATTACATTTTTGGTTTTAAATACAGCTGGGGTTACTATTATACCTACCACAGTAATAGCGCTTCGTAATTCATATGGAAGTCTAAATAGTACGGCTATTATTATTCCTAGTATTATTGGAACGGTTATTTCTTGTATAGCCGGTTTATCTTTAGATTACATAATAAGGAGTAGGAAAAAATGAATTATATTATCCCTTTAACAATATTAGGAATTATTATTTATGGAGCGTGTAAAAAGTGTAATACTTACGATTTATTTTTAGATGGTGCTAAAGAAGGTATTAGTACGATATTTAACATCTTACCATCTATTTTAGCTATGGTGTTTGCTGTTAATATATTTTTAAAAAGTGGTGTTTTGTATTATTTATTATCATTTTTAGAACCAATTTTAGAAGCCCATAATTTATCTTTAGAAATATTGGCGATGGCTTTTTTAAGACCCATTAGTGGTAGTGCTTCTTTAGCTATTTTAAATAGTATTTTTAGTATCTATGGGGTAGACTCATTTATGGGCTTTTTAGCTAGTGTTATGGAGGGTGCTACTGATACGACTGTATACGTTTTAGCATTATATTTTGGTAGCATTAAAATTACTAAGATAAAATATGCCTTAAAAGTAGGGCTATTTGCTGATTTATGTGGAATTATAGCAGCTTTTATTATTAGTTTAATATTTTTTAATTAGTCCTTATAATTTAAGTCGTTTTATGATATTATACCGATAGGTGGTTATATGGAACGTTTACAAAAAATAATTGCGGAATCAGGTATTTGCTCTCGTCGTAAAGCAGAAGAATTAATTTTAGATGGTAAAGTAAAGGTTAATGGTAAAATTGTAACTACATTAGGAACGAAAGTTAGTAATGATGATATTATTTTGGTTAATGATAAAAAGATTAAAGTAGAAAAAAAAGAATATTATTTATTAAATAAGCCTCGTAATTATATTTGTTCTTTAGAAGATGATCGAAAACGTAAACTTGTTACAGAACTAATCGATACTAAAGCCCGTATTTATCCGGTAGGACGTTTAGACTATGATACAACTGGCTTAATTATTATGACTAATGATGGAGCTTTAGCCAATATTTTAATGCATCCCAAAAATAAAGTAGAAAAGACATATTTAGCTAAAATAAAGCCTTGTTTGACGATGGAAGAATTGTTTACCTTAAAAAAGGGGATTGCTATTGATAATGTTGTGTGTTATCCTACACGGGTAAAAATTAAAAAGCATGATGCTAATAAGGATACTGATTTAGTTGAAATAACCATTCATGAAGGACGTAATCACATTATAAAGAATTTATTCAAAGAAATACATCATGATGTTTTAAAGTTAACAAGAACTAAATACGCTTTTTTAAGTATAGATAAATTACAATCGGGCGAATATCGTTATTTAACAAAAGAAGAGGTAAAAAAACTATATAGTTATCAAATTAAATAAAATGTAAAGTTGTTAAATGTTAATAACTTTTTTTTAGTATTTATTTACAATATTTTTTATTTATAGTATTATTTAACTGATAAATAAGGAGTAAGATAGTATGAAACATTATAGCGTATTACTTAATGAATCTATTGAAGGACTAAATCTTAAAGAGGATGGAATATATGTTGATGCAACTTTAGGATTAGGGGGACATTCTAAAGAAATATTAAAGAAAATTCCCAAAGGACATTTATATGCTTTTGATGAAGATATTAGAGCTTTAGATTATGCTCAAAATATTTTGAAAGAAGTTGGTTCTAATTTTACTTTAATAAAATCTAATTTTGTTTTTCTTAAAGAAGAATTAAATAAAAGAGGTATTACTAAGATAGATGGGATTCTTTTTGATTTAGGTGTTTCTTCTCCTCAAATCGATAATCCTGAACGTGGTTTTAGTTTTATGAACGATGCTAATTTAGATATGCGAATGGATGAATCACAAAGTTTAAGTGCCTATAATGTTGTTAATGAGTATAGTTATAATAAATTGGTAGATATTTTCTTTAAATATGGGGAAGAAAATTTATCGAAAGTAATCGCTCAAAAAATAGTTGATAATCGTCCAATTAAAACGACATTAGAATTAGTTAATATTATTAAATTAGCTGTTGGTAATAAATATTTTAATTTACATCATCCGGAAAGAAAAATATTTCAAGCTATTAGAATTGAAGTTAATAAAGAATTAGAAGTTTTAGAAAAAGTTTTACCGGACGCAATTGATTTATTGAAGTCAAATGGTAGAATTGTTGTTATTACTTTTCATTCTTTAGAAGATAGGATTGTAAAAAATACTTTTAAGAAATATAGTAGTATTGATGATTTAGTAAAAGGGTTACCTAATATACCAGAGTCTTATAAACCGGTGTTAAAGTTGATTAATAAAAAGCCTATTTTACCAAGTGCTATTGAATTAGAACAAAATTCGCGTAGTAAAAGTGCTAAACTAAGAATAGGGGAAAAAATATGATGAAGAAAAAGAAGAAAAATACGTTAGAAAAGTTTATTTTATTTTTAATACTTATTAGTATTATCGCTATACCACTTGTTCGAGTTGTTACTATGGCTGAGTTGTCTGAATCTAATATTGAAGTTGAAAGATTAGAAAATGCGATAAAAGAACAAGAAAGTCTTAATGAATCGATAATTATGCAAATAAATGAATTAGCTTCTTTAGATAAAATAAGAGAGTATGCTAGTGAAGCTGGTTTATCTTATAAAAATAATAATTTTAAAACAATAAGTGCAGGTGAATGATGAAGAAAGCTAAGACAATTGAATTTAATTTTTTTACCTATCTTTTAATATTTGTAATAATAGTTGCTTTTATTGCTATAATCCTTAAATTGTCTTATGTTAATACTTTTAAGATTGTTGATGGAATTGATTTAGAAGCATTTGCTAATAATCGGAATACAACTACTAAGACTTTATATGCTACAAGAGGAACTATTTATGATTCAAATGGTGAATATTTAGCTCAGACAGTAAATTCTTATACAGTTATTGCTTATTTAGCAGAATCTCGTACTACTGATATGAATAATCCTCAACATGTTGTAGATAAAGAATTAACAGCTGAAAAATTAAGTGAAGTATTTTTAAAACATAATATTACATCGATGAGTAAAGAATATATTTTATCTTTATTAAATCAAGAAAATAGATATCAAGTAGAACTAGGACCTGGTGGTAGGGATATAACAGAAATAATAAAGGTTGAGATAGAAAACTTGAATTTACCAGGAATAGATTTTATTAGTTCTTCAAAAAGATATTACCAAATGGGCGATTTTGCATCTTATTTAGTTGGTTATACTTTGAAAGATGATGCTGGAAAAGTTACTGGAAAGATGGGTATCGAATCATATTATAATCAAGAATTAGCTGGTAAAGATGGTCAAACTTCTTATCAGACGGATACTTATGGTTATAAATTACCAAACTCTAAAGAAGTTACTGATGAAGCTGTAGCTGGTGCTAATATATATTTAACGATTGATAATAATATTCAGTTATTTGTTGAGCAAGAATTAAAAGATTTAGCCGAAAATTATGAAATGAGTTGGGCTACTTTAACAGTTGCTGATGCTAAAACTGGTGCTATATTAGCATCGGGGTCTGTTCCTTCTTTTGACCCTAATAAGTTAAATATTACTAATTATTTAAATCCTTTAGTATCTTATGCTTATGAACCAGGTTCTACTATGAAAATATTTTCTTTTATGGCTGCAATGGAGGCTGGAATATATGATGGTAATAAAACTTATCAATCTGGAACCATTCAAGTTGATGATGCCACTATTAAAGATTTTAATACGGTAGGTTGGGGAGAAATAACTTTTGATTCTGGATTTGCTTATTCTTCTAATGTTGCTGCTACTAACTTAGCTCTAGAATTAGGACGAGATAGGTTAATAAGTTTCTATGAAAAATGTGGTTTTGGGGCTTTAACTAATATTACTTTGCCAGATGAAGTAGCAGGTGATATTGATGTTGTTTATAAAACGGAATTGGCAACTGCATCATTTGGTCAAGGAATAACTACAACGCCGATTCAAAATATTCAAGCACTGACAATGTTAGCCAATGATGGTGTGATGTTAAATCCTTATATTGTGGAAAAAATAGTCGATCCTAATACTAATGAAGTATTATATGAAGGTAAAAAAGAAGAACTTGGCCAGATAGTATCTGTTGCAACTGCTGAAAAAATGCGTAGCTTAATGTATGATGTTGTTTATTCTGGAAAAACTGATGCTAGTATGTTTAAACCTGATACGATTGAGATTATTGGTAAAACTGGTACAGCTCAGATAGCCAATCCTAATGGGGGAGGTTATTTAACTGGAACTTATGATTATGTTCGTAGTTTTGCTACTTTATTTCCGGCTGATGAGCCCCAGTATATACTATACTTTTCAGTTAAACAATTCCAAGGGCCTTTTAAAGAGGTAACTCAAGCTATTGCCGATATAATTGATGAGATAGCTAAATATAAGAATTTAGTAGAAGCCGTAAGTAGTGATCAATCTAAGATTTATTTAATGGATAATTTTTTGAATTTAGATACTACTAAATCCTTAGAAAAATTAAAAAATCTTAATTTAAGAATAATTACTATGGGAGATGGTAATGTCATAACTAAGCAGTATCCTAATGAAGGTGGTGAAGTAATTAATGGTTCATTAATCATCTTTAAAACTAATAGTAATAATTATATTATGCCTGATTTAACTAACTTTACCAGAAGTGAAGTAGTAACATTTTGCAATTTTATAGGTATAAATTATAAAATAACTGGGGAAGGTTTAGTTAGTGCTACTAGTATACCCGTAGGAAGTCCTATCGATTTAAATACAACTTTAGAAATAACTTTAACTAGTACTAATTAAAGTAAGTATTATGTATATAATAATAGTATCTATTATACGTGAATTATGATATATTAGATATAAGAAAGAAGGTCGAAATAGCAATGAATAATCAGAATAAACATAATGATTTGAATATATCAGGATTAAATCAAGTTATAAAATTGTCGAAAAAGATATTGAATTTAATATATATCGTAATGATATTTGGAGTTATCTTTTTAATAACATTATTAATAAAAGAATGGGGAATATTAGAATTTATCCTAACTATTCTAAGAATCGCTACACCGTTTTTTATCGGTTTTATAATTGCATGGTTATTTAATCCTTTTGTTAAATACTTAGAATCACGAGGATGGCGACGTGGGGTTGCATCTCTTACTATATATTTAGTATTTATTGTTTTAATGTTTACTTTTGTAAGTTTTCTAATTCCTACTATTTATAATCAGTTAAATGATTTAATCGCTTCTTTATCGAGTATTTATGGCAGTGTTAGAGAATGGATTACTAGTATTCTAAATAATTTTAATAGCAATAATATGTATGATGTTGCTCAAATAGAAAGTAATATTTTTAAAGCAATTGAAGAATTCTTCTCTAGTGTAACTAATAATTTACCAAGTTTATTTTTAACTACTATTGCTTCATTATTTAGTGGTATTGGTACGATTGCAATATCTTTAGTTGTTGGTATTTATCTTTTATTTGACTTCGATAATGCTAGTTATCATCTTTTAAAATATATTCCTAGTCCTTATAAAGAAGAAATAAATACTTTATTAACTGATATTGGAACAGAATTAAGAAAATGTGTTAAAGGAACTTTATTAATTGCTTTTGCTGTATTTGTTTTAGATTCAATTGGGTTTGCTATTGCTGGTTTAAAAGCACCATTATTATTTGGTGTATTATGTGGTATAACTGATTTAATTCCTTATATTGGCCCTTATATTGGTGGTGCAGCAGCTGTTATAGTAGGTTATTCACAAGGCCCTTTAATTGGTACAGCAGTATTAATAATCGCTACTTTAGTTCAATTACTAGAAAATTATGTTTTGCAACCAGTAGTAATGAGTAAGACAATGCAATTACATCCGGTTACAATTATTATTGGCTTATTAATTTTTGGCCATTTCTTTGGTATTGTTGGTATGATTCTAGCAACTCCTGTTATGTCTTTAGTAAAAGTTGTATATCGTTTCTTTGCTAAAAAATATGGTTGGTTTAACGTTGATACAGAGTAATCCTACTTGTTAAAGTAGGAAATTTTTCTATACTTTAATATATATTTATCTTATAATGATTATAGGAGATTAATATGAAAAAAATAACAATATTAACTGAAGATTTAGGATATGGGGGTATTGAAAAAAGTTTATGTACTTTAGCTAATTATCTTGCTTCCTTTGCTAATGTAGAAGTGGTTTCTTTATACAAGATATATGAAGAACCAGCTTTTTTACTTGATTCTAAAGTAAATATAAAATATTTAACAGAATTAAAACCTAATAAATTAGATATAACTTATAATTTAAAAAATCTTAAATTATTTTCTTTTTTCTTAGCTATTATTAATTATACAAGAATAAAAATTAAGTCTCGTAAAGCTTTACTTGATTTTATTACGATATGTGATAGCGATATTATAATAAGTACTAATCGCGTTTTAAATAAATACTTAGGTAATTATAAAAAAGATGAAGTAAACGCTATTGCATGGGAACATTTACATCATCATGATAATATTGAATATGTTAAACTTTTAGTAAAGTCTTTAAAAAATATTAATACATTAGTTGTTTTAAGTAAGAGTCTAGCTGATTATTATAAAAATTATTTTGCTGAAAACAATATTAATTGTTCTGTAGAATATATACCTGATATTTTAGATGAGATACCAACTGAATATACAAATTATAAAAATAATAATTTGATTGCTGTTGGTAAGATGACTCCTCGTAAGGGATTTGAAGATTTAATAACTGTATTCAAATTAGTAGAATTAAATACTAATGATGTTTATTTGAATTTAGTTGGTGATGGAGTTTCTAAAAATAAGGTATTTAAGAAAGTAGTAGATAATAATTTAACTCGTAAAGTACATATGTATGGTTATTTGCCTCAAAAGAGTATTAATAAATTATATAAAGATTCTAGTATATTTTGTATGACTAGTCATACTGAGGCATTTGGTATTACATTGATAGAAGCTATGAGTTATAAATTACCTGTAATTGCTTTTGATTCTGCTGAAGGAGCTAGAGAATTAATTAAAAATAATTATAATGGTTATCTAATAAAAAATCGTAATGAACATGAAATGGCTAATAAAATAGTTGAATTATTAAATAATAAAAAAGAATTAAAAAGATTGGGAGAAAATGCTTATAAAACAGCTTTGAATTATCAAAAAGATAAAGTTTTAAATCTCTGGTCTAAATTATTAGAACTAGATAAAAAGTAAATTTATCAACTTTGCTTACTGGACGCAAGCCTGCTTGGCTGGCAACCTGAACACTGTTTACACCAACTAGGTACTGAAAGAACTCGACTGCAATAGTGGAGTCAGTGTTGAAATCAACTGGCGACATAACCCAATAAGAATCATTTTGGTGAGTATTAGTAAATCGATTCATATATCCGTTGGCAAATATTAATTGTTTTTATTAACGTTTAAAATAATACCAATACTTGCCATTGATACTAGAAGGCTTGAACCACCATATGATAAGAATGGTAGAGTTACACCTGTAACGGGTATTAAGCCAACTACGACACATAAATTTAAAATTGCTTGAATTAAGATTTCAAATGCTAGACCAAATACTAAGTATTTAGCAAATAAGTTACTTGATTTTAAAGATATTTTAATTGAGCGGATAAAAATAGTAAATAACAAACTAGTTACAATAAGTATTCCTAGAAAGCCGAGTTCTTCTGAAATTATGGAAAAGATAAAATCAGTTTGTGGTTCTGGCAAGTAAAAATGTTTTTGAATGGAATTTCCAAGTCCCATTCCTAAAAGTCCTGATGGTCCGATTGCATACAAACTTTGAATGATTTGAAAACCACTACCTAAAGGGTCTGACCAAGGATTTATAAAAGATATTATTCTTGCTAGGCGATACGGAGCAATAATTATTAAACCAACAATACCAATAAGTCCTAAAATACCACATTTAATAAAGAATGAAAGTTTAGCTCCCGATATAAATATTATCATAATTAAAGTGATGATTATTACCATTCCTTGGCCAAAATCTGGTTCGAGCATGATTAAACCAAAAAATAAGAATATTATTCCTAGAATGGGAAATAAACCTTTAACTACATTTTTTACTTCCGCATCATTATTAGCTAAGTATTTAGATACAAAAATAATTAGGGCCAATTTAGCAAATTCTGAAGGTTGCATACTAAATGAGTTAATACCAAACCAGGATCTAGAGCCATTACGAACAATCCCAATCCCGGGAATTAGCACTAGTATTAGTAATGTTAAGGATATTAATAGTATTTTATTAGCATGTTTATAATACATCTTATAATCGATATTACTTAAAATGAACATAGTAATTAGACCTAATATAAAGAAAAGAGATTGATGTTTTACATATTTTAGTGGATCATTAAATTTATAACCAGCCCAAATATTACTTGCTGAATAAATCATTATGATTCCAAATATGGCTGTTATAATGACTGTTATTAATAAGATTTTATCTGTTTTTTTATTCATAGTACCTCTCCATCTACTTAAATATATTCTTTAATATGGTAATTTTGACATGTTAACCAAAATAGGTTGACACCTAAATTATTAAATGCTATACTAAGTAGGAATTAAAGGAGGAGAAGAATTATGGCTGTTAAATTACGTTTAAAAAGAATGGGTGCTAAACAAAAACCATTTTATCGTATAGTAGCTGCTGATTCACGTAATTCTCGTGATGGCAAGTTTATTGAAACAGTTGGAATATATAATCCAATTAAGAAACCTCATGAATTATCAGTAAATGAAGAAAAAGCTTTATATTGGTTAAATAATGGTGCTCAACCAACTGATACAGTTAGAAATCTATTATCACAAGCTGGTGTAATGGCTAAATATGCTGCTGCTAAAAAGAAAGAGAAATAAGATGAATTTAAAAGAATTTACTGAATTTTTAGTAAAATCAGTCGCTACTAATCCAGAATATGTTCGTGTATCTGAGTTTAGTGGGGAAGAAGACTCTATTATTTTAGAAGTAATTGTCAGTGATAAGGATCGTTCCATTGTAATTGGTAAAGGCGGTCGTATGGCAAATGCTATTAGAACTTTAGTTCAAGCCCAAGCTTATATGAAAGGTTTGAAAAAAGTTAAATTAAATATAGATTCTTTTTAAGATACGAAAGTATCTTTTTTTTATTGTCTTTTCATGCTATAATTTAGGAAGAATAGGATGTGTAATATGAACGAAATTGAAAGAATTGATGCTTATTTTCGTGCTGCCAATTATGTTGCTTTAGGTCAATTATATTTAGTAGATAACCCTCTATTAAAAAGACCTTTAAAAATGAGTGATTTAAAGAAGAAATTAGTTGGCCATTGGGGAACAGTTCCTGGACAGAATTTTATTTATACTCATTTGAATTATGTAATTAAAAAATATAATTTAAACATGATTTATGTTTGCGGCCCTGGTCATGGGGGAAACTTTTTTGTTGCTCAAGATTACTTGGATGGTACTTATAGTGAAATTTATCCTGAATTTACGCAAGATGCTTCGGGTTTAAAAAAACTTTTTAAACATTTTTCCTTTCCTTATGGTATAGGTTCTCATGCTACCCCAGAAGTCCCTGGTTCAATTAATGAAGGTGGCGAACTTGGTTATAGTCTTGCTCATGCTTTTGGGGCGGTTTTAGATAATCCATCTTTGATAGCAGCATGTGTGATTGGGGATGGGGAAGCCGAAACAGGACCATTGGCTACTAGTTGGCATGGTAATAAATTTATTAATCCAAAGAAAGATGGTATAGTATTACCTATTTTACATTTGAATGGTTATAAGATTAGTAGTCCTACTATTTTTTCTAGAATGTCTGATAAAAGTTTAACTTATTACTTTGCTGGTTTAGGATATCGTCCTTTCTTTGTTGAAGGCAGTGATACTTTGGCAATGCATAAACAGATGATGAATGCTTTAGATGAAGTATTGCAAATGATTAAGAAAATAAAAGAAAATGTTGCTGTAAATGAAAATATTAAGTTTTATTATCCTATGATTATAGTAAGAAGTCCAAAGGGATGGACTGGAATAAAAGAGTTAAATGGTACTAAAATTGAAGGAACTTTTCATGCTCATCAAATTCCTTTAACGCCGACAAATGAAAAAGAACTTAAGTTATTAGAAGATTGGTTTCGTAGTTATCGACCAGAAGAATTGTTTGATAATAATGGCACTTTAAAAAAAGAAATTAGGGATATTGCACCGACTGGTTTAAAAAGAATGGGTGCTAATCCTATAACTAATGGAGGATTACTACGTCATCCTTTAGAATTGCCTGATATTAAAAATTATCAAGTTGAGATAAATGCTCATGGTTTAGTAAAAGCTCAAGATACTTTAGTGTTTTCTAGTTATTTAAAAGATGTATTTAAGTTTAATGAGTTAAATCAAAATCTCCGTTTATTTTGTCCTGATGAAGCAATGTCTAATCGTTTATATGATATATTTAAAGAAACTAATCGTACTTGGCAAATGCCTAAAATAGAAACCGATGAATATTTAAGTTCAACTGGCAGAATAATGGATTCTTTCTTATCGGAACACTTATGTGAAGGAATGCTAGAAGGTTATATTTTAACAGGACGTCATGGTATATTTGCTAGTTATGAAGCCTTTATAAGAGTTATAGATTCAATGGCTTCGCAACATGCTAAATGGCTTAAAATGGCTAATGAAGTTGATTTCCGTCGCCCTATATCTTCTTTGAATATACTATTAACGAGTAATGTATGGCAACAAGATCATAATGGGTACACGCATCAAGAACCAGGATTTCTTGATCATCTTGCTAATAAAAATCCAAATTTTGTCCGTTTGTATTTACCAGCCGATGCTAATTCTTTATTAGTAGTAGGACAAAATGCTTTAAAATCAACAAATAAGATAAACGTAATAGTAGCATCGAAGCACCCATCTTATCAATGGCTTACTTTAGATGAGGCAATTGTTCATTGCAGTAAAGGTTTAGGTATCTGGAATTTTGCTTCTAATGATAAAGAATACACTGATATTGTAATTGCAACTTGTGGGGATACACCAACAATCGAAGGTTTAGCTGCAACTTCAATTTTAAGAGAATATTTACCAAAATTAAAAATTCGTTTTATAAATATAGTTGATTTAATGCGCCTAGAAGATAAAGTAGTAAATCCTCATGGAATAAGTGATGATGAATATGATTTATTATTTACTAAGGATAAACCAATTATTTTCGTTTATCATGGTTATCCTGGTTTGATAAAGAATTTTCTATTTAATCGCCATAATCATAATATTCATATTGCTGGTTATATTGAAGAGGGAAGTATTACAACTTCATTTGATATGCGTGTTAGAAATAAAATTGATCGTTATCACCTTGTTATGCAAGCAGTAAAAATGCTTCCTAATTTAGGAAACGATGGAACTTATTTATATGAAATTATGCAAGAAAAATTAATTAAGCATACTAATTATATTAAAAAGTATGGAATTGATATGGAAGAAATTAGAGACTGGCAATGGGTAGATTAAAAAATACCCTTTTTTTAATGTTGGGAATTATCTTGTAATATATTTAATTTTTGATATTTTTTAAGAGCCTGATAAACTTTATCTTTATGATCTATATTAATAGTAATTATAAAATGAGCAAAACTTTTAGGAAGAAAAGAAATAGTGTGTTTATTAATAATTATCCATTCGATATTATCCCAATAAAGTTTTGTAGTCATCTTATTTTTTTCAGAAACTTCAACCCCGGTTTCATCAATTTTGGTAGTTAAGTCTTCCTGTTTTAAATATTCTCTAATTTTATATTTGGTTTCTACTAAAGAATAGATATATATAATAAGTAATATTAGACATAAAGCAACTACAAATATTATTTCTTGAACTATTATAGAAATAATTGCTAAAATACTTAAAATTACTATATAGCTAATATAAGTATTTACTAAAGAATGAACTTTAGCATGTGGTCTTTTCTTTAATAGATAGTAGTTATTCTGGATGTAAATAACCTCATCCCAGTATTTTATATTTTTATCGTTTTTTTCATTAATAATCATTTTTTTACCTACCTTTTTTAAATTATACCATTAATAAAAACTTTAGATAAGATTAATTTAAAAATAATTGTACTTGCATATAAAATAAGATATAATTGAGTTATTAGGAGTTTGAAATGAAGGAAGTTGACTTTTTTAAAATATATATCCCTATAATTACGATTTTGGTTATAATTCTATGTGTTTTTGCTGTAAGATTGAACGAAAAAAATGAATCTTTAAATAATGAAACTGCCGATGGTATTCGTTTTCAAGAAGAGTATTCTAGTTTGAATGATAAGTTAAATGCTGATGGTATCATCTATCCTGCCGTTAATTTAGATAGTGATAATCTTTATTATTATGCTTCGGAAAATGAGATTATTGAGGTTTTAAAAAGTAAGACAGGAATAATTTATTTTGGGTATCCAACTTGTATTGAATGCCGAATAAACATTGATTTATTAAATAGTAAGGCTAAGGAATATAATATTGATAAGATTTATTATTACAATATTAAACCAATAAGAAGTAGTTTTTCGTTTAATGAAAAAAATGAATTAGTTACTAATAAAGGAACGGAATTTTATTATGAATTATTAGATCTTTTAGATGATTATCTTGATTATGATACTTTAGTTAATCTTGATGGGGATGAGGTATTAAGTACTGAAAAGTGGCTTTTGCCTTGCGTGATATTTGTTAAAGAAGGAAAAATAGTTGGTTTTATCTCTGATTTTAATGATGATAGTAATTTGAATTTAGAAGATATGTTTGTAAATAATTTAGAAAATATATGTAATGGGAAATGTTAAAGCATTTCTTTTAACGACTAAAGGTGGGTTTATATGAGTAGTAGTTTATTGCCAGCAGATATTTATACTGTTTTAAATCGAACAATTTTAACTAATGAAGATAAAAATAACTTAATTGCATTATATGAACCAATTATTGGTCCAATCGCCGTATCCTTATATTTAACTTTATGGCGTGATTTAGATTACAATCAATATATGAGTAAAGATTATACTCATCATCATTTAATGACTATTATTAAGACTGACCTGCAAAGTATTAAGATAGCTAGAGAAGCCTTAGAAGCAGTTGGTTTATTACGCACCTTTTATAAAGAAGGTGATGTTAATTCTTATGTTTATGAATTGTATTCACCTATGAGTCCTAAAGAATTCTTAAATCATCCAGTGTTAAACGTGGTTTTATATAACAATATTGGTAAGAGTGAATATGATGCTATAAAACAGAATTATCAAAATATTAATGTCGATTTAAGTGGTTATGAGGATATTTCTAAAACTTTAAATATGACTTTTAAAAGTTCTAATATTGTTCCTGAGTTTGATGTTCGTGATCGCAAATATTTAAGTGTTAATGCTAGTAATATTATTGATTTTGAGTTATTAAAATCTTCTATTCCTAAAGGAATTCTAAATGAAAGAGCATTAAACAAGAAGGTCCGTGAATTAATTGAAAATTTAGCTTTTGTTTATAACTTAGATACATTAAAGATGGCTGAAATCATTCGTAGTGCTTTAAATGAACGGGGGTTAATTGTTACTGATTCTTTAAGAAAATATGCTCGTAATTATTATACATATCAAAATAATGGTAAGTTACCAACTTTAATTTATCGTAGTCAACCAGAATATTTAAAAAGTCCTGCTGGCGATACATCGAAAAGAGCTAAGATTATTTATGTTTTTGAAAATACTAGGCCTTATGACTTTTTAAAAAGTAAATATCATGGTGTAACACCAACTAATCGTGATTTACGTTTATTAGAAAATTTAATGTGTGATTTAGAATTAAAGCCCGCTGTAGTGAATGTTTTAATCGATTATGTGTTAAAAAAGAATAATAATAAACTAAATCAAGCTTTTGTTGAGACTATTGCTGGTCAATGGAAAAGAAGTGGAATTGAAACTGCTGATGAAGCAATGCGATTTGCTGAAAAAGAACAGAAGAAGATGATGAAAAAAGCTCCTACGAATATTAAAACACCTGAGGCAACTCCTGTCTGGTTTAAAGAAGAAATAAAAAGTAATGAAGCTAGTGCGGAAGAACAGAAAGAATTAGAAGAATTGTTGAAAGGGTTAGAGTAATGAATATAGTTGGAAATAGTAAAATGGTCGAAAATTCGGTTAAGGAAAATTATTATAAAGCAATTAATAATCCTAAATTACAGAATTTGCTTAGTAAGTTAAATGTTTCCGAAGAAGAAGTAAAAAATAATATAACTAAGTTAGAAGAAACATTAAGACAATTAGAAAATTGTCAAAATTGTAAAGGATTGTCATCTTGTTCTAATCCTACTAATGGTTGTGTAGTTTATCCTAAAAATTATAATAATCATTTAGAGTTTTGCTATTTAGCTTGTCGTTATAAGAAAGAAAGAATTAAACAAGATAAAGAAAAGATGACGCAAGAAAAAGTCTTAGCTAATGCTTCTTTAAAAGATTTAGATACGACAGATAAAAATCGTTATCCTTTAATAAAATGGGTTACTAAGTTTATTAAAGAATATGATAATACTAAAAATAATAAGGGATTATATTTACATGGTAACTTTGGTTGTGGGAAAACATTTATTTTAGCTTGTTTATTTAATGAAATGAAATCCCGTGGGTATAGTAGTGCAATTGTATATTTTCCTAGTTTATTAAGGGATATTAAAGGGGATTTTGATAGTATGGCCGATACTTTAAATTATTTAGATGATGTTGATTTATTATTAATCGATGATATAGGAGCAGAAAAAGTTACTGAATGGGGACGAGATGAAATTTTAGGAACTATTTTACAGTATCGAATGAATAATATGAAAACTACTTTTTTTACTTCTAATTTTAATATTTCGGAGTTAGAAAAACATCTATCTAATAATGGAATTGATTCGATTAAGGCTAATCGTATTATTGAGAGAATTAAATATTTGACTATAGATATGGAAATGGTTAGTAAGAATATGCGTAAGTAGTCTTTGACTATTTATAGAAATATATATATAATTAACTAAAGTGGAGGAATTGTTATGGAAGAATTAAAGATACCTAATCACGTTGCCATTATATTAGATGGTAATAGAAGATGGGCAAGGGAACATTTTTTACCCCAATTAGAAGGACATCGTCGGGGATTTGAAAATATTAGAAAGTTAGCAAAATATATTTTTAATAAAGGTGTTAAGTATTTATCAGTTTTTGCTTTTTCGACAGAAAATTTTAAAAGAAGTGCGGAAGAAGTAAAATATTTAATGGATATGTTCGTTAATGGATTTAGAACAGAATTTGATGAATTACATAAGAATAATATTAAAGTAATATTTAGTGGTACAAAAGAAAATTTACGTGAAGATGTTATTAGTGCTATGAATGAAATTACAGAAATTACTAAAAATAATACTAAAGCAGTATTTAATATATGTCTTAATTATGGTGGTCATAGAGAAATAGTTGATACTACTAAATTAATTGCACAAGAATATAAAGATGGGAAGATAAAATTAGATGATATAACAGAAGATTATTTTGCAACTAAGCTCTACCATGATTTGCCTCCTATTGATTTGTTAATTAGAACGAGTGGAGAATATCGTGTTAGTAATTTTATGTTATGGCAATTATCTTATGCAGAATTTTATTTTCCTAAGTGTCATTGGCCAGCATTTGATGAACATGAATTTGATAAAGCTTTAATAGAATATAATAAAAGGGATAGAAGGCTAGGAGGTAATAGTAGTGAGAAAAAGAATAATTAGTAGTATTATTATTGCATTAATATTTGTTCCAGTTTTTCTTTTAGGTGGTTTGATTTTTAAATTATTTTGTGGGGTATTGGGTATATTAGCTTATAATGAAATTGTTTCTTTACCAAAGTTTAAAAAATTACCAAGTATTATAAAACTTTTAGGAGTATTTTCACTAATTTTATTAATGTTTGTTACTAATGGTTACTCGATATATTTGGGTGTAAGTTATGAAAGTCTTATTATTACTTTTATCACTTTATTTTTACCAGTTTTATTCGTTAAAAAATATGATAGTGACCTAGCTTTAAATTTAAGTAGTTTTACAATTTTATTAGGCTTATTTTTGAATTCAGTTTTAATGATTAATGAGAGTAATAAATGGGTATTACTATATATAGTGATAGTAACATGTTGTACCGATGTATTTGCTTATTTAATAGGCAGTATATTTGGAAAACATAAATTTACTCCCATATCTCCTAATAAGACATTAGAAGGTTCAGTTGGTGGTATCGTAGCTGCCACAATAGCAGGCACTATTTATTATTTAAACGTTTTTCCTGGTAGTGGTATATTTAAGATGCTTATAATTAGTGCTTTTCTAGCTTTAATGAGTGAAGTTGGAGATTTAATTTTTAGTAAAATTAAAAGAGATAATGAAATTAAAGATTTTTCTAATTTAATACCAGGACATGGGGGAATACTAGATCGTTTAGATAGTTTAATGTTTTGTTTATTAACTTACGTATTATTATGTACTTTATTATAAAAGAATAGGAGAATGGTTATGTGGATAGTGTATTTGATAATTTTAATTATAATGCTTGGTTCTTTGATTTTAGTTCATGAATTAGGGCATTTTTTAGTAGCTAAAAAATGTGGTGTCCATATCTATGAATTTTCAATTGGCATGGGTCCTATTATTCATAAACACATAGGAAAAGATAATATTCAGTATTCCATTAGGGCTTTACCTATTGGTGGGTATGTTCAAATGGCTGGAGAAGTTACTGAAGATGATGATAATATTAAAAAATCGGATTTTATGTGCAATAAAAAATGGTGGCAGAGAATATTAATATTAATTGCTGGCGTTACAATGAACTTTATTACTGCCTTTATCTTATTGTTTATCGTAGCCTTAATTTGGGGTGCAAGTTCAACTGATCCAATTGTTACATCAGTTATGGAAAATTCAGCTTATGCTGAAGCCGGTGGGCTTGCTGGTGATACGATTTTAGAAGTTGATGGCAAAAGAACTAAGACATGGGATAGAGCTCAAGTATTATTAATTTTAAGTAATGATACTGGTTATTATAACATTAAAGTAAGACATGAAGATGGTACGGAAGAGACTTTAAAAGTAACTCCTAAGGATACTGTTTTGGAAGATGGTACGTCATCGAAAGTATTTGGTATATCCGTAGTTCCTACTGTTGAAAGAGGATTAATCCCTTCTTTAAAATATGCTTTTTCTAAATTTACAAGTATATATCAATCTATGTTTACGATTATTGGGGGATTATTTACGGGACGTATTTCAACTAATTCTTTATCTGGTCCCGTAGGTATTTATTCTATCGTTGAGCAATCATTTGCTTTAGGTCTATCGCAACTTTTATATTTGACAGCTTATATTTCTATTAATTTAGGTTTTATGAATTTATTACCATTCCCAGCTTTTGATGGTGGACATATAGTATTTGTTCTTATTGAAAAATTAAGAGGAAAACCGGTTGATAAAAATATTGAAGGCTGGTTCCATGCCGTAGGTTTTATGCTTTTAATGCTACTAATGATATATATAACGATAAAAGACATTATACGATTATTTTAAGAACATAATAAAGTGTTCTTTTTTCTTTGCTTACCGGACGCCAGCCATAGCTATCAATAACTCTACTGCCGTAGATGAAGCCGGCTGTTCCCTGAAGAAACTCAAACGTTGAGAAATAATAAGTATCAAGGTCATTCGGCGACATAGCCCAATAAGAAACATTTGGTGATTATTAGTAAATCGATTCCAAAGATAAAAATTAAAAGGAATTAGATATTGTTTAGATAATATATATAGTGGAGGATTTATGATAGACATTATATTAAATTATTTAAAAGATAATATTCTTTCTTTAATTATTATTTTTCTTAATATATTTATAATAGGAATATTAGTTTATTTTAACTTTTTTGAAGAGGAACCGATTCTTGAAGAACCTATTGAAGAAGTAATTAGTGTTATTGAAACTGAACCAATTGAGGAGGAAGCTTCTTTATTAGTTGATGTTAAAGGGGCTGTGAAAAAACCGGGAGTTTATGAGGTAACTAATGATACTATAGTTAATGATTGTATTAAGTTAGCTGGTGGTTTAAAGAGTGATGCTGATACTAATACTATAAATTTAAGTAAAAAAGTAGTTAATGAAATGGTTATATATATTCCCGAAAAGGAAGAGGTCAAAGAATCTCCTCCTTTAAATGATGCAGTTATTGATAATACTCCAATAATAGGTACGGGGACAGAAGAAAATAATCCTTCTTCTGATAAAAAAATAAATATTAATACCGCAACCCTTAGTGAATTACAAGAATTAGATGGTATTGGTGAAAGTAAAGCCCAAAGCATAATCGATTATCGTAATGAAGTCGGTTTATTTAAAGATATTAATGAATTAATGAATGTATCAGGTATTGGAGAAACCGTATTTGCAAAAATTAAGGACAATATTACAATCTAATATTTTTTACATAGGATTAATTATATTTTTAGTAGTTTATGTAATATATTTTACTAAAATTAAAGATTATACTTCTATTTATAGTGATGAAACGAGAATAGAGGGAATAGTAACAAAAATAGTAGTAAATGAAGATAATGTTAAATTAACTTTGGATAGTAAAGAAGATATTATAGCAACTTATTATTATGATGATGAAAAAGAAATAGAAAATTTAAAATTAGGAATAAAGGTAGCAGTTGAAGGAAATTTGCGAGAGCCACTTGGTAATAGTATTCCTAATGTATTTAATTATAAAAAATATTTAGAAACGAAAAAAATATATTATTTGTTTACAGCTAAACAGATAAATATATTAGATAATAATGTTTCTTTTTTATATCGAATAAAAAATTTTTTAATTACTAAATGTGATCAAATTGATAGTTTAGGTTATATAAAATCTTTAGTATTAGGTATTAATGAGATAGATGATAATATATATGACATATATAAAGTAAACGGTATAATGCATTTGTTTGCTATTTCTGGTATGCATATTTCTTTGGTAGCAAATGTATTGTTAAAATTATTAAAAAAAATGTTAAAAAATAAAGATGTAATTATGATTATAATTATTATAGTTTTATTTTTTTATACTAAGTTGATTGGTTTTACCCCATCTGTTCTTAGAAGTTTATATATGTATATATTTATATGGTTTAATAAAAGATTTAAATTAAGTCTTTCTAATACAAGAATTTTAATTTTAATTACTATAATTATGCTAATATTTAATCCCTTTTATATCTATGATATTGGTTTTTTATATTCGATGAGTACTTCTTTAGGTTTAATAATATATTCTAAGTCTTTAAATAATGGTAATAAGATTATATCATCTCTTAAAATTAGTTTTATTGCTAATATATTTAGTTTACCAATTAGTATTAATAATAACTACGAAGTTAATCTTTTAACTTTAATAATAAATGTTATTGCCGTACCTTTAATAACCTACATAATATATCCAATATGCTTATTAGTACTTTTATTACCTATTTTTTATCCTCTTTTAAAAATAACAATAATTTTCTTAGAAACAGTATCTAAGTTATTTTATAGTATCAAAGTTTTTATTATTACTATTCCTAAAATGAGTATGTTTTTAATTTTTATTTACTATTTACTTTTATTTCTAATAGTTAGATATAATAAAAGATATTATAAAATATTATTATTATTTATCTTGATTTTTAGTAAATATCATGTATTTTTAGATAGTAATACCTATGTATATTTTCTCGATGTTGGTCAAGGTGATTCTAGTTTAATCGTAACACCCCATCGAAAGGATATTATTTTAATAGATACTGGTGGTATTTATAATAATAATTATCCGATTGAAAATATAATAACATTTTTAAAAAGTATGGGTTTTAATAAGATTGATTATTTAATTTTAACTCATGGTGATTATGATCATATGGGATATAGTACTTATTTGGTTAACAATTATAAAGTTGATAAAGTATTTTTTAATAAGGAAAGTTATAGTAATTTAGAATTAGAATTAATCGATGTTTTAAAAGATAAAGATATTTATTATCAAAATAAGATTAAAACTTTAGATATTAGTAATAGTAGATTATATTTTTTGAATGAAGAATATTATGGAAATGAAAATGATGATTCCCTTGTTATCTATATGAAGTTAAATAATTATAAATTTTTATTTATGGGAGATGCTAGTATTAAAGTAGAAAATGATTTAATAAAAAAATATAACTTACAAAATATAGATATATTAAAAGTAGGACACCATGGAAGTAAAACTAGTACTAGTAAATATTTTATTAATTATATTAGTCCTAAATATTCGATTATAAGTGTTGGGAAAAATAATCTTTTTGGTCATCCCAATCAAGAAGTATTAAAAAATTTAAACG
>CALVXQ010000002.1 GCA_944371435.1 uncultured Bacilli bacterium
TTTATCAAACACTTATATTCATACTCCACATCATATTTTTTAGTGTATTTAATATTTAATCCTCTAGTAATAGTAAGGGTATCATTTATTAGACAACAAGGTGGCCGACGGCAATCGCTTGCGTCCGGTAATCAATCTGCAATCTGATGTCACGATAATGATTAATGTAACAAAAAACTAATAACGTAAAAATTATTAGTTATTATTATTAAATATATTACTTAATTTAGCTTTAATTTGATCTTTACTAAATGGTTTTGCTATGTAATCAGTAAATCCTTCTTCTTTATATTTAGCTTCAGCTCCCGCTATAGCATCAGCAGTTAGAGCAATAACAGGAATATTAAAATCACTTCTACTTTTTAACTTAGCCATTGCAACTTCGCCATTCATAACTGGCATCATTATATCCATTAATATTAAGTCATACTTTTTTCCACTATCTATTAAGTTTAAGCATTCTTGACCATTATAACATTCATCAACTACAGAAAAATTTAATGATTCAATACTACGTCTTGCTACTTTAATATTAAGTTTATTATCATCGACAATTAAAACAGATTTTCCTGAACAATTAAAATCTAAGTTAGCAGGAGAATTTTCTTTAATTACTTCCTCAATTTTTACTGGTTCACTCATCTCTTTTATCTTTTGAGGTATAGTAGCAACAAATAAAGAGCCTTCTCCAAAACTTGATTCAACATTTATACTACCACCCATTTTATCTAATAATTTCTTCGTTATAGCTAAACCTAAACCAGTTCCTTCTATAGTAGAATTTTTTTCAATATCTAACCTTTCAAACTTAGTAAATAACTTGTTAATATTTTCAGCTTTTATACCTCTACCTGTATCTCTAACACTAATTATTAAATTACACATGTCGGCAGAATTTATACATTTAACATTTAATTCAACATATCCTTTATCAGTATATTTAATAGCATTACTTAATAAATTATAAATAATTTCTTTTACATGTGCTTTATCTCCCAATAATTCATAAGGAATATCCTCAGCTAAATTAACTCTTAATTCAACCGGTTTATCTCCAATACGAACAGCATTTAATCTTGCTAATGACATTACTTCTTCTTTAAATTTATATGGTTCCTCAACAATTTCTAATTTATCAGATTCAATCTTATTAATATCCATGATATTACCTACTATCTCTAATAAAGTGTGGGAAGCAGATAAAATATCATCTAAATCTTCTTTTATATCGGGTGGACAGTTTTTTCGTGCCACAACATCATCAGCAAGTCCAACGATAGCATTTAATGGTGTTCTAATCTCATGTGACATACTAGATAAAAAATCAGATTTAGCACGGTTAGCTTTTTCAGCTTGTTCCTTAGCTAAACTTAATTCAGCAATCATCTTAACATCCGGATTTTCAATTGTAAAATACATTAACACACAAACAAGAGACATTGCTGGATTTATTAAAAGAATACTAGGATCCACTGCTCTTGCTGCTAGTGCTACTATGATGCAAACAAATAATAAGAATAAAGGACTTATTTTTTTAATTTCAATTTTTTTGCGATTTCTAAATAAACAAATCATCCATAATACAAAATAAGAAATAATGGTAACAAATACAACATTTGTACTTGGTCCATAAGAATAAATACTGGTTTCATCTGTATAATAATATATTGGTAATATAATTGATGCGATTGATAAAATTACGATAGTATTATTAGATATATTATCTATAATCATAGATTCTGTCGAGTCACTATCTTCATAGCAAATATAATGTATATATTTTGTAAATACGTACCCCCAAATAGAGATAGCGACGACAAATCCTTTACAAATTACAGCTGTCCAAATACCTAGTGAAAAACTATTTTCAACAGCCCAGAAACACAATAATTCCAATACCATACTAGTAATACTTGCAATAATTAAAACGGTAAATATTTTATTTTCTTGGGTTTTAATTTTCTTTTTATTAAAATAAACTATGGCCATCATAACCGTAAAGATTAAACACACACTAGTAGCGGTAAAAACTATATACCTCATATTCTCACCAATTTTATTTTATCAAAATAACTAGCTAAAGTCCATATTCAATATTTGCCAAAGGATATATGAATCGATTTACTAATACTCACCAAAATGGGTATTATTGGTCTATGTCACCGAGCTACTTCAACACTACCTATACCGGTGCGGTCGAGTTCTGTCAGGATGCGACCGGCTTTGCCGGCAACTACTGGGTTACCATCGGCAATGGCTTGCGTTCGGTAATGAAATGAAAAAAAGTAATATGATTTGATATTACTTTTTACGAACTAATGAAGAATAATTTATTTTACTATTGTATTCATTTTCTAATGTATTAGTATCTACTTTACCTATTGATGTATATGGAAGAGTATCTTTAACAATAAAATCTATTGGTATTTGGTACTCTGGTAAATTATTTAGGCATAAATCATTTAATTCGCTTACTATATTTTCAGTACTATTTTTATATTCATCTTTTATAACTATATAGGCTAATGGGAATTTGCCAATGGAATAACTAGGCTGAGAAACCCCTACTACTTTGCAAGTATAAATACCAGGATGTTTTAAAATAATACTTTCAATTGTTAATGGATATACTTTAAACCCATCAGGTCGAATAATCATATTTTTTATCCTATCTTCAATAAATATACAGCCATCTTTATCTATATAGCCAATATCTCCAGTCTTTACCCATGGATTATTAAATTCATCATTTTCTATCATAAGCTTGGTTTGCGTATCATTATTAAAGTAACCACCCATTATAGAAGGTCCAGTTATATAAATTTCTCCATGTTCATTATACATTTTTTCTTCTTTAGTTTCTGGATCTACTATTTTAAAATTATCTTTTACTAAAGGAATACCAACACTACCCAACTTATTAACCGATTGATTGCATGTAAATGAAGCACAAGAACTTACTTCTGTTAAACCATATCCTTTACTTAACATATTTTCACAACCATGTTGATGTAAAAACTTATTAACTCTTTTTTCTTCTTCAGGATTAATACCACAACCACCAGCAATTATACTTTTTAAATAAGAAAAGTCACGTTTAAGAGCATACTTACTCTCTGTTAGTCCTAGCCAAAATGAAGGAACACCTATAACATGATTAGGCTTATGTTTATTTAATAATTGTGCAAACTCATGATGATTAAAATTCGGTATTAAATCCACTTCAGCTCCAATTGATAAAGGATTATTAATTCCACAAGTCAAACCAAAAGCTATAAATGGTGGCATAATATTTAAGTATTTCGATTTTCTTTCTACTAAAGGCATACTAGATTTTTGATGATAAGCAATTGCATTCAAACACTTTGTTGTCATAATAGCACCCTTAGAAGGACCTGTAGTACCACCTGTGTAGACGATTGCAGCAGGAAAATCAGGATTATACTTAGCATCAACTACCGCTTCGTTATTACGATTAGCTATAAATTCCTGCCATGAAATAAAACCAGATTTACTTTCTTTATTTTGACGACTAAATAATTTTTTAGCCTCTAAACCTAAATTAAGAATTAAGGGTAAAGATATAGTCGGTGATACACTTACAATATTCTTAGTAGATATCTCATCTTTAATACTTTCTATTTTCTCTTCACTAACATTAACTACTAATACCATACGAGAATTAGTATCTTTTATTAAATGTTTAATCTTTTCTGAATTATAGCGAGGATCAATCATATTAGCCGTTACCCCAAGACGATTTAGAGCATAAAAAGCATAAAATGTTTCTGGAGTTGAAGGCATAATAATACTTACTATATCCCCTTCTTTAACACCATAACTCATAAATGCTTGAGCCGTTTTTTCAATATTCATAAATAGTTCATTAAAACTTATCTTACGCCCATAATATACTAAAGCAGTACTAGATAAATAATCTTTATTATTATCATAGATAACATCATATACTCTTTTTTCCGGAATATTTCCCATAATAGCAGTATTATCATACTGACTTAGCCATACTTTATCAATATCAGGATATCCAGTTAAAGGTCCATAAGTATTACCTAATGCTAAATCTTTTAAATATAAATCTCTTTTAATTAATTCTTCTGTACTTAAAGAACTAATTTTTCTTTTTAACTCTTCTAAATATTGTTTTTGCATAAAATCCTTTCTTACTTATCCTTTTTATTCTTTTTGGATTCCTTTATGTTTTTACGAAACCTCCAAATTAAATCTAATTCTTCCTTATTATTCTTAGATATATTAGGGAAAGCTTTAATTAACCTATTACTAACTATTTTTAACTTTTCTATTTCTTCTTTATATTTCTTATTAATTATAATAGGTATTCTTTTTAACTTTTCAGCTTTTAATTCTTCAGCAATAATTATACGATGTCTTAAGTTATAAGCAATTACAAAAGAAGCAATAACATCTAATAAGAAAATAAATAATAATATACTACCTATAATAATTAAAGTTTTATCAGTAAATAAGTTAAATAAACTTAGTATAGCAGGATATAACCAATAAACAATTACTAAAGACCCAACTCCAAAAAAGATAGAATTACCTATACAAATGCGTCCATTTATATTATCAGGCCGATTAGAATAATCCCACCATCTATTATGAAATATCTTTTCTAAAACATAACTTGTATAATACTCGATTAAAGATGTTAATACAGTACCCATAATAAATACAACAATAGGATCTTCATAATATCTATTTAAACACCAAATAATTATAATTCCCCCTAAACCATATATTGGACAATATGGTCCAAAGAAAAAACCTCTATTTACTAATTTCTTATAATTATAACTACAGACAATTACTTCTAATATGTAACCTAAAAAACTAATTATGATAAATATTAAAAAAAGTTTAATTAATGATATATACATGCTACTTACTCTCCATATTTCTCAAATTGACATTGACTATTATCTTCTAAACATGATATACATGCTGAATACTTATTTTCAATATCCTCATATTCAATTGCTTCATCTAAAATCCGAAATATACCAAAAATAACTGAAGGAGCAATAAATATTAATACCCCAGCAATCGCCCTTTTGGCAAAAGATATTAATTGTTTAGATAAATTTTCAGGATTACCAGTTACAACTTTAATTAAGTCTAGTATACCTGTTATAACAAGTAAAAAAGGAACAGCAATTTTAATTATTAATATAACAATGGAAGCAATATATAAAACACGCATTACTCCATCATCACTACATGGGTTTTCATAAGCAAAACCAGGTTCATAAGCATAAACACTACTAATACTTAAGATAGTTAATAACATGATTAACCAAGGTACATATTTTTTCATAAAACCTCTTTTCTTTTAAATTATATCATAATAAAAATAAATTACCAATAAATATCATAATTAGTAATTATAAGAATATATTTTAATAAAGTGAAAGGATATTGATATGAATAAGCAGAATTTATGGTTTATAACACTATTAAGTATTATTTTAATATTAAGTATTTATTATATAAGTATTCCTAGTAATACTATCTTTGAATACACTAATACTCCTGATAATGATGTAACAGAAGTAGTAAGTGAATCAACTAATTTAGTTGCCTTAAGAGTTAGTGATGATGAGGAAGTATTAAATACAATTCAAGAGTTACAAACTACATTATTAGATAAAAATACTACAATCGAAGAAAAGAATTTAGCTTATGAATCTTTAAAAAATATTAATGCTACTCAAGGAAAAGAAGAAGAAATAGAAAAAATATTAAAAGATGAATTCAATTATGAATCTTTTGTAAAGATTTCCCAAGACCAAATAAATATAGTTATATCTAGTGCAGAACATGATAAAACAATAGCTAATAAAATTATTACTAGAATTCAATCTCTTTTTGAAGATAAAAAATATATAACTATAAAATTTCAATAAGATGGAACTATCAAGATAATAAATTCATAAAATAAGATAAAGGAATGAGTTTATGAATTTATTAACGATGAGGGAAAAAGAAGTATTTAATTTATTAATTCTTAATAAATCTACCAAGCAAATAGCAGAGACTTTAAAAATTAGTGAAAAAACTGTTCGTAATCATATATCTAACGTTATTCAAAAATTAGATGTAAAAAGTCGTAGTCAAGCTTTAATAGAATTATTAAAATTACAAGAAATATCTTTATAAAAGCCTAATTAAGGCTTTTTTTGGTATTAAATAAATTATTAAAAATATAATTTATTAGGTGGTACGATGATTTCATCTTTACAAAGAAAAGTAATCATTTCTTTTTTATCATTAATAGTTCTTTTAATTATTTACTTAATACCAGTAGATAATAATTATGAAGAAAAAAGTAATTATATAGACGTTAAAAAAAATAGTGTTTATCTATTAAATAATGATTTATTAGTTCAAACCGAAGTAATAGCAAATAAAGATAATCTAGAAGATAAAATATTAGAAATAATTGATACCCTAACGATTAATGGTTCTAAAAAAAATTATATTAGTGAATACTTTACTCCCGTTATTCCCGAAAACACTAAAGTTTTAAATCTAGATTTAAAAGATAAACTTTTAAAAATTAATTTTAGTCAAGAATTTAGTAGTGCTAATATTAGTACTATTGAAGCTCTTGTTTACTCTTTAACAGAATTAGAAGAAGTAGAAAATATAATGTTATTTATAGAAGGTGTTAAAATAGATAAAATAGAAGATAAAATTATTCCTAACGTTTTAAATAGAGATTTTGGTATTAATAAAGTATATGATATTACTACTTTAAATAACGTTTATAAAGCTACAATGTATTACTATGTAAATATTGACGATAACTTTAATATAGTACCTGTTACTCTATTTACTAATGATAATGTTAATAAAGTAGAAATAATAGTAGAAAAATTAAAATCTGCCCCGATATATCAGTCTAACTTAATGAGTTTTCTAGCTGATAATGCTAAATTATTAGATTATGAAATTGAAGAAAATAAAATAAGATTAGAATTTGAAAATGCTATCTTAGATAATTTCTTTGAAAGTGAATTATTAGAAGAAGTAAAATACGCTATTAGTGAGACTTTAAAAAGTACTATTGGCGTAAGTGAAATTACTTTTGTTATAGATAATGAAGAAATATAAAAAAACTATTAAAGTTTTAAACACAATAACTCAATAGTTTTATTATTATCAATAGCTTCTTTTATAAATAAAGGATTTTCTTCTAAAAATAATTTTATTTTAGTTTCTATACTTAATAAATCTTCTTTACTAATTAATTCAGTATTAATTATATATTTAAAAGGAATAAAATACATACTTAACTTAGAACTTAAAAAACATTTTTCTAAATCCATTGTCTCGACAATCGATTCATCACTAGTTATTTTCTTATTTCCAAATAAAGTAACAACTTGGCCACTATTATCTTTAATTAAAAAGTTAAACTCATTTAAGCGATTAAAACCCATATATATTTTATTAACATGTATATTATTAGACTTATTAATTAGCAAAGTAGTATTAATAATATTTCTAATATCATCTAAGCTATACTTATCAGGTATTAGTCCATATATTTGTTTAATATGTAATAACTTGGTAATTAATTCTAAAGTTTTAACTTCATCTAACTTAGTATCAGTAAGTAGATTTACTGCTATGTCATTTATTAAGTTGTTAGCTTCCCCTTTAGATTGTGTATCTAATAGTTTCTTTAATTTCGTATTAATATTCATAATATTTATCTCCTTTAATAATTAAATATAATAATTAATAATTTATAGTATGTCAATTACATAATTTATAGTTTTTAGAACATGATAATTATAGGTGATTAACATGCAACTTGTTGATAAAATTAAAAATACATTTAATAATAGTTCTGATTTAATAATTAAAAATAATAATAATATTTATATAGTCTATTTAGAAAGTTTATGTTCACAAGATAAAATAAACGAATATATTCTTAAAGTATTAACTATTAAAAATTCCAAAAAACTACAAGATAATAATGCTGCTCCTAATACTAAAGTAGTCACATCATATAAGGAAATTATTAACTATATATTAAATGGATTTACTATTATCATTGATAAACAAGTTTATGCTGTAGAAACTAAAGGTAACTTAATTCGTAGTGTTGAATCTCCTACAACAGAACCAGATCTTACTGGGCCTAAAGATTCTTTTAATGAATCTATTCAAACTAATTTAGGATTAGTTAAAAGAAGAATTAAATCTCCTTTATTAATAAATGATGATTATATTATTGGTCGTTATACTAAGACTAAAGTTAGTGTTTTATATATAAATAATATAGCTAAAAAAGATATTATCGATAATATAGTTAAAAAAATTAAAAATATTGATATTGATGGAATAACCGATGCTAGTCATTTAAAGCAATTAATTAGTGATAAACCAAATACTTTATTTCCTACTGCTATTCTAACTGAAAGACCTGATAAAGTAGCTCAAGATTTATTAGATGGTAAAATAGTAATCTTAGTAGACTCTTCTCCATTTGCAATAATTATTCCCGCTTTTTTTGCTGATTTTGTTAATCCTAATGTCGATAGTTATAAAAAGTATACTAATATTAACTTTATTAAAATAATCCGTTTTATGTGTCTTCTATGTACTCTATTTCTTCCTGCCTTCTATGTTGCCTTAATTAGTTATAATCAAGCATCTATCCCTTTAAATCTCTTGATTAACTTTGCTATTCAACGGCAAAGTGTTCCTTTTCCTTCTTATATCGAAGCTATCTTCATCTTAATTATATGTGCTATTTTACGTGAAAGTGATATTCGTTTTCCTGCTAACTATGGATCATCAATATCAATAGTAGGAGCTTTAGTAATGGGCGATGCAGCAGTTAATGCAGGAATTGTCTCTCCTATTATGATTATTGTTATTGCAGTAACTTATATTACAAGCATGGTATTTACTGATATCGAAGTAATATACTCTTTTCGTTATGTCCGTTTCTTAAGTATTATTTTAGTTTGCTTCCTAGGCTTATATGGACTTTACATATCAATATTCTTCTTTTTAATCCACATATGTAACCTTACAAGTGCGGGCATTGCTTATACATTCCCACTAGCACCATTTAATAAACCATATTTCAATAAAACTATATTTAATATATATAAAAAAGAAGATAAATATCGTTCTAGTTATCTAACTAATAAAAATTATCATAAACAAGGAGACTAATATGAAAAAAATAATACTAATTATATTTATTGTCTTACTAACTGGTTGTTACGACTATCGAGAGTTAAATGATATAGCAATAATAAGTGGCGTAGGTATTAGTAAAGAAGATAATGAATATAAAGTAATATACGAAGTAATTAATACCGAAGCTAATAAAGAAAGTAGTAATGATATTAAAAAATATAATGTTACAGGACAAGATAAAGAATTAATTAATGCTATTAGTAAAGCTAATGAAGCTCTAGCTAAAAAGCCTTATTTTGAACAAATAAAAGTATTATTAATTACAAAAGATGTTAATATCTTAGATATAAGTGATTATATCTTTAGAAATGAAAGAATTAATACTAATTTTTATTTAGTATTATGTGATGACATAGAAGAAATCTTTGATTTTACATCAGTTAATGAACCGAATAATTCTATTGCCATAAGTAATCTTATTAAAAAAATTAACTATGATAAAATAACAAACTTATTTGATTTTGTAGTTGATAATTTAATCCAAGGTTACGATATATATTTACCATATATTACAATTGATAATGAGTTATCATTAGATTCTATTGGTATTTATGATAATGATACATTTATTAGATACTTAAATCAAGAAGAATATCGTATATTTAAGTACTTAAATAAAGTAAAAGATATTCCTATCATAAATAATAATAATTCTATAAAAATATATAATAGTAAATTAAACTTTGATATTAAAAATAATAAAGTAAGTATAAAATATAATTCTAAAGGTTCTATTAATTATTTAAGTAACGAATATAATTTACGTGATAATAATTCTTATAAAGAAATAAGTAAAACATTTTCTGATACTTTATATCAAGAAGTAAGTAATTTTATAAATAATCTTCAAAAAGATAATATAGATATATTTGGAATAACTAAATTATATAATACTAAATATTATAATGATAAATTAGAATTTAAAGATTTAAAATTAGAATACGATATAAAAGTAGATGTTGATAAAGCAGGAACATCTTTTAAGGAGGCCAAATGATAAGTAACAGAGTTCAAAGTATATTAGCATTTACTTTATCTAGGTGTTTATACTTTGGTTTAGGAATATCATTTATAATAAATAAAAGTAACAATATATCAATAATTACTACTCTTATAGGTTTTATCTTAGGTTATATATTATTATACTTTCTAACTAAAAAGAATTTTTATAATTTTTTTAAAACTATTCCTGGTAAAATAATAATTAGTATCCTAGCTTTATATATTGTTAATTATTGTGCAATTGCTTTTAATATCTTATCTAGTAATTTTTATTTAGTAAATACACCTAGTATTTTAATAATTCTTCCTTTTTTCATTTTAATTTGGTATGGAGTTAAATGTGGCCTACCTACTATTAGTAGATTAAGTGAAATTTTAATAATAATAAGTATTACTATTATCACTATACTTTTAATAACATTCTTACCTAATATTAATATTAATAATTTCTTTCCTATTATTTTAAAAGAAAATAATTTTATATTATCAATAATATCTACTACAGCATTTAGTACAACACCAATAATCATTCTTTTATCTTTATTAAAAGAATATAATTCAAAATCTATTTTAAAAGGTTATACATTTGGTTGTATATCAATCTTTCTAGCATTAATAAGTATAATTGGTATATTTGGTTCTAATCTAGCAAACATGTATCGTTACCCAGAATATAAATTACTACAACAAGTTACTTTATTTGATTTTTTAGAAAATCAAGAGAATTTCTTTGCAGTAATATGGTTCATTGATTTATTAATGACTGCTTTAATATCTAGTTATGCAATTAAAGTAGCTACTAAAGATAAATTTAAGTATATATGTATTATATTTGTTCTAATAAATTATTTCTTCTTCACTAATAATTATCAAAACTCTTTATTTATATATAATAATACTAATATAATTCTTTTAATATTTTTAATAATTTCCATCTTTATAAAAAAACAAAAAACTAATTAACTACCCTAACTAAGTAATTTTTCAATTACTTTTTTCTTTTGATTACCGGACGCAATCCAGTCAGTAGCCCAATAATTACCATTTTGGTGAGTATTAGTTAATCGATTCATATATCCGTTGGCAAATAAAAAGTAGTAATCTTAGACAGTTCCTACCATTTAGTGATTATAAAAAGAGAATAATCTTAGCTATCCTCTTGTAATTTTTTTAATTTATTAATTTGTCTATTTAGTAATGTACATAATAAATTAATTCATTTATCAGACAAGTGAGTAATTTCTTGATAATTATGAAGCAATCTATCAAATTCTTCTACAATATTATCTAGTTTACTAATATTTAACCTTTTAAAATCGCTTACATTTTTTATTATATTATCAAACTTATCTACATTATAAAAAAATCTTTCTTCTCCCGAAATAATTATTTTATTATCATTATAATAAGGTATGGTTAAAAATTGACCATTGTCAAATATAGGAGCAACACATTTCTACATAATGACATGCAAAAATAGAACATCATTTAAAGATGCTCTATAATCAATTTATACTTTTTAATTTTCCATAACCATTTTTCCAGTTAAGTTCAATTTCATCGAAAATTTTTATTACCACATCCGGTACATATTAATAGTACTTTACTTATATATGCCCCTTCTTTAATATAAGATATTATATTTCCATTAACTCTTGTTCTTTACTATCTTGTTTTTTATCTATTAAGGAAATATATTTATTTACTAATTCTTGAATATCTTCTAAACGTTTTTTCTCTTCATCTTCTGGTAGTTTAGCTTTCTTTACTTCATTATTAGCATCTTGTCTAATATTTCTTATTGCTACTTTGGCTTCTTCTGCTAAAGCTTTAGCCTGCTTAACATAATTTTTTCTTGTTTCTTCCGTTAAAGCAGGAACAGTTAGTATTATCATTTCCCCATTATTAGTTGGATTAATACCAATATTAGCTTCATTAATAGCATGTTCAATATCTTTTAAACTATTTCTATCAAAAGGCTTAATAAATAATTGTCTTGCTTCTGGTACTGTTATATTAGCAATACTATTAATAGGAGTTGGTACCCCATAAAAATCAACCATAATTCCATTTAACATAGAAGGATTAGCCCTACCTGCTCTTATATTCAAATATTTAGCATCTAAGGCTTCCAATGATTTCATCATCTTTAATTCTATTTCATCTATATCCATAAACATTTCTCCTTTAATTAAAACTTATAACTTCATTATATTGTACTTCACCCATGTTGACAAGAATTTTCACCATTAATTCCCCATATTGATTATAAAATAAATCATAACCATTATTAATTGTACCATCAACATCAATACCAGTATCAGTAGCTAAGTAAGTACTTATTCGATTAGTAATATCTTCATTAGTAATATTTTCATTATTTAAAATTGTTTCATTATCAAGTAATTTACCAGTATATTTATTAAATACATAGTATTCTAAATCACTAATATCATCTTCTAAAGTAGCATAATAAGTATAATTATTAGCTAAAATTGTTAAATAAGTAGTACTATTATAAATAGTATAATCTAATATCTCAGCTTCTAGGATATCATCATAATCCATAATAATATCTTCACTAGGCACATCACTTTCACTAATTAAAGTGTAACTTCCCCTAATATTAGCCATTTTAGCATTTAATTCTTCTTCTACTTTTCTAGCATCTTCACTATCTAAGTTAATATGAATATCTCGATAAATTAAATTAGCATCTTCACTAATCGTAGTAATATTATCGTAATATACTATATCTTTATTTTCATCAACATATAGTACCTTTTGTTCTTCTGGAGTATCTACTTGTTTTTTATCATTTAATAGTTTTAAACCAACATTACCAATAAATATTAATAAAATAATAAATAAGATAAATCCTACTACACAAAGGCTATTTTTCTCAAACTTGTTCACTAAACCCATCCATTTCTAAATTATAAGCAATTCTATCTTGAAAATCATTAATTTTTTCTTCACTCCAATAGATATTAGGACTAGTATTATAACTAGTTAAAGCAGTTTCATCATCAAAGAATATAACATTACCATCCTTAATAAATATTAAAGCAGGAGTAAATAAATATTCAACACCTTGATCAGTTACTTTTAAATATTCACTCAATATACCTTCTAACTCTTTAAAATATTTAGTTCCTTTAGTCCGATCTTCTTGAACATCATAATAATAAACAGTAGATAAATTATGTTCTTTAAATACAGGATAGATATATTTTACATATTGTTGCATCCAATCATTTGAAGAAAAACCAATTAAAACAATAGCCTCCTCATCATTATTTATTAAATCTAATAAGCGAATAACATCAATATACCTGAACATATTATCAGTAGGTATTTCAGGATATTCAGCACTAAATAGTTCAGCATCCGTTTTTTTATTACCATAATCCTTTTTACCTAGATATACAAACATACCAATTAATATAGTAAAAATTATTAAATAAATAAAAGTTCTTAAAGTTTTATTCATTCTACCACTCCTTAATTAACTATATTATATCTTAATTTTTCTCTTTATAATTATTAATCATTAATTTACTAGTCAATATTTTGTCTATTTCTTAGCTAATTTCTTTTCGCCAATTAAATTTAGAACAACTCCCACTATTGCTACTATAAAACTAAGAATAAGTCCTACAGCTTTAACAGTCAAATCACTCACAAAAACTGTTAATATTACTATAGCTATTAATGCTACTGTTGATGCTATAGAACCTCCTAAAACAAGTTTAGAAGACTTACTCATACTATTATTTTTATTTTTTCTCTTTATCTTACTCATATTCTAACCCTTTCTTATTCATCTAAATATAAAGATTCGATAATAAAATCTCCAACTTTTTGCCATTCATCTTGTAACTGTTCAGTACAATTAAAAGATACTAATACTAACTTATTATTATAAGAAAAATAAATAGTATTATTATATATCTTACTATCTACAGAATTACTCATATATTTTATATTACCAACATTATGATTATCAACTTCATAATAATCACTATATATAATTCTACTATTATCTGCCAAAATAGTAAGCATTTCATCGAAATAATCTTTTATTTGTTCATTATTCATTTCATCATCAGTCATATTAATTAAAACGTTTATAGTTACATCATCATTAGAATAAACAACTTGTGGAAGATTTCCATAATAATTATCAGCAATAATATCGTCATCTAGTTCTGTAAAAGTAGTAGGTATTTTAATAAAGAAGTTTTCTTCCGGAATATTTTTATATTCAGTTACTATATTTTCCCCACTTACCGTTGTAATTTCCAGAGTATTTATCTTTTCTAATCTTTCTTCTAGTTCTTTTTTAGTCTTATAATTATTAATTAGAATAATAGTAACAATAATAATTACTAAAATTATTATACTTATTAATATAATCTTTAACTTCTTATTACCTTTCATAAATATTACTCCTAAATAATCAATATAATTGTATCATTTATAAGTTAAGATGTAAATTGATGAAAGATATTTTATTTTTAAAAAAAACTTACAAACTGCAAATAGTCTGTAAGTTAAATTCTTCATGGTGCGCCCAAAGGGAGTCGAACCCCTAACCTTTAGATCCGTAGTCTAACGCTCTATCCAATTGCGCTATGGGTGCATCTCAATTGCAATTTAATTATATAAGCTTTTTAATTAAATTGCAAGCTTTTTATTAAGTAACTAACTAAAGCTTATATCAACGTTACCTACTCCTGTTTCTAAATAGATACTATTTGCCCCACTACCATAAGTTCGGTCTTCAAACTTATTACCAGCTATTAAAACATTACCTAATCCCTTATCAACACGGAACTGATAAGATTCTTCACCACCTAATAAATTTAGATAAACATTACCGATTCCCGTTTCGATAGAACTTTTTCCCGTAATTTGACCTTGCCAATTTACTTCACCAACACCAGTTTCTAAATCTAAATCATTAAAATTAGCACCGGTAACATCAACTCTACCTACTCCTGTTGATATATTAGCTTTCAAAGCCTCAACATTATTTAGATTCGTATCAGTATTATTCGTATCTAAGTCTAACTTTTTAACCTGAATATTATCAATAGTTAATTTTCCAGCATCAATATCAATATCTAAATTATCTAAGTAATTAGGAACATAAATAGTAACTCTACTCTCTGTTTTATTCCAAAACCAAAAATTTTCTTCTTTAATATATAACTTATTATTAGTTGTATACGTTTTAAAATTATCCGAAACATCAAATGTTTCTATTTTAAATTCTGAACCATTTTTAATTTCTAAAGTAGCATTATCTAAATCAATTTCTAAATCAACAATCTGTTGATAAGACTCATTATAACTATTATTATAATTATTATCATTATTATTACGAGGAACAAATAAAAGTAATAAAGATATTATGGCACTAAATATCATTAATATTATAAATACCGCTAAAGCTATTGCTCCATACTTAATTCCTTTTTGCCAACTTGTCATTTTATATCAACACTCCCAAATAATGCTACAGCATCAATATAGATTACTTTCTTACCATCATTATGACGGCAATTATTACTAACTCCTCCAAATATTGGTAAAGATTTTACTTTAACAACTACATCTTTAGGCACAATAATTGTTAACTCCCCGAAAATAGCACTAGCTTTAATAAGTGATTCATCTTTTATCTCACAGTCATGTAAATCTAAAGTTAATCCCCCAAATATAGCATCCGCATTTACTTGCTTAAACTTTTCTTCAATCACAATATTTTGATTAGAAAAAGTAGAACAATACTCATCTTTCTTCTCGGTATTAAAGCTTTTAATCTTAGTATTTAACTCATTTTTAATAACATTACCAAAAATTAAATATATACCACTAACTAAGAAAACAACAGGAATAAATAATTTTATTACTAATTCCATATTTAATATACCTTGCATTAGTAATAGCAAAACAATTCCTACTATTAACCAAATAAGAGAACTAAATTTACCTTCTTTATTAGGATTAAATAGATTAATTAAAGAAGGAATAATAATTAATAAAGTCCACCACCCATTAAAGAAAATATTAATATTAGTAATATCTAAAGCATTTAGTAAAAATATAACTCCTAAAATAATTAAAACTATTCCCCATAACTTACGACTAACTTTATTCATAATACCTCGCTATCTAATAAAATTATATCTTATTTAACGTATTTAAACAACTATTTAATACTTTTAAGTCTTCATTACTTATAATTTCAAACTTAGTTTCTAAAATATCTTCTGGTATATTTAATTTACTTATCATATTCTTAGCTTCTTTTTGCGTTAAATTATATACTTTAATTAGTGCTTCTTTTAAACTATTTTTTATTTTTTTATCTTGATAATAATATAAAAGATTATAAAGTTTATAAATATTACTTAAACTATTAAAAGTCTTTTTTTCTAATTTAACAATATAAGATAAAGTGTGTGGTTTAATATCAAAACTACTAGGTAATACTTCCAATAACTTAGTTAAAGTAAAATAACTATTAGTAATTATACTTAATCTATTAATATTATAATTTAAAACTTCATCAACATAATTACTTCCCATTAACATATATAATTCTTTAAAATCAGTATTTATTAACTTTTTAATAAATGGTTCAATTATATTATATGGTAAAGATGTTACAATCTTATCACAAGCCGGAATATCAACATTTAAGACATTATCATATATTACTGTTATATTATTTATTTTATCTAAATACCCTTTTAATCTTTTATCAATTTCTATTACATATAACTTTTTAGCTATATCTTTTAAGTATTTAGTTAACACCCCTTTTCCTGCTCCTATTTCAACTACGACATCACTAGGTTTTATATTTAATAAACTAATATATTTATTAATAATATCTTGATCAGTTAAAAAATGTTGATTATAATTTATAACATTATTCTTAAACATAGATACCTCTTCAAATCATATTATACAACACTTAATCCCGTATTACCATAAATATCATCAATCATAATATTAACTATTACTATATCTTGTTCTTCATTAATTGTAGCACTACCGACAGCAACAAGATTAATTACTTCATTATTAAATAAAGTATTATTATTAAAACAGATATCGATTGCAACATTATTATTACTCTTTAAAATACTAATTAACTTAGAATTCTTTTTTAATTTAAAAGATAAAGTAACATAGCCATTAAAATAATCTAAATCATATTTTATTAAATAAGTAAATGGTTCATTATTTAAACAAACAGCTAAGATACCAAATCTATTTTTTTCTAAGTAGTAAAGACACTCTTTTTTCTTAAGTTTACTCATAATACCCCCTTTTTAAAATATATGTTTAAATAAAAAAAATACCCAGCTTTAAAACTGGATATTTTACTAAATTATTTAATTTCGATATATTTTTTATCTTTATTCTTTTCTTTCTTAGCAACTACAATATGAAGAATACCATCTTTAAATGATGCTTCGATACTATTTTCATCAACATCATCTAAATAGAATCTTCTGCTAATCTTTTGATAATTTCTTTCCTTACGAATATACTTCTTATTAGAATTATCATCTTTCTTTTCACTCTTAGCTGTAATTGTTAAGTAATTATTATCGAAATTAACTTTTATATTTTCTTTCTTAAAACCAGGTACATCCATTTCGATGTGGTATTTGTCATCTTCTTCATAAATATCGCATTTCATAGATGGTGTCCTATCAAACATCATACTATCTAAATCGAATAAATCGTCAAAATAATCTTTTCTTGGAATTAGTTCCATATTTATCACTCTCCTCTTTTGACATTATAAATATAACACCATTATTAGCACTTGTCAATAGCAAGTGCTAATTTTTTTAAATTTTTTTTAATATTTTAAAAATAATGATATACTGATAATAGAGGTGCACAATGAATACAAAATATACGTTTAAATATAAAAATAATACTTTATTCAAATACCCCCTAATTTTATTTATAATTGTCTATATAATAGGTTCGATACTAATAAATAGATATATCCTCATTAATAGTAATAAACTAATTTTCATGTTACTATATCTGTTAATCCTTATCTTATGGATGTTACAAATTAAAAAAAGATTAGATATAACCTATGGCGAATTTGTCTTTAATCAAGATGAACTAAGTTATACTACCTTAAATAAAACATATTATATAAATTATAATGAAATTCTTAGTATTGAAAAAAGAAATTATATTGAAAATACTAATATTATCTCTTATCAATCTTATGAATATATAATTAAGATTAAGAATGCTGGTCAATTTACTTTTAAATATCATGATAATTCTTTAGATATTGCTATTAAAGCTTTAGCAGATAAATTAAATATGGAAATTAATGAATAAAAAAAAGTAACCATAAAAGATTACTTAATTCCATTTTCATTTAAGAATTCTTCGAATTTACTTTCAGAATATGCTCCGATAGAACAATCAACTGCTTTACCATCTTTGATAATAATTACCATTGGGGTATAACCAAAGAATTCTCCAATATTAGCAGTTACTTCTTCACCATTAATATTTTCTGTTACTTCTACTTCTAATAATTCTTGGAAATCTTTATAATCATTACTACTAGTACTTACAGTAGTTATATCTAAATAATTAGTTACATAATCATACTTTTCTTGTAATGATTTTAAAGTTGGTAAGAATGAAACACAAGCACCGCATGTAGAACGACCTATATATAAAACACTAGTACCATCTTCATCAAATAAATCTAAAACTTGACTTAAACTAAGAGTATTAAAATCAGATACATCGTAATTACTGTTAGTTGTAGATTGAGCTTGATCATTAGATACTGTACTCGAAGTATCGGTAGTTCCAAATACATTTATTAGTGTAAACAATAAATTAAAAGCAGTTATAATAACAACTATTATAAGTAAAGTATAAATCTTTTTAATATATTCTTCTTTTTCCATAAATAACTCCCTTTCTTCGAAATGTATTATACTATTAAATTTAAAATTTAGCAAATAATTAATAAATAATTAATAAATAACACAATCTTCTAATAATATTTCTTTATCCTCTTTTTTACCAACCCGGCCACTTACTTCGACGGAATCATTAATATTTACATTATTAATAGTAGCATTAGTATAAACTTTTAAAATTAAATTATTATTAAATATTACTTGCTCATCTTTAATAATGTAAGACTTCAATAAAAAGTAATCATCTGTTACATCTACGACTATTCCCTTAACTTTTATAAAAGTATCTACATATTTATCATAATTAGTTATTAGTTCTACAGCATAAGTATTTATATTAGTACTATCTAAATTAGCAACATTACAAAAATAACCCATCTTTTCTAAATTATCGATAATATAACTATTTTCTTTTAAATCACATTGCCAAACACGGTAAAAAATACTATTAAAAACACGAACATTATTATCCTCTATTATGCTATAAACTAATAGGGGTTCTTTATTAAAGTATTTAATAGCTATATAATCAAAAACTTGAGCTAAAAATAATAATATAAAAGTAAATATTATAATAGCTAATTTTTTATGCGTTCTTTCGATAACATTAAATACTATAAATAAAATAATACTTAGAGATAGCAATATTATTCTTAACAACTGATTATCAAGATAAAATACTGCTATTAAAAAAAAGATACCCAATACTAATGCTAATAATCTAATAACACCTTTATTCATTAACTACTCCCTAAAATAAAGAAAAAAAGAACCTAAAGTTCTTTCATGAAACTAATTTAAAGCTTCTTTTAATTTTGAACCAGCTTTAAAAGTAGCAACTTTCTTAGCAGGAATGCTAATTTGTTCTTTTGTTAAAGGATTAATACCTTCTCTAGCAGCTCTAGTCTTAGCTTGGAATGTACCAAAACCAACTAAAGAAACCTTTCCTTCTTTTTTTAGACCTTCAGTAATACCTTCGATCATTGCTTCAACTGCTCTAGCAGCATCTGCTTTAGTTAAACCAGCTTTAGCAGCAATTACTTCTACTAATTCAGTTTTTCCCATAATTTTTTCCTCCTAAATTTTCTATATATATATATAAGGACTACACACGTGATGTACCTTACAAGAAAAATTTAGCACATATATCTAGTAAAAATCAATAAAAACCTGCATTTTTTAACTATTTAAGGCCTATTTTGTAAAATTTTGATGTCCAATTTACATAGTATTTACATATTTAGAGAACAATAGCAATTAAATTACTACTACCTTTATTAACTATTTTAGTTACTGTTTGACTTAATTTATAACGTGTATTTTCTGGCATGATAGATAATTTAGCTTGAATACCTTCTTGAACAATTGTATCTAAGCTACGGCCAAATATCTCACTCTTCCAAATACTAGCCGGATCACTTTCATAATCTTTCATAATATAATTAATTAACTCTTTACTCTGTATTTCACTACCGATAATTGGTTCAAAAGTAGATACAACATCAACTTTCATCAAATGAATTGAAGAGGCAACAGCACGTAACTTAACCCCATACCTGCTTCCCTGTTTTATTATCTCAGGAGTATCTAATTTCATATCTTTTAAAGTTGGATATACAATTCCATAACCGGTTGATTTAGCTTGTTTTAAAGCTTCTTTTATGCCATTAAACTCTTCTTTTCCCTCCTTATAAGAAGAAAATACTTTTAACATTGCAGCTTTAGAATTTATTGATTCACCAATCATTTCCTGTAAAATTTGATTATATAATTCATCACTACTATCTAAACTAACCATTACTGTTCCACTACCAGTATCTAAATCACTAATAAATGCTTTATTAATATATTTAGAATCTTTAAAATAATTTAATAAATTATCAACATCTTTAACTTTACTAATTTCGGTTACACAATTTCTGATTAAATCTAAATAATGCTTTTTAACTTCATTCTTATTATCTAAAATAGCTACCCATTCTGGAATATTAAATTTAATATCTAAAACAGGATATTCATATAAAGCAGCTTTTAATACTTCATAAATATCTTCAGAACGCATATCTAAAATAGAAAGAGGTAAAACAGTAACATTATAAGTATTACTTAAATCTTGCGCAAGGGTTTTTGTCGCTTCACTATTAGGATTCTTAGTATTTAATACTATTATAAAAGGTTTACCTATATCTTTTAATTCATTAACAACTTTTGCTTCAGCTTCTACATAATCATCACGATTTAATTCACCAATCGAACCATCAGTAGTAACAACAATACCAATCGTTGAATGATCCCTAATTACTTTGCTAGTTCCAACTTCTGCTGCTTCCGTAAATGGTATTGCTTCGGGAAACCAAGGAGTCATAACCATACGTGGATTACCCTCTGAATCAACATAGCCATTGCAATTAGGAATTACATATCCTACACAATCAATCAACTTTATATTAGCCGTAAATTCATCAACTTTAATCTTGGCACCACTACTAGGAACAAATTTTGGTTCAGTAGTCATTATAGTCTTGCCTTGAGCTGTTTGGGGGATTTCATCTAAATATCTTTTCTTTTCAATTTCATCATCAATATTAGGAACTACTAAATTTTCAATAAACTTCTTAATAAAGGTTGACTTACCAGTTCTTACTGCTCCTACTACCCCTAAATAAATATCACCATTACCACGTTGGGCTAGAGGAATTATTACTTTTTCATTCATATTATCACACTCTCTTACTATCAATATTTATGATTAAAAATTAAAGATTATACCAATAAAAAAAGAGTTATTTAAACTCCCATTATTAAATTAATAAACTAGATAATAAATATAATATAAATGCTATAGCAAAAAGAATAAAACAATAAATAAAAAGTTATGCAAATAACTTTCCCTCCTTTAATTCAAGAACAACATCAGCATATTTTTTAATCTCATCGCTACGACTAACTGCAATAACTAATTTACCATCTAAAGATAATCTTTTTAATTCCCCCAAAATTATATCTTCATTCTTTTTATCTAGATTACCCGTTGGTTCATCGACTAATATTATATTTTGATTATTAACTAAAGCTCTGACAAGTGCAGTCCTTTGTTGCTCATCATCACTCAATTGTTTAGGAATGTTTTCATTAATAAGCATTGGTAATATGACATTTTCATTACCATTAAATGTTCATCTAAATAAAAGTTTTGAAATATAAATCCTATTTTTTTATTTCTTAACATAGATAACTTATAATCATCTAATTTAAAAATATCTTCTCCATTTAGATAATATTTACCAAATATAATCCTAAAATACTAATTAAAGTGCTTTTACCACTACCCGATTGTCCTATAATAGGATAAAACTTTCCTGCTTCAAATTGATAACTTATTTGGTTTAAGGCTGTACCTTTTGTTGTTTTTAAATTAAATACTTTACTAATATTTTCTAATCTTAAATATTTATTTTCCACTCTAAAAATACCTCTTACCTAATTATACTAAAGTTTTAATGCGAATTAAAAAAATTAGGATAACTTACCTAAATCCTAATTTTTTCTGTTTAAACTTCTTGAATATCCTTGATTCAAATAAGTCCTATAAGAGTTCCCATATTGATTATCATATAATGGCAATATATCATTGCATTTTTCAAATAATGCTATATCACTATATCTAATAGGTAAAATAGTCCCATCTTCTACACTTTTATAAATATTATAATCAATATTAGGGTTATCTTCAGAAACTAAAACACTATCATATAAGTTAGGATTGCTAATGCTATAAGCAATAACATAACTACCTAAATAATAATATTTTTTTCTTTTCATAAATAGCCTCCATTTCTAATTGTCTATTATAACTTAAATTACTTTATTTTTAAACATTTTATTACAACTTTATCTTTTATACTATCCATGTAGTTGGCATAAAAATCTCCTAAAAAACATTCCATAACTAAATATATTACTCCAAGTATTTCTTGTGGATTTTCCTTAGCACCTACCTTAACATCAGCCGTAAATATTTTAGTATAAAAATCTTTTTATCTAAGTCTATATTTATTTTCTTCGTATCAAATATATTATAAAAATAATTTATGTTTCATAAAAAAAGAACTATAAAAGTTCACTAATTATTTTATTTCTTCATACTCTATACTTTCACAAACAATATATATTAAAGGGTCTTTTTCATCACTTGCAAAACAAATAAAATCTTTATTATCTAACTTAATATATTTTATATATGCCTTATATATCTCATCCCACATAAACATTTCCTTATTATTACAACGTTCAACATTATGTAGAACCATTCGCATTTTTATTTTATTAGTTTGATAACTGTTATCTTCTTTTAATGTGGGTTCTCCAGACCAAAAAACATCAATTAAAAGCTCTATTTCTGATTTAGAAATATCATAATTAACATTTGTAATACGACTATCATGAAACTCATGATAATAATCAATAAATTCATTCAAATTATCTTTAGTTATTTTTTTCATATATTACCTATTTATCGTTTTAACGCATTTTCTTTCTTACTAAATTATATATCTCATCATGGATATCATCTATACTTCGCATTTTATCACCATCGTTACATTGGACTTTATCCCAAGAAAGGTAATCTGCTATAAACATAGCGCTAGCATATACTTTTTTCATAAAATCTAAATCACTTTCATGAATATCATTAGTTATCCCATCATTTTGTTTTCTAGCATTTCTTATTTTAGTAACTAAATCGAATGGTGCATATAAGAATATAACACAATCTGGCTTTTTAATTCCAATTTTACTATATTCAAAATCAATAACATAGTCTATAAATTTTTTCTTTTCACTGATATCTTCAATTAATGCTGATTGATAGATTAGACTAGAAGTTGTATATCTATCTAATAAAATAATTTTTCCTTGTTCATATAATTGTTTTAAATACGTATACCAAGTAACACCTCTATCAATAGCATACAAACTATTTATAAAATATGGAGATAATTCATTAAGTTGACCAAGTTCTCCTTTTAAATACTTTTCAACTAATGCTCCTTGATATTCCCCATAAGAGGGAAAATGATGACTTGCTATCTGTTTCCCCTCACTCTTAAACCTATCGCATAACATTTTATATTGGGTAGTTTTACCAATACCATCACAAGCACCTTCCACAACAATTAACTTTCCTTTTTGGATAAATTGCTTACTTTGTTCCATGTTTACCTCCTAGTTGATATTTTTTAACTTTTTTATCACACTTCAATTATAGCATAGGTTTAGTACAAAAAAATAATAATCTCTAGTTCACAAATTGTAAATTATTATCGTACTCTAGAATATCCCTGCTCTAATTTTTTAACAAAATTTTCTGGAATTTTTTGTTTTGCTTGTTCAATTATTGTGTTATTAATACCAAATAAAGCTTCTGCCATTGAACCAACAATACATGCATTAGTATCAGTATCTCCACCAAATGTAATTGTTTTGATAACAGCTTCTTCATAACTATTAGATGTAAAAAGTGCATATAAACAGTTATCGATTGTTTTGCAGCAAGTACTATTAAATTCTTCAAATGGAGAATATATATAATTCAATTTTAAGGTTTCAATTATCTTTTCTTTTTGATAGCCTTTTCTTGCTAAATAAATTATTTGAGCAATTATTGTTGCACATTTAATGGCTTCTTCGGAATTATGAGATGGGATTGTTGCTAGCCTGGCATTTTTAATTACCTCATTTTTTGAATCAAATAAATAACCAACAGGAGAAATTCTCATCATGGCGCCATTGCCGTTACTATTACCAATCTCATTACTATTTACCCATTTTACGAATCTTGGAGAAAAGGCACTTTTAAAATATGGCCTGAAATCAGGTTTATATTCTTTGTATTCATTAGCATATTTTTTCAAATAGTATTCATAATTTCCATTATTTAAAATTGCATCTAAAATTGCAACTGTTAAAATCGTATCATCGCTAAAAAAACTATCTTTTAAAATAAGAGTATCCAATGCTATATGAGAAACTTTTTTCACTTGCCCGAATTCGTATAAAGAACCTGCTAAATCTCCTATAATTGCACCCCACATAAGCTAATCCTCCTTTTTTAAAATTACCTATATCAATTTGTAATTATGTTTTAAATAAATTTATTATTATAAACGTATTAATATAAATAAAAGTATAATAAAAACCAAACTTTCAAAAATAAAAGTTCGAGTAACAAGCAATCTGGTACCGTTGAGGAAGTTATCTACAACTTTTACCAAAGGTAATTGATGTCTGAATCAATCACTATAATTAGTATAGCATATTTTAATTTGTTTCTATTATTATTTTTATATAACTACATTAATTTAAAATAAACAAGCAAGTATTTAATTTGAGTTTCGGTTTTTTACGATAAATTTATTGAAATTTTTAAATCATTAAAAAAATCAGGAAAATTTGTATTCAAATCCTATCTAAATTTAATATTATTGCATGCTAACGCAGAACATCCTAAAATGTTCTTTTTTTCTACTATTTAATGAAATAATTTCTATAATTTTAACTCTAATTGTTTATATTTTTTTCTTACTTCTATATCTTGCCACTGCCTAATTCCACTTCTTGCATTCTTTAATATTTCTACACCCCAGTATAACTGGGGGTTTCGTTGCACAAAAAAAGTGCATTTTGTGCACTTAATTTTTATTTTACTTTTTTTATCCGATAATAGATATTATCGATAAATCGAAAATAATTATTTTTAGTTAATCTTTTTAGTTTAAAATAGATAAAATTAAAGATAGTAATGACAAGAATAATGATTATTCCGTTAAAAGTAGTTAAATGATGGAAGATATGAATAGTAAGAGGTATTTCGATAATCCATAAAACTATATTTATATATTGATTAAAATTTAAATTAAATAAAAGGAATGAATTTACAATAAATGATATTAAAATAACAGATAATAAGTAATCATATGGTAAAATAAAGTAATCATAAAATAATTCTCTAGTAATCATAAAAAGACTACATCTAACAACGGCAATAAATAAATAAGATAAGAGACTCTTAAAAAATAGCCATTTTTTAGGATTTGTACGTAATATGATATTTTCAAATGAATATCTAAAATCATAATGTAAAAACAAATATACAATATAAATAAGTAGTGCAGATTGATAAACAACTACGATTATTTGCATACTATTATAAGAATCTAAAGGATAACCAGTAAAGGGGACTATATCTAGAAGAGTTGTTGGAAATTCCGGTGTATAAGTTATGGTTAAATAAATAAAATAAAAACAAGCAATAATAAAGAAGATAAGTAACCATATTAAATTTTTTAATAAAATACGAAATAATATTTTTAACTGCAAAATCATAATAAATCCCTCTTTTTCTTACTTATCCATAAAAATAATAACTTAGCCACTACTACTAAAAGTATAATTTCTATAATAGATACAATTACTTCTAATAAAAATGATTGATAAGAAATAGATAGATAATAATACTGAGGTATAATAGGCATTTGGTAGAAATGATGAATTACTTTAATCGTTGGTAAGAACATAAAAAGAACACTATTGCCTAAGATAATGATTATAGAAACTAAGCGATTAGTTAAAAGATAACAGAAATATAAAATCGTAATCAAACAACAAGAAATAATAAGTGCTCGTATGATAAAGAAGAAAATATAGTAAATAAGGGGAAATGAATAAAATGGATGCATAATCATACTATAATCTCCTAAACAGAAAATAAAAGCACCACCAATACTAACAATTAAAGCAATAAATAATAAATAAATAGTAAAAATAATCATATCTTCTAAAAAATATTTTACCACTTCTAAATAACTAGCATAGCGGTTTATTAATTGATAATTTTTAAATGCATCACCAATATAATAAATAAAATTTAAACTAATGGCTAAATAAAGAAAAGCATTAAAAGTAGGACTACTTAAAATATGATATAATCGATACCAAAAATTAAAATAATTAGATCCTGATATAGAAGGAAATATAGTTCCTGCAAGAATAAGAAGAAAATATAGCATCGATTTTCGTTGATTAAATTGTTGATTAATCTTAAGAATATATTTATTTTTCTTCATGTAATTTTCCATCATCTATAATATAAATGATATCTGCTAATCGTTTTAAATCTTCTTTAATATGAGTACTAATAATAATTAAACAATCTTGTTTTTTTAATTCTTTTAAATAATCAATTAATTTATCTACAGTCTTTTGTTCTACTCCATTAAATGGTTCATCTAATATAAGTATTTTAGGATGTTCCATAATAGCTTGTGCTATTCCCAATTTTTGTTTCATACCTAACGAATATTTTCCATACTTCTTTTTCATTTCATCTTTTAAATTGACTATTTCTAAAGCTTCTATTATTTCTTCTTCACCTATTTTATGTTGTATTTTAGCTAACATTTTTAAGTTTTCATAACCACTTAAATCCGGAAAAAATGATGGTCCTTCGATTAATGCCCGTAAATCTTTAGGAAATTCTAATTTTGTATTCAAATTTACACCATCATATAATATTTCTCCAGAAGTAGGAATATAAAAACCACTAATCATCTTTAATAAAACGCTTTTTCCTGATCCATTACGTCCATATAAACCATAAATTTTACCACTTTCTAAAGTTAGATTAATATCTTTAATTACTTCTATTTTTTTAAATGCTTTACAAACATGTTTTAATTCTATTTTCATTGTTCACCATATTATATCCTTTCACAATCGGTAATTAATTTTTCTTTATTTTTATATTTTAAATATACGATAAAACTCGATACTATCGCTAATGAAGCAGATAATAATAATACTGGTAATATTCCAAAAGTATCATTAAAAGATAAATAATTTAAAATATTAAATAAACTTCCTTTTTCTGAATGTAAGATTGTCGAAAATAAAACACCATTTATTCCTATTTCGAATATTCCATCAATTCCCCAAACGATTAAAAAAGATAGAAAAACAGCAACAAAAAAATGATAATGTTTACGGACAATAATTAAACCAATATTAGTAAAAAAGATAGAATAAAAAATAATATTTAATAAATAAGAAACGACAAAAATAAAGGGATGACTTAATGTATCAGCACGCCAAACAGTAGTAAAATGATTTATCGCATAACTAGCATCTAAATTTGGATTAATGATGTAAGAAATAAGAAAAGCAATTATGACAATAACTGGTAGTATAAAAAATGATCGATAAGCATTTTTAAATATTCTTAATCGTATTGTTTTATAATCCATTCTTGTTGCATCGTTAACAATAATCCTATTTTTTAAATATTTAATATTATAATATAAAGAAGGAATAATAATAAATAAAAATAAAATACCACCATATTGGCCAAGTCCCAAAACACCTATATAAAGATAAGCTGTAAAAAAATCAATGGACTCTCCCTCTCTAGATAGTACATCTAAACAAACTTGCTCGTGCTGAGTACCTATATAATCGGTATTCTTACAAAATTCTAAACTTTCCGCAAATGATTGTTCAGTATTATTTTTTATCTCCCAATAATCTCTTGCTGAAATACATACGATGATGAATAAAATGGAAAATGATATGATTAATAAGAAATTCCTTTTTAAAAATTCTTTCATAATACTCCTTAAAATATTAGAAAAGCGATATTATAAAATGCAAATGTTATTATCGTTGATTTACAGTCCAAATACCACTGTGAAAAGTATCCAGCAAAGTAGGATCTAAACGTTGTATGCCCAGTGAATAATTATTAGGCGAAGAAATACTTGTTGGATCCCTAAATGTTTGAGTTTCTCCCATTACTGTCACAACACCAACATAAACATCACCATCGTCATCGTACGGCTTTGCAAGAATTTTACAAGTCGTACATGGATTAGCCAGAATAGTTCTTGATAATAAATGCTCATAAGTCGGATAAGTGTAATCCACTTTTTCTATCCACGGTGTTCTAGTCATATTACCTTTATCTAAATTATAATTAACCGTTAAAGTATATACAATAGATGACGATAAAGCAAAACTAACTAATATATTCGTAACAACCGCTACAATTACTATTATTATCCCGTATTTTATAAATTTCATATAGTATCAACATCTTTTTCTAACAATTTAATATATATAATATCACTTCTCTACAAATATTTAATAACATCTATTTTTCTCTAGATAAGAAAATTATATCAATTATCGCAATGTATGTAAAGGAACTTTTTGCTCCCATCAACATTTACTCTAGATTTTAATTCATATAATTATCTTCTCTAAATCATAAAAAAAGCTAACTATTTTCTAGTAGCTTTTGTTTTTACTCTTTTAAAACTTGGATATAAAGTTGCATAATGATTTCTTAATAGATCATGATTAGTATCTAGTATAGTATGATTTTCTTCAAATGAAAGTATTTTATCACCAGGTACTACTACTTTATCAATTCCATCAAAATAGATATTAAAATCTATATTAGGATAATTTCTATCTACAAGGATAGTTCTTTTAATTAAATTAGGATTTTCTAAATCATACGCTACAATATAACTGCCAACATATAAATATTTTTGATTTTTCATCAATTACACCTCTCTTAGCTGCTTATTATACAATATTAAATGAATTTTTTTAATCATTTTTTATTATTTTTTGTTCATAATTAAAAATTATAACCAGAATTTTTTAATCCATGATAAAACAAAAAATCAACCATAATCTGATTGATTGATATATCAAAAGTTCGTACTTTCTGAACAAATTTTCTAAAATGGTGCCATTGAGGAAGTTATATACAACTTTTTATAAAATATTATTACTTAACTTTATTTTGTTCTTTATTTAGTTTTTCCGTCACTATATGTTCAAATTCTGGATATATAGCTAATAAAGATTTTATTGCCCCCTTAATTCCAATTAATTCAAAGTTAATATATTTATCAATTAAATCGCTATTATCTAGAGGAATATAGTTTGGCCTATTTGGATATTTATAAATTTTCAGATTACCACTTTTAGCTTCTTCATTTAGTGTCATTAAAATATTATCATAATAAGTTTTCTTAATTGGTTTTATAGCACTTTCAAAAGATATTACTTCTGGTTCCCATAAGTAGTCATAATGCTTAAAAGAACTACCATCTAATTCATATATGTATCCAGAAGTATTATATATTCTTTCTAAAACGCCTTCCCTTCTTTCTATTAATATAGGTAATCCATTATCATAAATTTTTATTGTATCTAAATCCCCCATGCCTCTATTCATAAATAACATTGCTATTACCATATTATCAGTCGCGTATATGCATTGCTTTTGATGAGTACCTACATGTGATTTTATCATTTCTATGTTACCATCATGACTTCCATGATATACAATCTTCTCCATGGATTTTTTCACCTCTTTAGAAATTTTTTATAAAATATAATCAGGACAATTTCTTATATTTTATTGTAACATATTAATATAGTTATTTTCAAAAATAAAATATTTAACTCCCTAGGCATTTTGACGCAAGTATCAAAATTACCAGTAGATATTTGCATATAAAATAAAAATCTGTCATATTTCAGACTGAATATATCAAAAGTTCGAAAAGTTCGAACAGATTTCCCAATGGTGCCGAAGGCAGGAATCAAACCCGCAACCTACTGATTACGATTCAGTTGCTCTATCAATTGCGCTACATCGGCATAACTAAATTTTAACATAAAAAAATGGTTTTTACACCATTTTTTATATCATTATTAATAATTTTCTTTTTTAATTTCGAAGAATGATTTTGGATGAGCACAAACAGGACATACTTCTGGAGCTTTTTTACCAATTACAATATGACCACAATTGCGGCATTGCCAAATACGATCATCATCTCTACTAAATACTAAGCCACCTTCAATATTTTCGATTAACTTACGATATCTTTCTTCATGATGACGTTCAATCTCGCCTACCATTTCAAATAGCTTAGCAATACGAGTAAATCCTTCCTCTTTGGCTGTTTCGGCAAATTCCTTGTACATATCAGTCCATTCATAATTTTCGCCAGCAGCAGCATCATTTAAATTTTCTAATGTATCAGGGATTTCACCACCATGTAATTCTTTAAACCACATCTTGGCATGTTCTTTTTCATTCTCTGCAGTTTCTAAGAATAAAGCAGCAATTTGTTCATAACCATCTTTCTTAGCTTTTGAAGCATAATAAGTATACTTATTACGAGCTTGTGATTCTCCAGCAAAAGCTGCTAATAAATTTTTTTCAGTTTTACTTCCTTTTAATTCCATAAAAAATTCCTTTCTTTACTTAATTATTTTATATCATTAAAACTTTTAAAGCAAGTTATTTTTTATAATATCGGTAACATATTAAGAATAATTCCACTTAATAAACCAACTACAAAAATAATAACTGTTATTAAAAGATTTTCTTTCATATTTTTATTATTTTTAAATAATATTAATAATCCTACACCACTATTAGTTAATAATCCTCCTATTAAAGAACCAAAACTAATACTAAAGTTCAAATATAGTTTAGTAATAATAACACTAGAAGCACAATTAGGAATTAAGCCAACCAAACAAGTAATTATTGGAGCAAAAATATTATCCTTTAATAAAATACTATTTAAGTATTCTTCTAAACCTAAATAAAATACTAAATTTAATATTAAATTAATTATTAAAATAAATATAGCAATATTAAATGTATGAATTAAAGCTGATTTAAAAATTGACTCTTTACAATGACAATGTTCATCTTTACATAAATGATAATCATGATTAACTTTCTTACGATAAAATAAATCAATTATAAAACCAACTACAACCCCAATTAATAATTTGATTCCTAAAATTCTTAAAATAATTCCTATATCAACATTCTCACTTATTAAAATAGGTAACATTTCATCACTAGTTGATAAATAAACTGCTATTAAAGTTCCTAAAGAAATAATCCTTGTAATATATAAATTAGTAGCAATTGAGGCAAATCCACATTGGGGAATTATTCCAAGTAAACCTCCAAATAACGGACCTAATTTTCCAGTTTTAATAAGTATATCATCAGATTTTAATTTATGTTCAATAAATTCAATTATTAAAAATGATAGTAATAAAAATGGAATTAATTTTAAGGTATCAATAAGTCCATCTAAGATAACTTCTTCCATATAAATAAATCACCTCTTTACAAATTTTAACATATTTTATTAAAAAGTAATGTTTTTTTGTATCCTACAATTAGGACAATTATAAAATAAACACATTAATAATCTAATTACTTCATTTAACATAGCATCATAATTAAATTCTTCATGTTGATGATAATTTAGTTCTTCACAAACTAAATTAATAATATTTATTAAAAAATGAGCTTTTTGTTTTTGATTATCTAAATTATATCCAGATTTGGTTAAAATATCATTAACTTTATTTGTAGCTTCTAATTCTTTATTTTTAAATATTTTAAATACTTCTAAATCACTATTTTCTAAAGATAATAACTCATGATAAGCTTTTTTATAATCTTTTTTAACTTCAATAGTTTTTAATATTACTCTTTTAATAGCAACAGGAAAATTGTTTTTTAAATCACTTTCTTTTTCTAATATTTCGATAAAAGGAAACATTATACTACCTAAATACTTATTTAAACCATCTAATAATATCTCATGTTTATCATGAAAATATTGATAAACATTACCAGTTGAAATATTAGCATACTTAGCAATTGAAGCTGTATTTACTGAGTGATAACCATTATTACATATTAATTCAAACCCTTTATCGATAATCATTTCTTTCGTAGCAATAGCTTTTTTCTTAATTGGTTGTCTTACATTACCCATATTACTTTAAAAAACCTTCTATAATAGCTTTTTCAGCTTCTTTTTCAGTCATTCCTAAAGACATTAATTTCATCAATTGATCTTTAGCAATTTTACCAATTGCAGCTTCATGAATCAAATTAGCTTCAACATCTTTGGCATAAATTTCAGGAATAGCTTTTATACGGCCCTTATCCTTAATAATTGCATCACACTCAACATGAGCATAACACTTATTTTTCCCAACAACATCAGAATGAAATTCTTGGTAAGAATTGTCGGTAGCAACCGAACGAGATGTAACATGACAACTAGAATTCTGACCTTTTAAATTTATTTTAAAATCAGTAATAGCTTTTTCCGATGCCCTAGTCATTATCTTTTCCGTAATAGTTAAAGTACTATTATCTTTTAGTTTAGCATAAGTTTTTCTTTCGCTATAATCTACCCCACTTATTTGAATAGTATCCATAGTTAAATTAGCATTTTCTTCAAGATATATTTCTGTTATCGGATTAAGAATTTTTTTACCAGTACCATTTCCTTCAGCATAATGTTTTTCAACATATTTTACTTTGGCGTTCTTATCTAAATAAAAACGATGAATACCATCATGCTCCGATTTTTTATCGCTCGGATTATGAACACCACAACCAGATAAAATTACTATATTCGAATTCTTACCAATATGAAAATCATTTTCAACAACATCTTTTAAACCACTTTCAGTAATTATTACAGGAATATGAATTATGCCAAATAAGGTATTATCTTTAACATAAATATCTAACCCTTTATTATCTTCTTTACTGACTATTTTTATATTAGGATTATCCTTACGAGCTACACATTTTCCATTTTTTCGAATATTATAAATATCTTCATTTAAAATATCTTTATTACCTATAACTTCTTCTAATATTTTATTATCAATCTTTTCCATGTCTACCTCTTTTATTAACCATTTAATATTTCCTCTAACATCTCTTTGGCTGGGCCAATATTTTTCACCTTACCATTAGCTAATATTATTATTTGATTAGCAATACTTAATATTCTTTCTTGATGAGAAATTACAATAGTAGTTGCCCTTTTAGAACTTTCAATTTCTTTAAATATCTCAGCTAAACTTTGAAAACTCCATAAATCAATACCTGCTTCTGGTTCATCAAATATACCTAAAAGTGGTTTACGGGCTAAAACACTAGCAATCTCAATTCTTTTTAATTCTCCACCCGATAAAGAATTATTTAACTCTCTATCTAAATAAGTAGATGAAGTAATACCAACTACTTTTAATAAATTTAGAGCATCATCCCTTGATATATTTAATCCAACTGCGTACTTCAATAAATCATAAACTTTTATTCCTTTAAAATTAACTGGTTGCTGAAAAGTATAACCAATTCCTAACTTAGCTCTTTTAGTGATGTCTAAATCTGTTATATCTTCACCATTAAATAAAATACGACCAGAATCTGGTTTTTCAATTCCCATTATTATTTTAGCTAAAGTAGATTTACCACTACCATTTGGTCCTGTTATTACATAAAACTTATTATCATTAAAAGATAAGTTTATATGATCAAGAATTTTTTTATTATCACGAGTAAAACAAATATCTATTAATTCTAACATAATATACAACTTTCTATAAATATGAAATAAATTTCATATTTGTTTTATTATATCGATATTTAATTATTATAGCAAGAAAAAAAGTTCTATTAAGAACTTAAAGTTTAGGATCTACTAATATTTTAATTGCACTATCAGTACCACTAGTTAATCTTTCATAAGCATTTTGAACTTTTTCATAAGGAATAATATCATCGATAAACTTTTTAACTTCTATTTGACCAGTAGCAATCATATCAACACATCTAACAAATTCATCTTTCGTATAACCAATAGCACCCTTAACAGTTAATTCATTCATTACGGCAAGAACTGTAGGTACAGATATTGCTTGGGTTGCAACACCTACTAGAACAACTGTTCCTCCTGGTCTTACTGTAGCAAAAGCACTAGTTACAGCGGCACTGTTGCCACAACATTCGATTACAACATCATATCCACCATGACTATCATTTATAGCTTCGTTAATCATATTCTGATTAGTTGCGTCATAACATTTTTCAGCCACACCAAGATATAATGACTTTTGACCACGTTTTAAGTTTGCTTCACTCAAATTAACAACGCTAGCGCCTTCTTTTCTAGCTAGTAAAGCACTTAATAAACCGATTATACCGCCACCGATTACTAGTACTTTAGCGCCTAATTTAATATCAGCTAAATGAACTGCATGCAATGCTACAGCGGTTGGTTCGACCATTGCCATTGTAGCAGCTTCGACATTTTCAGGGACTTTAACAACCATATCTGGACGAACTAATATCTTTTCACATAAAGCACCATTTCGCGTTAAAGAAAGGCCAACTGCATCAGCCCAAGTCTCACGACAGTATTGAGGATTACCACTTTCACAAGCTTGACACTTTCCACAAGGAGAAATAGGTAGCCCTGTTACCAAATCTCCTACTTTTAAATCATCTCTATTACCAGGATCAATTACTTTACCACAAAATTCATGACCCATGACTAAACCTTTTGGTTCCCCCATTTCAAAATAATGTAAATCAGAACCACATATACCTGACATAATAACTTCGATAAGAACATCATCAGATTTCTTAGGTTCTTCTATTTCTTTAACAACTAACTTTCTTTTATCTTCTAAAACAACTGCTTTCATTATTATCACCTATTTTAATCATAACACAAAATATTAGTTATTTTACTAAACTTCTTAAAAATTTACTTTATCTTGACAAAATAATAAATAAGTCGTCTTTTCTATTTTTATTCCTAAGCACTACCATTAATTGCTACTACCTTCATAAATTTACTAGTACCAATCATGTTTTTCCCCACGATCTAAGGCATTAATTTTGTTCATTTCTTCATCGGTTAATGCAAAGTGATATATTTCAGTATTTTCTTTAATATGTTCGGGATTACTAGAACCTGGAATTACGACAACTCCCTTTTGTAAGTTCCAACGAATAATTACCTGAGCTGAAGATACATTATGATTTTGAGCAATCTCCACAATCGTTTCATGGAAATAAGAACTTTAAAATATTTTCTAGCCGTTACTAGAGAACAAAGCATTTTAGGAGCTGCAAAACACTTACACTTATCCCAACCTACCTTATCTAGACAATTAAAGGAATTAGAAAATAATTTAGGTAAACAATTATTTATAAGAGGAAATAAGAAAATAACTCTAACAGAAGAGGGAATGTTATTTAAAAAAAGAGCTGAGGAAATAATCGATTTAGTTAATAAAACTGAAATTGAAATGAGCAGCAGTAACGAAAATATCAATGGCTGTGTTTAT
>CALVXQ010000003.1 GCA_944371435.1 uncultured Bacilli bacterium
CCAATATTAACAGCAATTTTATAATATTTATCTTCCGACTTAAAGAAATTACCATTACTATCTTTGACTAAAGTTATATACCAATAACTAAAATTAAACTCATGATCTGTATATGATATATTAACATCACTTACCCCTCTACTTGGAGCTTTTAAATTATCCCAGAGTTTTTTTACCTCTTCTTCTTTCTTAGAATCATATACAATATCCTTACTTTCTTTTAAAGCTATCTTATCAACCGCATTAAAAGAATCATACTTAGTAATAAATTCTTCGTCAATACTATCTAAACCACTTTCAATAAAAGCAAAACCTCCACAATCATTATCAGTTAATTCAACATCAGTATAATAATAAATATTGTCATTTAAGTTAATCATCTCTTCTTTATTTTCACAACCAGGTAAAAATAATAAACTTATCATAATTATTAAATATTTTTTCATAATAATCTCCTATTCAATTATAACATAGGTTTTTTGTTTATTATAAATAAATCAGCAGGAAAAATTTAATATCTTGCTTACTTTTATACCACTATATTTAAAATTACTTCTTAACTTCTTTAACTATCCAAGTCATAATAATATCTACTATATAATCTATTTCTTTCCTACTTAGTTCTTTATCTTTAGCTATTTTATGCCATTTATAAAGACAAGAACGACAACAAGTTGCTGTTGCATGTTGAGCAATAAATACCGGATGTCCCCTCATTGGTGTCTGTGCTCCATCATTTAAAATTACTTTAGGAGCTAATCTTTTAGTTATAAAAGTATAAGCATGTTCTTGAATAGTATCTAAACCTTTAGTTTTTACATAATCTATATCTTTTTCTTTTAAATGAAACTTACTTCTAAATTTAGATAGTTCTAATCTTTTTAATATATATTCTTTATTCATAATAATACTTCTTTCTAATTAAAATATCTTTAACATATCACTACTATTTATAATAGAAGTATTATATAAAATTAATATATCTTGATTATCAAAAGTTATATAATCACTTAATAGATTCATATTCATATATCTTAAATCTACTAAAGTTATTTTTTTATATCCTTCGATTAATAAAGGAGCTAGACTACTACTAAATGAATCTCTAAATATAATAAGTTCTTTTTTACTTGTATTAGAATTATTAGTAATTTCAATAAGAGCTGATGAACCACCTAAGAAAACATCGTAAGAATCCATTTTACCTAAAGAAGATTCTTCATAAACTGTATTTAATTTACTTTCAATATCATAAACACTAGCAGCATCGATTATATCATTAGTTAAATAAGTTAATTTATCAAAAGGTACTTTAAGTCCTATCTGACCATAATAAGTTCCTTTAAATTCTGTAAATTCATGTCTCTTGTAATCTTTATCTTTAATCTTAAAACCCATACTACTACTTAATAAATCTACTATCTCATCTAATGTTTCTTGTTTCCAATGAATATCTGTATAATAATAATTAGAAAGTTCTAACTTATCAGTCAAATCAATATATTCCATATAATCTAAACCTTGATTAACCATACTAAATAATAAATCATAATCAATTTTTAAATATTTATTACTAGAATAATAATTTTTATCCGGAATAATACTATAATAAACATTCATATCTTTTAAATAAGTATTATATAATAAATTCATTTTATCTATAAAAGTATTTACTTTATTTATATTTAATGGATAATCTATTTTAATTATTTGGCCATCTTCGATAAAAAGATTATTATTATCAAGTTTACCTAATATATTATATTGAACCCAAGCTTTTAGGCCCCGAAAATAATCTCGCCAGACAAATTGATCAGAACTATAATCTTCAATACTTGCAAATACACTAGCGTCTAGCAAACCACTCAAAGTTATATCAGGAAATTTAGTTAAATATCTTCGTTCACTATCTGATATATCAATATCTTTAACGATAATATTTAATAAAAACAGACCACAAACGATAATTATAAATAAGATTGTTATTATTTTATTCTTCATCATATCACCTAAAATCTAAAATATAAAAATGGATTAAAAGAAGCATCTATTAAGAAAGCAGTTATAATAATTAAAAGTAACATACTACCACTTATTTCTAAGAAAGAACCTATATAACGTAGTTTTGGTTTACTAAAGATTTTTTGCCAATATTTTACAACTGGAGTAGCAAAAATAATACCACATAATAAAACAACTAAATAACTTCTTAAATAATATATAGTACTAAAGTTACTAAATGGTAAGTTATTAAAGCCAAATATACTCTTTAAGAATACAACAATTTCACTTAAACTCTCAGAGTTAAAAATAATAAAACTTATTAAAACTAAGAAAAGGGTATAAATATGACTAAATATGCGATGCTTATCTAAGAAATCTTTTAATAAATATTTTTCTATTATTAAAAGAATACCAAAATATACGCCCCAGATAATAAAATTCCAAGCAGCTCCATGCCAGAATCCTGTTAAGAACCAAACAATAAATATATTTCTAATATGTTTTAAAATTCCTTTGCGACTACCACCTAGAGGAATATAGACATAATCTCTAAAAAAGCTAGATAAAGAAATATGCCATCTACGCCAAAAATCAGTAATACTTTTAGCAATAAAAGGATAATTAAAATTTTCTAAGAAATGGAAGCCAAACATTTTTCCTAAACCAATAGCCATATCACTATAGCCTGAAAAATCAAAGTATATCTGAAGAGTCTCACTTACTGCTATTATTAAATAAGTTAAGATTGCTTTATCTGGTATATTACCTAATAAAGATACTAAAGAACCTAACTCATTGGCTATTAATACTTTTTTAGCTAGACCAATAATAAATCTGATTACTCCACTTCCAAATTCATCAAAACTACATTTTCTTTTCTTTAATTCATCATCGATATCACTATATCTGACAATCGGACCAGCAATTAATTGAAAAAATAAAGAAACATATGTACAAAAATCGATAAGATTTTTACTTGCTTTTACCTTATTAGTATAAACATCAACAACATAACTCAAAGTTTGAAATGTAAAAAAGCTAATTCCGATTGGCATTACAATATTTAAAAAGGGAATATTAGTATTAAAAATATTATTTATATTATCGATAAAAAAGTTAAGATATTTAAAATACATAAGAAGTCCAATATTAGTTACAATAGCAGTTATAAAAACAATCTTAGCTAATTTTTTGTTACGATATTTATCTATTAATAAACCGTAAATGAAATTCATTAAACATGATAATAATAAGATAATTAGAAATTTACCCTCCCCATAAAAGTAAAAAAATAAACTACTTATTAACAAACATAAATTTTTAAATTTATTAGGAATTATAAAATAAATAATTAATACTATAGGCAGAAAATAGTATAGAAATGTTATACTTGAAAAAACCATCATTTACCTCCAAAAAAAAGTCTTCACAAGAAGACTATAAATTTTTAAAATTATTCAATATTTTATCAGCAGTATCATTTGAAGCCATAATTAGAATTATAACATCATCGTTACTATCAACGATTACTTTTTCTGCTTCAACACATACCCATTTAGCTGGATTAACATTGTCTTTTATCTCTTGTTTAGCTTGTTCTATATCAACGCCATCAGCTACTCTTAAGACAACAACTGAATGGGCAATCGAACTTATTAATGGTTCTGATGCGATTGCTTCTTTAAAATCAATAGTATCAACACCTAAATAATAAGCCATATTATCTTTAGTAATTTGCGTATTATTTAAACTTGGTAGTTCATCTTCGCCAAAGCCTTCATAAACCTTAGCAAGTATATCTTCTAAGGACATATCTAAAGTTTCTTTTTTACCACAGCCAGTAAGAACTACTAGTAAAGCACTAAATACTAAAAATATGCTAAAAATCTTTTTCATACTTCAACCTCCTACGGCATTATACTATTGCTGATTATTATTTGCAAGTAAAAATTTATCTTTGTTTTTTACTATACATTTCATCATAAATAGAATCTAGGTAACTAGCTTCTTCTAAAGTTTTACAGTCAATAGCAAATTTAGAAAGATATAAACCAGTATTTAATTTTACCTGTAACTTATCTATAGCCATTTTAAGAATTCTGATACGATTAGAAATGGTTCCAAACTCTTCTAAATCAGCATTATTTTTATATCTTTCGAATTCACGAGATAATATTTCTGATAAAAATATTATTTGTTTTTCTATTTCTTGCATATCCATGAAATTTCCTTCCTTCAATTAAATGTATTCCTATTCTATCACATTTAACATAAATTACCTAATTTATTGAACATATAAATGGTATAATAAGAAAAGGAGGTTTGTATGCAAGAAAGAAATATCCTTTGTATCGATTTAAAAAGTTTTTTTGCCTCCGTTGAATGTCTAAAAAGAAAAATAGATCCTTTTAAAGTTAATTTAGTAGTAGCTAATCCTAAACAAGGTCAAGGTGCTATTACCTTAGCAGTTACCCCACATTTAAAAAGTCTAGGCGTTAAATCAAGGGGACGTTTATATGAGATACCTAAAGAAGTTAAATATATAATTGCAGAACCTCATATGGCTTCCTATATTGAGTATAGTAAAAAAGTAGTTAATATCTACTTGAATTTTGTAGCCGAAGAAGATTTACATATTTATTCAATCGATGAATGTTTTCTTGATTTAACTAATTATTTGAAACTGTATAATAAAACTGATTATGAAATAGCACAAGACATTTTAAATACTATTTATAATGAAACTGGATTAACTGCTACCTGTGGAATTGGTCCTAATATGTTATTAGCTAAAGTAGCTATGGATACAGAAGCTAAGAAGTATAAAAATGGGATTGCAAAATGGACTTATGCTGATGTTAAAACTAAATTATGGAGTATTAATCCTTTATCTAAAATGTGGTCAATCGGGCCACGAATGGAAAAAAGATTAAATGGCTTAGGATTATATACGATTGGCGATATTGCTAATTATGATAAAAACAAATTAAAAGATAAATTTGGGGTTATTGGCGAAGAATTATGGTTACATGCTAATGGAATTGATAACTCAGTAATTAGTGATTGGAAAGAAGCACCTAAAGATTTAAGCTATTCCCATTCACAAGTGCTATTCAAAGATTATAATGGCAATAACATAAGATTAATAATTACGGAAATGGTTGAAGTAATTACTAAAAGATTAAGAGAAAATCATAAACAAACAGGTTTAATTGGTCTTAATATTGGGTATTCTAAGAATATTGGTGGTGGTTTCTATCACTCTATAAAAACAGTACCTACTAAATCTTCACGAGAAATTCTTAGAGTCTGTTTAAATATATTTGATAGATATTATACTAATTTACCAATTAGAAAAGTTAGTATCGTAGCCGGAAGATTAACTGATGATGATTCTTTTCAACTAAATTTATTTGAAGATTATAACAAAATTGTCGAAGATAATAAATTAAATGAAACAATCGATGAAGTTAAAAATAAATATGGTAAAAATAGTATTCTAAAAGCTTCAGCTTTATTAGACGACTCCACTGCTATCGAAAGAAATAAAAAGATAGGAGGTCATAATGCCTAAAAAAAGTCGCGAAGAAATAATATGGCAACCATTTAATTCTTTAGTACCTTTAAATTCTCTTAAAAAAACAATTGATAAAAATAAAGTAAAAATCCCTAAACCTGTATTATCTCCTGATCAAATAAAAGATTTGGAAGAAAAAATATTAGATAGTTATTATAGTAAAGAAGAAATAATTATTACTTACTATCGCGAAGGATTCCTATATAAAGTAAAAGCGTATATAAAATATATCGATAAGTTAAAAAAACAATTAATACTAAGTAATGGTTTAATAATATATTTTAAACAAGTAATAGCAATATCTTAAATACCTAACTTCAAACGAAGTTTCTTTTTTTATTTAGAAATTTATGATATATTATTTATGTAAGATAGAAAGTGGTACCTAATGCAGAAGATATTAATTGAAATTAAAGATGATACGTTAGAATTTACAAGTTTAGTTAAATTAAAACCTAATACTAGTAATTTATTAAATACGAATATTATTTCTAATAATGAATTATTATTCTCTTTAAGTTATTTAAACGAAAATTATAATATAGTTAATTTATTTATTAAAGAATTATGTCAAGATAAAAAAATTAAGAAAATTTGCATTAGTAATATGTCTTTAGTAAGTACTATTTGTCATCTCGTAAATAATGTTAATATCGAAGAAATAGATATTCAGGAAGAAGTAAATATATCTTATGAAGCTTATGAAGCTTTAATTACTATCCCCTCTTTGATAAAGATTGTTTGTTTTACCATACCTACTTATATGTTAGATTTATTTGATCAAAAAAATATTATTGTCGAATCACGGCAAGAAGTATTGTTCACTTCTAAGTTTATGGAAGATAATAATTTAACTTCTTATTCAAATATATATTATAAAGAAAAAATTAATTTTAATACTATTACGGAAGAAGATTTAGAAGATTTTAAAACATTCTTAAAAATCAATAAGTATTTAAAGACTATATATCTTAATACTTCTCTTAAAGAATTTGTAAATAAAGTTGTTGAAGTTTTAGTTAGTTATCGTTTAAAAAAAGTCAAAATAATTATTTTAGATGATAATATTAATAAAGTTAATGCGGATAATTTAAGAGAACTTAATAAAAAATATAGTAAATATCTGATAATTAGAATATCTTATTCGAAAGAATATATTAAAAAGAATTATTTAAAACAGATAATATTAACTACTTTTTCTTATTGTTTAATAATTATTATTGGCATTGTTGCTATGACATTTAGTTATATTTTTATTAGTAATTATCAATCAGAACAAAACTTAATAGCTATTCAAGAAGAAATAGATAATATATTAAAAGATTATCCTAATCATGATATTACTCCCCCAACAACTACTCCTGATGGAGATGTTCCAAGTATTCCTACTCTTACTCCTAATGAAGCTTATTTAAGTTTAAAAGAAATCAATGATGATACAGTAGGTTGGTTAACTGTACCTGGTACTAATATCGATTATCCTGTTGTTAAAACTACTGACAATGATTATTACTTAACTCATAATTTTAAAAAACAAAAGGATTATAATGGTTGGGTATTTATGCATTATTTAAACAATGATACTACCTTAGATAAAAATACTATTCTATTTGCCCATAATCGTTATTATAGCGGTTTAATGTTTGGAACTCTAAACAATGTAAATAACGAAGATTGGTATAGTAATACTGAAGAAAATTTAATTACTTTTAATACTATTTATAACAATTATCAATGGGAAGTATTCTCTATTTATAGTATTAAAGTAACAGCAGATTATCTAAAAACAATTTTTGATAGTGATGAAGAATGGTTAGAATTTATTGACTTACTAAAAAGTAGAAGTGTTTTTACAAGTGATATTGAAATAGGACCAGATGATAAAATATTAACTCTATCAACTTGTTTAGAAAATAATAAAAGATTAGTAGTTCATGCCGTATTAAGAAAGTAGGTGTCTTATGATAGATAATATAATTAAAGATTTAAACAATATTATAGAATATACAATATATAAAGATATTAAACTAGATTCAGAAATGCAAAACAAATTAGATAATATTATTATATATATGAATAATAGTAAAAATATAATTAAAGATTTAAATAGTATTATGGAAATTAAAAATAAAGAAAATAAAATATTTTTAGAAAGATATATTAGTATTATATTATCTAAAACTAACCTTTCTTTTTTAGATATTAGTAAAATTCTTAAAACTAATATTTCTTTAAATATAAAATATATTTTATGGAATAAACTAAGTACTAGTAATAAAATAAATTATCTTCTTGCTAATAATATAGAAACTGACGATTTAACTCTAATAAATATTTCTTTAGATAATAAAAATACTAAGTTATATCATAATATAGTCAGTAATAAAGATATTTTAAAAAAATTAAAAAATATTACTCCTAATATTAATATCGTAAAAAAAGAAGATTTTGAAACAGAAGATATCTTAAAAGTAATTGATTCTAAGACAGTTAGTAAGTATATTATGAAATATTATTCTACTTATAATAATTTTAAAAACTTAGTAATTAATAATAACAATATTATTAATTATGCTAATAAATATAGTATTAAGATAGATAAAATAGATAAAGAAGACTTAAACACTCTAGTAAAAGAATATCCTTTTATCATTACTAAATTAGATACTAAAATAAGTATTAATTATTTAACTAGCGAAACTTTAAAACAAATTTTAAATAATAATAAAGATTTAGATATTACTAGTAGTGCTAAAGAATTATTAACTATTTTAGATTCTAATAATATTTATAAATATTTTAATTTAGACTTTGTTAAACAACAAAAAGATTTTACGCTAAGTATCTATCCTTTTGCTAAACTAGATAATAACTTAACTAAAGAAATTATATATAACTATGATTTATTAAAGAAATTTACTTATAATACTATTGTTACTATTATTAATAATTTATACATGGAAGAAATGAAAATAAGTCTATTTAGAAATAATAATTTTATCGAAGAAATCCCTAGTTATTATTTAATTCAAATTTTAAATAATATGAACTTTAAAAACGTCTTTAATTTATTACAAAATATTAATTTATTAACTAAACTAGATAACTTAAATATTAAATTAAATATTGAAGATAACTTATTTGTGGATAGTTACTTAGATTCTCCTACTCTAGTAAATATAAGTAATCCCAAAATGCTCTATAATATGCTTTTATTAAGTAATAATACTATAAAATATTTAGAATTTCCTTACTTAAATTCCCGTTTAAATATAGTAGATATAATAGATATCTTAGTTAATAAAAATATTAATATCTTTGATACTTCTTTATTAAAGTTATTTAAAACTTTAGAAATTAAAGATTATATTAATAAAATGCTAAAAACTTATCATATCAATTACGATTTATTATTAAATGATTATGTTTTCCATAATATCTATAACTATAATAAAAATAAATTAACTAGTCTTGATTTAGATAATATAAAATATTTATTCGATAAAATATATACTAAGGGAATTAATACTTCGGCTTGTTATGCTATTGATATAGATTCTTTTAAAAGTATTTTAAATAGTTATATCCTATTAGGTTTTGATAATACTAATAAATTATTTGAAAATGGAACATATAATATTACTTTTAAAAATATTAATAGTTTAAAAAATATTTATGTAAAGAAATTTAAAAAAGACTTAAATTTATTAAGTGTTAAAAAAGTTACTAAACTATTTAGTAAATATTTAATAAAATTAGATAAAAATAGTAATGAAAATTTCTTAAGAAATTACTTATTAGATATACCAGAAATAAAAAGTTATCTTATGTTATTTAATAATACTAAATATTCTTCTCTTAAAGATACTACTAAATTATGTCTAAATTATTTAGATTATAGTAATTATAATAATGAAGTAGCTAACAATTTATTAACTAACTTTATTAAAGGATTTAATAGTTACTATAAAGATAAATGGATATTAGATTTAAAAAATAGATTTGATAAAATAACGATAAAATCTTCTTTAATAAGTACTAATATCTTATATCAAACAGAAAAAGTAATAGATCAAGATTATACAATTAAATATAAATTAGACTTATTTAAAAAATTTTTAAAAGCTAATAATAAAGATAATTATTCTAAATACTTTAATATTCCTTTAGATCAAGTAATAGTTAAATATTTAAAATATATTAAAACAAAAATAACTTTAGATGATTTAATAAACAAAGTTTTAATAGATACAGATATAAATACGATATTAAATAGTTTAAATATTAAAACACCAATTTTTTATAACTTATATAAAGAAATTAAAAAAGAAGAAGAATTAATCAATAATTATAATATTATACTTAAAACTAAATTAAAGAATATGCATAGTACTAGAGTAATTACTATCTTAAATCATATTTGTTATAATACTACTATTCCTTTTATAATAGATAATAAACTTAAAAAAATTATTAATGATTTAAAAAATAAAATAAGTTTATTTAATGGAAAAGTAGATGTTAATAAACTAAATAATTCTTTAGAATATACTAATATATTTACATTTAATAATCTTAATGAACTGGAAGAATACGATTTAAAATACCAAAAAATTAATGATATTTTAGAAAAAACGGATAAATTTGTTAATAAATATATTAATACTGAAGAAATAAAAGCTAAATATAAAGATTACTATAAATATTCTTTAGATACTTACTTAAATATGATACCAGTTAATAAAAATTATTATTCTTTAAAAAGAAGATATTTATATTTAGAAGATTTTAAGAAAATATTTAATGGTTATGACTTATCTATTAATCATTATTTAAGTTCTACTACTAAATCTTTCTTAGTAAATAATCTAGTATATGTTGCTTTAGGTTATCTAGATGATTTTACTAATAACTTTGGTACATCTTTAAATCATATTGATGATACAAAACTATACCATAATATCTATGAATTAGTTAGCAAATAATAAATAGAAAATAGCATCGATAAAAATTTTATTGGTGCTATTTTATGTTAATTACGCAACAAATATAAATTATGCTATAATCATTATTATAGGAGTATATATGATAAGGATTGAACATGTAAATAAAGTAATAGATAATAAATGTATTTTAGAAGATATTAATTTAACTTTACCCGATACTGGCTTTATTTTAATAAAAGGCGATAATGGTGCTGGTAAATCAACTCTTCTTAATTTAATTGGTGTTTTAGATAAACCTACATCAGGTAATATCTTTTATAATAATACAAATTTAACTTTATTAAATGAAGAAAAACTTACTACTTTTAGAGAAGAATATATAAGTTTTATTTTTCAAGATCCTAATCTATTTGCTAATTTTACAGCTTTAGAAAATATTAATATTACTAATAAAAATAATTTAAATGAAGTAATTAATTTTTTAGATATTAAAGATTTATTAAATAAAAAAGCTAAAGTTTTATCTGGTGGTGAACAGCAAAGAATATCTATTGCTCGAGGTATTCTTAAAGACTCTCCTGTTTTACTCGCAGATGAACCAACTGGTGCACTTGACTTAGAAATGAAAACTAATCTTTTTAGTTATCTAAAAAAAATAAGTAAAGAAAAACTAGTAATTATTATTAGTCATGATACAAATTTAGCTTCCTTTTTAGCCGATATGATTATTGAAATAGATAATGGAAAAATAATTAATATTATTAATAAAAATAATTTTTTAGAAGAAAATCATAAACATATTTATCATAATCAGTTTAAGGCATTAAATTTTACTTTAAAAAATTTATATCAAAATAAAGTAAGACTTATTTTTAGTAGTTTTATTCTAATAATTACATTATATTTATTATGGTTATCTACTTCTTTATCTAGTTTAAATTATAATAAAATACATGAAGATACGATGAATTTAGAAAATGATACTTTATTTATATTTAATAAAAATAATGCTCCATTTTTTAACGATGAAGATGTTACTTATCTTAAAAATACTATTAACCAAGACCTTATTATAGGAAAATTATTAGTTTTCAATTCTAATTTTTTTGTTAATAATATATATAAAAGACCTAATCTTTATTTATCTATTATCCCAATCAATAACTTTACTTACTTTGATATATCATACTTAAAACACGTTGATTATGGAAGATATCCAACAAAAGATAATGAAATCGTTATTAGCTCTTATTTAGCTGATTTAGCAATTCATGATGGAATTTTATTAAATGATGGTTTTATTTATAAACCTACTAATTATGAAGCTTTAGTTACCGAAAATAAGGAAATTGATTTAGGGGGTAAACCAGTATATATAGTCGGTATCTTTGATTTAGGACTAGAAGAACAATATGGATACCTAAAAGAAATAGATGATTATTATCATTTAACAACAAGACAAAAAGCTGAATATTATATTTATGGTGATAAAGTATTAAATAATGCTGCTAATGTTTATGTTACAGACGGATTTTGGGATTACTTTAGTGATATCCCTAACAGTTATATTATCAATAAGAAAATATATACATATATAGAAGATAAACAGATTAGAGATGAAGTATTTGCTAATTTTCCTATCGAAGGTAGTGAATTTACAATTGCAACCAACTATAGTCCAATTATTATTGCTTTAAAAGATTTAGTTAATAGATTTGTTGATATTTTTAAAGTAATATCTATTATACTAAGTATATTTACTATTCTATTACTAATCAATTACACCTTAAATAGTATATTTTTACATCAAAAAAATATTGCTATCTTAAAAAATTTAGGAATTAAAGAAAAACAAATTAATACTTTATTTATAACGGAATTACTATTCCTAACTTTATTTAGTTTTATAATATCATTTATTCTCTTCTTAGTATCAAGACTTATAATTAATAATATAGCTAGTAACTTTATTACTTTTAAAATCAATATTTTACCTATTAATATAATTAATATCTTAGCTATTTTCCTAGGCATTTTATTATTTATCTTCTTAGTATCTTTTATAATTAAAAAGAAAATAAAAAAACTTAGCCCTCAAAAAATATATAAAACAAATTAGAAAGGATTATATGATAAAACTAGTAAAAGTTAATAAATTAATTGTTAATAGAGAAATATTACGAAATATTAATCTTACTTTACCAGATACAGGATTAGTTGTAATTAAGGGAAAAAATGGTTCCGGTAAATCTAGTCTTCTAAATATAATTAGTGGGATAGATAATCCAAGTACTGGTAATATATATTATGATAATACTGATATAACTAAGTTAAATGAGGAAGATAAAAGAAAATTTAGAGAAAAATATATTAGTTTAGTATTTCAAAAACCTAACCTATTCTTAAATAGTAATGTAAATGATAATATTACTATTGTAAATGATGAAAAAAATATTAAAAAAGTTTTACAATTTTTTAATCTAGAAAACTTAAAAAAGACAAAAGTTAAAAAGTTATCGGGTGGCGAAAAAGAAAAAGTTGCTTTAGCAAGAGGCTTAATCAAAAAATGTCTAGTACTTTGTCTTGATGAACCTACTTCTAATTTAGATACTAAGACTAAAATTGATTTATATAGATACTTAAAGAATATATCTAAACATAAATTAGTAATTATGGTATCTCATGATTCTTTAAGTGAAGAATATGCTGATATAATAATTAACATGCAAAATGGCGAAATAGAAAAGATTATTAATAAAAATACTATGCAAGGGAAACTAGAATTTATCTCTCATAAGAATAATTTTAATAGTATAAAATTTGTTATTCATAATCATTTTACTAATAAAATTAAATTAATTTTTAATAGTATTCTCTTAATCTTTATTTTTACTATTATTATCTTATTTTTATCTTTAAAAAATATAAATATAGTCGATTTACACACTAGTTCTCTTGCGTTAGAAAAAGATAGTATAATGATTTTTAATAAGCAAAATTATAGTAGTGTTTTTGCAGATAATTATTTTAATGAAGATGATATAACTTATCTAAATAATAATAAAATATCTAAAAATAATTTAATTATTGGTAAAAATATTTTTTATAATAATAGTCTTCTTAATTTTACATATGTAAATCGTCTAGATTATCTCTATGATCCGGTTGAAAGATTAACCTTTATCGATATAAAAGATTTAGCAAATGAGATAATTGGTAAATTACCAGAAAAATCTAATGAAATTGTAATAAGTTCAACTTTAGCAGATATTATGGGTAAATACGGAGTTAAAACAAGTTTAAATACTGATTATTACCCTGGTAGTTATGAAGAATTTATAAACAGTGATTTCTTTCTATTATTAGGTAATCAAGAAGTTAAAGTAGTAGGTATTTATTTATTAGATGAAGAAAAATATAGTGATTTAAAAGATAATAAGATATCTTCTTTTAAAGAAAATATCTTAAGAAGATTATACACTGACTTTTTATATTGCTATGCCGGAAATATATATGTTACTAGTGATTTCTTCAATTTATTTAATACGCCAAAGAATAGTATAAATCCCTTTAATTCCTTTATCATCCTACCTAAAGGTTCGAATATAACAGGAACTTTACTACCATTTAATGAAGGAATGAGCGTTGAAGTATCTGATGGAAGAATAATTACGGAATTACAAGAGAATGAAATTATCGTAAATCAAGATATGTTAAATTCATTATTATTAGATGATGTAAATAGTATTGGTAGAGAAATAAATATAGAAATTGAAGATTATATTACCAAACAAAAGTATAATTATCATTTAACTATAGTAGGAATGTCTAATGATGAAAATTATTATATTAATTCTAATACTTTAAAAGGTTTACTGACTAATACTTTTTTTACTAATAAATTATTTATAAAAGAAGATAATGAAAATACTATTCATAATATGTTAATAAAATTTGCTAAAGATAGTAATTCTGATTATTATCTAACAAGTAATTATTCTAATGTTATTGAAGATTTAACTGTTCTTACTACAATTATTAGTTTTATATTTAAATACTTATTACCTATCTTTGTTATATTATCAATTATTTTATTAATAAATTATATCTATAGTAGTATTAAAATACATCAAAAAGATATCGCAATCTTAAAAAGTTTTGGCATAAGTAATAATAAAATAAACTTATTATTCATCGAAGAATTAGGAATTATATCTTTTATAGCCTTAATAATTTCTTTAGTAATATTTTTGATTATTAAATTTATTATAAATTATATAGCCTATACGATTTTAGCTTTTAAAATAAATGTTTTACCATTAAATATCTTTAGTCTTATTATTATATTTTCGATTATTCTAGGAATAATTATAATAACGATTTTAATAAGTCAAAGAAAAACTAAAAAACTTAGTCCAGAAATTATTTTTAAAATAAATTAAAAGCCAGTTTAATTATCTAAACTAGCTTTTTTCATATTCATTAATTGCTTTAATAATACCTTCCCAAGGAAGTAAGGCACAAGTTTTTCGATTGGGTTGTTTATAAATATCACTAAAAGCTTGCGCCTCACCTAAATTAGTATTTAATTTACCACTTTCTAACATTTCCTTATAATTAGCATATAATTTTTTTACCTCAGTAATTGTTTTATTCTGAAGTAACTTAGTCATAATAGAAGCAGCAGAAGTTGCAATAGCGCAGGCTTCCCCATCAAATTTAACATCTTTAATTATATTATCTTCAATTAAGACATAAATATCTAGATTATCAATACAAGATACATTATTAGTATTAGTTTTAATATAGTTAGAATCACTAGGTATTATTTTATTACTAGGATGCATGTAATTATCTAAAATAGTTTGTCTTCTTAATTCATTATCCATTTATATCATCTCTTTTAATATTTTATCTTTATCTTTAAGTAATTCAATTACTCTATCTATTTCTTCTTTAGTATTATAAAAATATAAACTAATACGGCAGGTATTTTTAACCCCTACTTCATCTTTTAAAATTTTAGCACAATGATTTCCTGCACGAATACATATATTATACTTATCTAAATAAACAGCAACATCTTGGGAAAATATTCCTTCAACATTAAAAGTTATAATGCCACTATCGGCTTCTAAATTAATTATATCTATATGCTTAAGAGATAAAAGTTTATCGATAAAGTAATTTCTTAAATTTAACTCATAATCATGAATATTCTTAAGACCGATATTAGTAATATATCTTATTGCTTCTCCTAAACCTAAAACACCAGCTATATTAGGTGTACCTGCTTCTAATCTTGTTGGTAAAGGTTTTAAATAAACATCTTCGATTGAATCAAAGGACTCATTCATTCCCCCACCTAAATTAATTGGTTCTAAAGATGCCAACAATTCCTTTTTACCATATAAAACACCTACACCTGTTGGTCCACACATTTTATGAGCTGAAAAAGCTAAGAAATCACAATCTAAATCTTGGACATCAGTTGGAATATGACCAATACTTTGGGCGGCATCGACAACGACAAATATTCCCCTTTCATGGGCTATTTTACAAATTTCTTTAATCGGTCTAATATCCCCAATAACATTTGTAATGTGAGCTAAACTAATAACTTTAGTATTCGGGGTAATAGCTTTTAAAACATTGGCAATTGTTACATAATAATTATTATCTAATTCAATATAATTTACTTGTAAATTTAATTCTTTAGCTAATCTAAACCAAGGTAAGACATTTGAAGCATGCTCTGACTTGGTAATTAAAATTTCATCATTAGGTTCTAATAGATTACCAAAAAATCCTGTTACTATATAATTCAAAGATTCTGTAGCCCCACCAGTAAAAACAATTTCACTACGATCCTTAGCATTTATAAAATCTTTGACTAAATTTCTAACTAACTCATATTCTGTATCTACCTTTAATGATATTTTATAATCCCCACGATGAGCATTAGCATTATATTCCGTATAATACTCGTCCATCTTCTTTATTACACTTAATGGTTTTTGCGTAGTAGCACCATTATCTAAATAAATAATATCATTACAAAAAAATGGAAAATCTTCACGATGCATATATTCACCTCCCAATTTTTAATCTAACTTTTACTAATATTTTATTCCTTATAATAATATTGATATATTGTATTTGCCCTAAGAAATAAGAAAAATATTGTCCTAATTATAGCACTAAATTTATTCCATAGCAAATTTTCCTTGAACTATTTAATAATTTATTATATAATCTTATTTGTAATCCAGTTATGTCTCCATAGCTCAGCTGGATAGAGCATACGCCTTCTAAGCGTACGGTCGAGTGTTCGAATCACTCTGGGGACACCAGGAGAAATTAAAGGGCTTAATAGGCTCTTTTATTTTAATCTTCAAATTATTAAATAATTAAAGATTCACATGGTGCTTACTAATATAACTTGTGATATTTAAATGCACCATCATAGGGCAAAATTGGGTCTCAAAACAGCAAAAATGCACAATTTTTTTAAAATATTGTGCATTTTTATATTTATTTTGTTATAATTTAACTAGAGGTGAACAAAATGGAAATAGTAAAACTTAATGAATTACCTATTAATTATAATATGGATAAGGAGTTATTACGTTTACTTGCAGATGCTAATGAATTATATGGGGAGTATAAATCAAAATTAAAAAACAGTAAAATAAATTCTAAACTTTTTTTAGATTCCCTTATTTTAAAAGAAAGTTTTAAATCAACACAAATTGAAGGAACTCAAATCTCGCAAGATGATATATATTATTTAAAATACATGCCTAAAACAGATGAAAACTTGGAAATTCAAAATTTAAAAATGGTAATTGATTATGCTAAAAACTATTTAAATGAAAATGATAAAATAAATTTGGAATTTGTAAATGAAATTCATAAAATTCTCTTAAATAGCGTTCGCGGTAATGAAAAAGAACCAGGTAAAATACGCAGTATTCAAAACTGGATTGGTCCAAATGGATGTACAATTGAAGAGGCAAGCTATATCCCTCCAGCACCAGAAAAAGTACCGCTTTTACTAGATAATTTATTTAAATATATGAATGATTTATATATAGATCCCCTATTTATAAATATGGCTATTTCTCATTGCCAATTCGAATCAATTCATGCTTATAGAGATGGTAATGGAAGATTAGGTAGAGCTTTAATTCCAATCCAATTGGCTGCTTTAACAAATGAAGAACCTATTTTATTCTTATCAGAAATTATAGAGCTTTATAAACCTACTTATTATCGCTTATTAAATGAAAGTCGTAATGGAAATATATTAGGATTTATTAAATTCTTTTTACAATGTATTATAGAACAATGCAATAACTATATATATAAAATAAATCGAATTGAACAAATATATGAAAAAAATAATGAGAAAATAAAAGTATTAAAAAGTAGTGCTGTATATCAAATAATGCCTATTATTACAAAATTAGTAATTTTTACTAAAAAGGAAATAGAAGATGAATCTAAATTATCCAGAAATACAGTCTCTAGAATTATTGATAAATTAGTAGAACTTAATATTTTAGTTCCTGATACTAATCACACAAAACTTGGTTATCGTTACCAAGATATATACAATGTATTTATCAAATAATGCACCATCATAGGGCAAAATTGGGTCTCAAAACAGTAAAAATGCACAATATTCTAAAAATATTGTGCATTTTTTAAACAGCAACCTCTTCGGAAGTAGGATTTTCTTTATATATAGATTGAAATAAATCTTTATCATCAGTTTCTACTTCCTTAGTAGGTAACTTAGGTAAATCATTTAAAGTAGCTAAACCAAAGTAATCAAGAAAATCACTAGTAGTTCCATACAAATTAGGTCTACCAGGCATTGTTGATTTACCAACTTCTTTAACTAAGCCTTTAGCAACTAATTTTCTAATTACCCAAGAATTATTAACACCTCGCATCTCATCTACTTCAGCCCTTGTTATTGGCTGATGATAGGCAATAATAGCTAATGTTTCCAATGCTGATTGCGATAAGGTATTAGTTTCAGGATTGACTATTAATTTTTCATAATATTCTTTATGTTCTTTCTTAGTAGTTAACTTAAAGGCATTTCCTAAATAACTAATTCTTATCCCCCTTTTAACATCTTCATAAGATTTTTTTAACTCCATAAGTAATTCTTTAGCTTCATCCATTGTTATTTCTAAAATATTACATATCTGTTCTAAAGTTAATCCTTCATCACCAACAACAAATAATAACCCTTCTAAAACAGCAACTTTATCATCCTTCATTTAATACACCTTCTACTATAATCGGACTATAACTATTTTCTTGAAATATCTTTAACTCTTTATTCTTACTCATCTGTAGTATGGCTAAAAATGTTACAACGATATACTCTCTATTAATAGTATCAAATAAACTAAAAAACTCTACACGTTTTTTATTTTGAATAATCTTTTTAATCGAAGTTATTCTATCTTCAATACTTAATTCTTTTTTAGTAATTTTAGTATTAAGAGGCTTTAAAAACTTAGCTCTTTTTTGATACTCCAAGAAAGCTTGATATAAGTCATCAGTCGTAAATAACCCTTTAGTTAATTTATTATCTTTAGCATAAATCTTTAAATTTTCCGGAACTTTAGTAAATACTTCACTTCTTTTTTCTTCTAAATCTTTAAAAGTATTAGTTATATTTTTTATCTCTTCATACTCGATTAATTTATTTCTTAAATCCTCTTCACTTGTTATACTATATTCATCAGCAGTATCCTCTTCATCTTTCCTATTAACTAATAAACGGGCTTTTAAATTAACTAATTCAGCAGCCATTACTAAATAACTAGAAGCAATATCAATATTTAAAGATTCAAAATTATTAATAATATTAAGATATTGATCAATTATTTCTTTTAAATTAATTTCATAAATATCCATTTTGGATTGCTTAACTAAATGTAAAAGAAGATCTAAAGGACCTTCAAAATCATTAATATGAAAATTATAATCCATAATTTTCCCCCTCTTTTTAATGGCAAGTAAAACCAAGAGATTCTATTTCATAATTTAAGACATCTTTACTAGTATCCTTCTTATAATAATATATATCTTCTCCTGTTAAATCAACATCAGTAGTATAATTAATAGTAGCAGTATAAGTAAAACCAGTATCGATTGCTAAGGCATTAGCAGTTGCAATTCCACTTTCTTCAACACGCAATGCTTTAGCTTGATAATTTAAGAAATTAACAGTATAACTATTATCATCAACCTTAATATAGTTATAATTATCTCTAATACTTACTAACTTATTATCTTGAAAAGTATAAGTTAAAGTACGATTAGGAGCCTCACAAGTAATTACTGTACCTAATTCAGATATAGGATAATCTGATACATTACGATTTACTACTTGAAAAGAATTAGCATTAGTATAAATAGATTCATCAATAGGACTTTGCATCGTTGTAGTACCACCAGCACCTAAATTATCAATATTAATTAAAGCTCGTCCTAAATATGTATTATCTTGATAAAAATCAATATATACTCGATTAGTAGCAAAATCAAAGCCATTCTGAGTATCAATATTCTTAAGTGTATAATTAAAATAATATGTATTATTAGCCATAGTCTTGGAAACATTGCTAATTTCTATATTCTCATATTTGGCTATTACTGTTGGATCAATTAAATATGTTTCGATAACAGGTTCTTCTGGTAATGGTTCCTCTTCCTCATCATCAGGTAAAGATGGAGTTGGTACTTCTTCTAAAACCTCAGAATTATCACTTATATTTAACTTACTTAATAAATCACTAAAATAAGGAGTTATCTCCGGAATAAAAAATATTGTTGCGATTAAAACAGTAAATAGTATTACCATTGCTAAAGGACTCTTTTGCTTATCCTTCTTAATCTTACCAATACTTTTACTAGCTAAAGCTGGTTCTTCTGGAATGGTACCAGTTGGCGTTGCCGGAGATACATTAGGATTAGCTTGCACATTAACATTAGGTTGAGGAGTTTGAACTTGAGATGGCACTGGTTGTTTTGGAGCAGCCATTCCATTATTTAAAGTGTTATTCTCATTTAATTGATTACTTAAATCTGCCTGATTAAAAAATGTATTATGATTAGGTTGAGGAGAACTATTTTTTAAAGCTGGTATATCCGGTTTTGCTTCTACTGGGGGAGTAGTTTTATCTTCACCAAGATTTCCCAATATTTTAGGAGTATTTAATTCTTCCACTTTTTTGGGTTCTTCTTTTTTTTCTTCCTCCTTAGAAACTGGTGTTTCTATCTTACGTCCCCATATATCTGTATTTACATTATCACTAGGATTATTGTTATTCATACTATCCCTCTTTTTCTTATAACTTAATTATATCAAGTTTTAATAAGTTTTGTAAATATTTGAACAAGATAAAACTTCTAAACTATGAATTTAGAAGTTAATCTTTAGCTTTACAAAATAAAGTTATTATGAATGCAAATATAATGGCACTAGTAATACCGGCTGAAGTAGTAGATAATAAGTTACTAAACATTCCTAAAGCTCCTTTAGTATAATACCCTTCAATGCATGCTTTATATAATAAATTACCAAATGATGTAATAGGAACACTAGCAGCAACACCAGCCCAATCAATAAAATAGTCATAGATACCTAAAAATGATAAGATAGCTCCAAGAACAACAAATAAAGAAGTAATATGACCTGCAGTTAATTTAGTATTATCTAATATTAATTCACCTAATAAACAAACAATCCCACAAAATATTGCCCCATTAAGATAAATCATCTTCCACCTCCAAACTTATAGCATGACATATCGCTGGTATAGTCTTTTTTTGATTAACCGATGTTGGGGAATGTAAAGAACCTGTTGCTAATAATAAAATTCGTTTATACTTTCTATTATTTAGTATCTTGTTAAAAACTACTAATGGTAAAGTAACTGGTCCGGAAGAACCTGATATAGCAAAATCTTCCTCCTTAAAAAGTAATGAACCAGCATCAATATAATTATCAATTTTAATATTATTTACCTTTAATAATTCTTTAAATATTTTAGCTCCTACTCTTCCTAAATCACCAGTAAGAATAACATCATAATAGTTAGGATCTCTTTTAAATTCTTCAAGATGTTCTTTTAAAGTCGTAAAAGCCGCAGGAGCCATTACTGCACCCATATTAAGACAATCACTTACACCATAATCAACTACTTTACCAATCGTAGCCGATTCCACTTTAATCTTCGTTTTATAATTAGTTAGATAAACACCTACTGCTCCAGTAGCAGTTAAAGTACTTCTTTTAATCTTAGGTGCTCCGTATTCGATTGGATAACGAAATTGTCTTTCAGCTACATTAATATGACTACTAGTTAATACTAAAGAATTTTTTATCTTTTTACTATCAAGCATATTAGCCGCTACAATTAAACTTTCATTAAAAGAAGCACAGGCACTATAGCAACCTAAATAAGGAATAGGAAATTTAGCCATAACGGCACTAGAAATAGCAAGTTGATTAGATAATTCTCCAGATACAACTAAATCAACTTTATTAAGTTTATTATTCTTAATTAAATTATCTAAACAAGCATATTGCATTTTTTCTTCAGCTTCTTCAAATGTTTTCATTCCAAAATAATAATCTGTTATTATTTGATCATAATCCTTAATGCTACCTTTAACTTCATTTGGTCCAGCAATAGAGTAACTATCCGCAATAAATACATTTTTAAACTTATAACTAGCCATATAAGACCACCTTAATAACAGCTAAAATAAATGCTGATACTATACCATATAAGATAACTGAACCTGCTAATTTAAAGACATTAGCACCCAAACCAGTAATAAGTCCATCTTTCTTATAATCAAGAGCACTAGATGTTACGGAATGAGCAAATCCCGTAATAGGAATAATTAAGCCACAACGGACTTTAGCCACCCAGTTATCGAAGAAACCTAATCCAGTAAATAAACTAGCTAAAAATATTAAGATAATAATAGTCCAAATATTAGCTTCTTTATCGCCAATATTATAACTTGTTAATATCTGAAAAATAATAATAGATATTATCCCTATTAAGGCACCAGTTATAAAAGCCATTAAAGCATTTTTTAGTCTTTCTTCACTAGGAGTATACTTCTTTACTAACAACTTATAATCATCTTTATTCATTAAAAAATCCTCCATACTTATTATGAAGGATTAATTTATTTTTTATTCAATTAATGTAAAGATTGATATAATTCATCTAAACTCTTTTTCTCATAACGAGATACTTTTACTTGCGTAAGATTTAATTTCTTAGCTACTTCTTGTTGAGTATAATCATCAAAATATCTTAATTTAATAATACTACGATAAGGTTCTTCTAAGTTATCTACACCCCATTTTAAATCTAAATAATCAATATTATTAGCTTTTTCATCTTTAATTGTATTATATAAAGAAGTATCATTATCTAACTCGTTATCTAAACTCAAAATACTATAAGTAGAGTTAATAGCATTACTAACTAGACTAGGATCGATATTCAAATAATTGGCAATCTCTAAAGTTGTAGGAACCTTACCTAGACTTTGGGTTAAATAAACATTAGTTTTCTCAATTAATTTAGTTAATTTTAAGATATCCCGATTTTGTTTCAAAGCTTTAGCCGATAGCATATAATTATACATTTCCCCAAATATATATTTATAAGCATAAGTAGAAAATTTAGTTTTTCCATCATCTTTATAATGGTTATAAGCTTGAATTAAACCTAATACTCCAGCCTGATACAAATCATTATACTCTACACCATAAAAATTATTAGCAATACTCTTTATTAAGGGTTTAAATTCTTCGATAGGTATATCAATATTCATGATATTAGCCTCCTTACCCGTAATATAGAATAATTTTTTAATAATTTAAACAGTTTCGACAAATGTTTTCAAGAAATACTCTAGAGATTGACAACTAAAACTTTGTACCCTTTACACCTTTAGTTCCATTAAAATTACTTAATATATTACTATCAAAAGAATTTATCTTCTTTTGTTTTGTTTGATAATTACGAATTCCTATTTTAATTAATTCATCTAATAAATCACTATATTTTTTATTACTTGGTTCCCATAAATAAAAGGCTAAAGATCCAGGACAAGTATTTATTTCATTAATATAGACTTTTTTACTAGTATTATCAACTAAAAAATCTATTCTAACTACTCCAGAATTACCTAAAGCTAAAAATGCTTTCTTAGCTATTGCAATTATTTCTTCTTGCATTTTTTTAGGAATATCAGCCGGAATTTTCCGAGAACTAGCAGATAAACCTTTTAGAGATTTTGTTTTACTACCACTTAAGTACTTATCATCAAAAGTTAAGATATGATGAGAATTATTTACTTCTTCAATTTGGGATACTTCTAAACTTTGATAATTACCTAAAACAGAAATATTTACTTCTTTTAAGTCAGTAAGACATTTTTCTACTAATATCTTTTTATCATAACTAATTGCTTCTTTAATCGCAACTTTTACCTCTTCTAAATTATTAGCTACACTTATGCCAATACTACTTCCTAAATTAGCTGGTTTAATAATAACCGGATATCCTAACTTTTTTATTTCATCTAAGTATTTATCATTATCATTATTATATTCATAATCATAAAACCAAATAAAAGGTAGAACTGGTAATTTATTAACTTCATAAACAGATTTTTGAATAACTTTATCTTGACCAACAGCACTAGCTAAAACATCACTACCAACATAAGGAATATTAATAGTCTCTAAATATCCTTGCAATTTACCATCTTCAACATTCGTACCATGCACTATTGGGAATATAATATCTATTTCATATTTATATCTTTTAAAGAAACCAGTTGTTTGTAAATAAAACTTATTTCCTTTATTTACTAAAATACATTCACTAGTAAACCTTTCTAACTCAGCCATATCTTTATAAGTATTAATATCTTTTAATACTTCACCAGTATGCCAAACTCCTTTTTTATCAATATAAATGGGTATTATTTGATACTTATTAGTATCCATATTTTTTATAGCTTGAAGCGCTGATATAATACTTACTTCATGTTCAACGCTTACACCCCCAAATAAAACACCAACTTTAATTTTCATTCTAATCACTACTTTCTATTCATTATATGTATCTGGCAAATCATTTTCATATAAAGCATAAATTTCTTTTTTTAAATCTAGTTTAGCTAATAAAAGATAAGTACTACGAACATCATTAGTAATTATAATATTTTCTTTATTATACTTAGCAGCAAGAAGCCCTTCATAAATCGGTTTAGTCTGTTTTTCTCCAACTAGCACTACTACATCTGCTACTTTAGCTATTTCTTTACCAAATTCATAATTACATTTTTCTTCTTCTTTACCAAGTTCTACCATTCCCGGCGTAACAACAACTTTAGCCCCTGGCATCATATCTAAAACTTCTAAGGCCACTTTAGCACCAACTGGGTTAGAATTATAAGCATCATCTATTTGATAAAAATTACCTATTTTTTTTAATTCTAAACGATGTTCTACGGGGGTTATATTACTAACTGCCTCAATTAACTTAGAAACTGATATTCCAAGGGTATAACCAACAGCAATACCTGCTACAATATTACTTATATTATGACGTCCTAATAATTTAGTTGTAAATTTATAACTTTGTTTTAAATCTCGAAAATATACTTCAAAGGTAGAACCTTTATAACTACAACTAATATTTTTCGCATAAAAATCTGCTTCTTTATTTTTTAAAGCATACCAAACTATTTTAACTTTATTTTTTAAAGGATAATTTACTTGAAATGGATCGTCTTTATTCAAAAAAGCTATGCCATCAGCAGGTAGGCTTTCGATAAGTTCAAACTTCGTCTTAACAATATTTTCTTGCGAGCCAAAAGTTTCTAAGTGAGCTTGACCAATAGTAGTTAACAAGCCATACTTAGGCGATACTAAATTACATGCATTTTTTATTCTACCAACCCGATAAGCTCCCATTTCGGCAATGAATATTTCATCAAAAACCGTTAAATCATTATTAATAGTAGTCATTAAACCAACATCAGTATTAAAGTTTTTAGGAGTTGGATGAGTAATATATTTAATACTTAATATTTCGTTTAAAACATTTTTGGTACTAGTTTTACCATAAGAACCAGTAATACCGATAGTTACTAAATTATTTAAAGAATGTAATTTATTAACAGCTTGATGCCAAAACTTTTTATAAATTAATCTTTCAATAGGATTATTAATAACTTTAACAATATATACTATATAATAATTAAATATTAATAATAAGACTGCTATTAATAAAAAGATATTACCTAAATTAGAATTAAATGTATACAATAAAAATGGTAATAAATTAAGAATATAAAGAGTAAGTATCTGTCTTTTAACCCGAGCTGTCTTTACTAAAGGTTTTTTAGCTTTTTCTAGCATAATAGTATATTTTATTACTTCAGAATCAATTAAAAGAATAAAGATACTAAGAATAATTAAAATATAAGATATAAAATTATTTAATAAAGTTGCTACTAAAATTAATAAACCAGCTAATAAATCATAATGATAAAAAGCTGTTTTTAAATTATTCTTTAACCATTTTAAATAGCGATTATTTTCATTATAAAGATTTTGCTGTAACATATGTAATGATTTACGTGATTTAACCGTAACTACATAAAATATAACAACAAATGCTAATAAATATATTAACATATTAATTACCTCCTATAAAACTTTTTATAATTTTTACAACATAATCTAAATGTTCTAAATAAGCATAATGCGTTGCACCCTCTATCTTGATTAAAGCGCCATCTTTTAATAACTTTTCTAACTTCATAGCATCAGAAATAGGGGCTGCAGTATCGTTAGTACCCCATATTAATATCGTCGGTGCCGTAATCTTTTGCGCACATTCTGATAAGTCTTCATTAATTGTATTAACTAAAATACCCCGCATAATGACTGAAGCATTCTTATAATCAGTTGAACCAATATAATTTTTAGCTACTTCTACTAATAGTTTAGTTCCCGGTATCTTTTTTAAATTTTTTAATAATTTTTCTTTTACACTAGTTTTACGTTCTCTAACACATGGTGCTCCAAATAAAATCAGTTTATCAACCTCGTACTTACTAGCATAAATAATACCTATTCTCCCCCCAAAAGAGTGACCAATAACGATTGGTTTCTTAAGTCCCACTTCTTCGGCAAAATCATGAATAATTTCTGTATATTCATAAATATCATAAGATTTAGTTGGCTCACTAGAAGCCCCAAATCCAGGTAGGTCTAAAATAGTAATACGAAAGCCCTCAAGTTTTTTTCCTAGAGGTAACATCATTTCTTTATTTTGCCCCCATCCGTGTAATAATAAAATATCTCTTCCACTACCAAACATCATATAAGAAATATTTATATCTTTTATAATAACATTCATAAAAGCACATCCTTGTTTATTAATTATATCATAATAAATTAAAATTAATTAATATTTTCCATAAAAAAACTATTTAGATTCAATATAATTTTCAACATCTAAAATAGTTTTGTTAAAATCATCATAACAAGTGTTAAACCATTTAACATCCATTTGATTATTAAACCAAGTATACTGTCTTTTCGCATAATGACGAGAATTTTTTTTAATTAAAGAAATAGCTTCTTCTAAAGAAATATTATTATCTAAATAAGAATATATTTCTTTATACCCAATTCCCGTAAGTAATGCTTTACTACGAATATGTAAATCATAAAATTTCTTTACTTCCTCAACTAATCCAGCACTAATCATCTTATCGACACGTTCATTTATCTTCTTATACAATGTATCTCTATCGGTTGTTAAACCAATCAGAATAAAGTCATATAATTTTTCTGGTTTTACTATAGTAACATCTTTCTTATTTAAAAATCTAATTAAGCGTTTACGATTATTTACATGTATAGAACAGTTTTTATCCTTTTTTAAAGCTAACTTATATAACTCTTCATTAGAATACCCATCATATGTCTTATTACCATCATCTGATGAGAAACGATAATCGTATAAAGTTGCCTTTAAATATAAACCTGTTCCCCCAACAAAGATAATATTTCGATTCTTATATTTCTCTAAGATATTTCTAGCATCTTTTTGATAATCAAAAACAGTATAATTATAATTAACATCGACAAAGTCTATTAATTCATGAGGAATTCCTTCCATTTCTTCTGGTGTAATTTTAGCTGTTCCAATATCTAGTCCTTTATATACCTGCATCGCATCACAATTGACTATTATCGCGTTATATTTTTTAGCTAATTCTAAGGACAATTTAGTTTTACCAACAGCAGTTGGTCCTACTACACATAAAATCATATCTTACCTCGTTAATCCTAATATCTTCTGAAAAGATTTAGTATCTTCATTATTATTTTTTAAATATTGCCTTAAAAAATATACTTTATCTAAATTATTATTAAATACTAAATCACAAAATTCTAAAGCACTATCTAAATGAATCTTATTATAATCTGAAAAATAAGAATAATTATATTTATTTAATTTACGACGATGAAAAATTGTTTCATAATCAAATTTATCACTTTTAACATAGTATAACATTTTCATAAATAGATTAATATTATTTTGCCAAATAATAGGATTTAAAGTTCCATTAGGATTACGAAACTCAATCGTATTATTTAAGTTATATTGACCTAATTTATTACATTTTTCAAAACTAACAGCAGCAGCATTTTCTTTTTTTAACATAGCGAGTACTTCCATAAAATCAGTAGGGAATTCTTGTAACACCAAAAAAGCTTCTTCAAAATCCGCATTACAATTATAAGCATACTCATCAATAAGTGGTCGACTAATCGTATACTCACCATTACCAAAACGAAATATAACATCTTCATAAGTTGACCAAAGTAATAAAAAACGGGACAATATTTCCGAACTTTCTGGCAATATTTGAGCTCCAACATGAACTTGAGCCGCACATTTTTCATTAATACTACTATATCTTTTCAAAATATCACATACTCTTTTTATTTCTTGCCAAGAATTAATATCATCTTTTAAAGGAGGAGATGTAAATTCTAACCCCTCATCTAAACTTGGTTCTTCTTTTTTAGTCCAACCTTCATCTTCATACATAAAGTAAGCACTTGCTAAATCATTATAATCAATTATATCTTCTGTTTCTATTTCGATTCCAAACGTATCTTGAGAAGATAAACTAAGTGTATTTCTATATTCTAGTAAATAAAGATTTAAGTAACTTAAAATTTCTTCTAAATCTTTTTTAGATAATTTAGAAAATAATAAATTTCCTTGTTTATTGATTAAATCAAATATTTCCATTACAACACCCCCTAATCTATTAATTCATAATCCTCTTAAACATTCTTTCTAAATCATAATTACTAAACTTAATCATAGTGGGTCTACCATGAGGACAATTATAGGGATTATCAGTTTTTACTAATTCATCTAAAAGTTCGCTCATTGCTTCATGAGAAATATGCATATTGGCTTTAATCGACATTTTACAAGCTAAAGTAATCGCAGCACCCTCTCTAAATTTATCTGGATCAAACTTATTACCATAACTTATTACTAAATCAATAATTCTTCTAATACTTTCTTCTTCATAACCTTGTAACAACCAAGTCGGATGTTCAATAACCCGGAAAGTGTTAATTCCAAATTCATCAATTTTAAAGCCAATACTATTTAGAAAATCTAAATGTTCTCTAAGTACTAAAGCTTCACTAGCATTTAGTTCAATCGTTATCGGAAATAAAGTCCTAGTAGTACTAGTCTTACTTTCTTTTAAAGCTTTAAAAAATCTTTCATAATTAATTCTTTCTTGAGCGGCATGCTGATCAATTAAATACATCCCTTCTTCATTTTCCGCAATAATATAAGTACCATGTACTGCTCCAACTGGAAATAGTTTGATTCTTTTTATTTCTTCATTAGGTTTTACAACATCAACTTGTTCTTCAGCAATACTAAATAAATTTAATTCAGTTTGTTCTTCTTTTTGTTCCTCTTTAATATTAGCTTCAATAATACTATTTATTTCATTTTTAGTAAAAACATCATTAGTGGCTTCAATTCTTCCTAAAGCACTAGGTATAAGTAAATTATTATATAAAGCTTCCTTAATAGTATTCATAATTAAATCTGTTAAAGCGCTTATTTTGCCCAATTTTATATCCTGTTTAGTAGGATGAATATTAACATCGATTAAAGTAGGATCTGTATTAATATTAATTACAACGATTGGAAACTTAATATCCGGTTTATAAGTATAATAAGCATCATTAATAGCTTTATTTATTTCATTATTTCTTACTACCCTTCCATTAACAATAGTTGTCATATGATACCTATTAGATTTTAAAATCTCTGGTTTACATATATATCCATAAATATCATAATCATCATTAGAAGCTTTTATCTCAATTAATTTAGAAGAAACTTGTAAACCATATATTTCATGAATAGTCTTCTTTAGATTACCAGAACCACTTGTATTTACTATGATACGTTCATTATTCAATAATTTAAAACTAATTTTAGGATAACTTAAAGCTAATTTTTCTAAATAAGAAACACAATTGGCTAACTCAGTTGCTTCTGTTTTTAAATATTTTAAACGAGCTGGAGTATTATAAAATAAATTTCGTACTTCAATTGTTGTTCCAATCACACAATCTGAATCTTCATTTATTAAAAATTTACCACCTTTAATTTTAACATGAGTACCAACATCACCAGTTGAAGTGATCAAATCAACTTCACTAACAGCCGCAATCGAAGGAAGTGCTTCACCACGAAATCCTAAAGTATTTATAAAAAATAAATCGTCTTCTTTTAACAATTTAGAAGTAGCATGTCTTTGAAAAGCTAACAAGGCATCTTGCTTATCCATCCCTGTACCATTATCAATTACTTTAATCCCATTTAAGCCACCATTTACTAGTTCTACCCGAATATCACTTGCTAAGGCATCAATCGAATTTTCAACTAATTCTTTAACTACTGAAGCAACTTTTTCAACTACTTCACCAGCCGAAATTTTATTAGCTAAATTTTCACTCATGATATTAATCTTACTCATTATTTAATCCCCCAAATAAAGATACTCTTATACTTATAGTATCAAAATACTTTTTACTAACTTTTAAATTACAAGCTTTTTTAATATTAATAAAACCTAGTCCTGTTATAACTAAGTCGGTATTATCAGGAACATGAATAATACTAAAATCTTCTAAATCATAGTTATATCTTCTTTCTAAGTTTATATCATTACTAAAATAAATAGTAATACTATTGCCACCAAAGTTATTAATAACTAAATCATTTTCAATCAATAAACTAGTATTATCTTTCATCTGATAAGTAATAGGTTTAATTATCTTCTTACAATTAGCCTTCTTAATTAAACTATTATTTATATCCATTATATTTTTCTTATATTTAAAACCTGGTGTATCAGTAATAACTAAATTATCAATTTTAATATTTAAAAAATCAAGAGTAGTATCTGGTAAAAAACTTTCTGTTATAACCTTTTCATCTAATAAGGTATTAATCAAAGTACTTTTTCCTGAGTTAGTATATCCAACTATATAACAAGAATTTAAACTCTTATTAATCATTTCTTTAATAATAATATTCTTATTCTTACTATCTTTAGCTGATACTAAATAGATATCTTCATTTATTTGATAATTATTTCTTAAATAATCAATAATACTACTATCTTTAATACTTCTAGGAATAATATCTTTCTTAGTAACTAATAAAGTCTTAGTATATCTAAATTTTTTATACGTATCTATTACTTCATTACTTATATTCAAAAAATCTATTAAAAAGAAAACGTGTTTTTTATTATTATTAATTATTTTTATTATAGTATCATTATCTTTACTTACTAATTCCTTTTTTAATTCACCATAATGCCTCAAACGATGGCAACGCATACATATTTTAAACTTTAAATCGGGCACATATCCTATTTTTTCTTTATCAATATTTTGTAAAGTTACCCCACATCCTAAACACTTTTTAACCATAATAATTACCTCGTTTAAAACTTCCTTTCTTCTCAAAAGAATTTAAAATTTTCTTTTCAATAAAACGATTAAATTTTGTCCAAACAAAATCTTCTTCATTTATTTTATCAACAAATATAGAAGTAAAATTCATTTTATTAGCACCCCAAATATCAGTTAAAATCTGATCGCCAATACAAGCAATTTCGCTATCTTTATAGCCATATTTTTTCTTTATAATACGATATTTTTTCTTAAGAGGTTTACAAGAGGAATATGCAGAATCAACATTTAATTCTTCTTTAAAAGGAGTTACTCTTTTTTTTCCACTGTTAGACATAATAATTATTTTAAAACTTAAATCGTCTAAATAAGCAAAAAGCTCTTTTATCTTGCGAGTCGGTCTTTTAGCATATATCGAAACTAAAGTATTATCTAAATCAAATATTAAACACTTAATTCCATTTTCCTTTAATTTTTTATAATCAATTTTATATATATCTTTAGCATAAATATCCGGATAAAACAAGTTCATAAAAATATTCCTTTCTTATTAAAAGCAAGATATATCTTGCTTTAATTACAATCATCAGTTTTACTCTTTACTAAAAAACTAGTACACTCACTATCTAAACATAAAAGTTTATCTTTATAATAAAGTTTAAAATCTCCTAATGTTAAAACATTATTACTTTCTTCATATTTTCCTTTATACTCTTTAGCATCAACATTATCTAAATTTAATCCGTAATTATAAGTATCATCTTCAATTACTAATTTTTGACTAGTTACTTCAAAACTCTTAATCTCAATACTTTCGATGCCATCTAAGTCTTTTAATACTTCTTCACTACTATTCATACCTATTTTATTATTAAAATATATATTTATCGTTGTATTACCTTTTTCTATATCATCTACAACATCATAGCCTCTTAAATAATTTAAACCTTGGACTTTATTTAATATATTATTATATTCTTTACTAGTATAATCTTCTTCTAAAATAACTAAAGTACTAAATATCTCATTTTTTTGACACCAAGTTCCTTCATATTTAGAACAACCACATAATAAAGTAATTAATAACAACATTAGAATTTTTTTCATAGATACTCCTAAAACACAAATATTATATCACAAGAATTAATCTTTTTAAATTAATTATCAAGTAATACCTGTGTTACATCGTATCCATATATTTCTAAAATACTTACTAAACGTCTACTCTTACTTCCATGACGACAATAAAAATAATACTTCTTATTTTTATCTAAAAGTGTCCCAAAATTATAAACTAATTCGTTATAGGGAATATTAATAGCCCTTGCATCATGCCAAAGTTTATAACTATAATTATCTTCTAAATCTACTAATACTCCATCATTAGCATATTCACTTAATTTTATTGTTTTCATCTAAAACCTCCTAAGTTAAAATATGCTATCCCAAACTCAATCGTCATTACATTCACATATTTT
>CALVXQ010000004.1 GCA_944371435.1 uncultured Bacilli bacterium
CCTTCATTACCTAATCCTTCAGCATCTGATAAAGGTAGATTATTAGTAGTAATAGTATTTCCTTTAGTAGAAGATAAGACTAAAGTGCCACTTTCTACTACTTGAACTTGATTAGATTCATCGACCTGCATAAACAACGAATAACTTACACCTATTATAATTAAAATCATTACAATCACAGATACTAGAATAATAGATGTTTGTTTTTTTAATATGTTTTGATAATTCATATTTTAACCTCTATTCTATTAATATAATAATAACATAAAATAGTTTAAGAAACAATCGAGTTTTTAAACTTTTTATAGATTATCATGATATACTTAAGATAGTGCTTTCAAAAAAAATAGTAAACTTATTGTTTACTATCTACTCGTTTCTTACGCACTACAAATCCATGGTCTTTAATTAAATCAGAAGTTGACCATGCTAAGGCTTGACTAATATCATCAATTGCATCAACCGTAGCCCCAATATTTGCATTCTCAATATCACTGATTAAAGAAACACTACGTCCAGTTCTTTCAGCTAATTCTTCTTGTGACCATCCTTTTTCATGACGCAAGTATGTGACATTAATTGCAAGTATATTTCTTGTAGTCCAGTTAGAATGATCCTTAGTTGCTTTATTTTCAAGTTTACTCATATACATCCCCATAAATATATTATGGAATTTTTACGAAAATATGTCTAACGGATATATGCCTTGAACTTTTTAAAGAATATGAAAGCATTAATATAATTAGAAAGGAGTAAATCTTATAATGTATTTAATATATTTATTAGCATCTATTATAGTTATTTTAATTATAGTCGTCATAGTTCTTAGTGTTAAATTATATAACTTAAATATTATATGTAATACTTTAGAAGAAGATTATAGTCGATGGCAAAAAGAATTTTTAGATGCCAAAAAAGAATTAAAAAATTTAAAACATAAAACTTAAATAAATATGCTCTTTATAAAAAAAGAGCATATTTATTTATAATATTTAATACTAAATATAGTTTCTTTATTATTAGATGTTACACTAATCGAACCATTATCTTGATTGATTATTGATTTAGCTAATGATAATCCTATTCCCATACTATCACTATTAGAATTCTTTCCTTTATAAAATCTATCAAATATATATTTAATATCTTCTTTTAATATTCCTTTACCATAGTCTTTAATCTCAATAAGACCATAAATATTATTACTATTATAATTAATTAAGATTTCTTTTCTATCATTAATATGTTCAATACTATTTTTTAAAATATTACTAATAGCTTCTACTTCCCATTTAAAATCACAATAAATACTATCAGTATTATTACCATTAATAATTATTTTAACATCTTTTAAATCACTTAAAGTAGAAACATTTTTTACTGCTTCTTCTAAGATTGCATATATTTTATTATCTTTTCTAATAAAATGAATAGTATTAGCATCAAACTTAGTTAATTTTAATAAATTCTGAACTAAAAAGTTAATATTTAATACTTGGCGTTTAATATCATTAATAAAATCTTGTCTAGTATTTATATCCATATTTGGATTATCTATTATATTATCTAACATAATTAATATACTAGTTAATGGTGTTTTTAACTGATGAGATATATCTTCTAAAGATTTTTTAATACTTAATTTATCATTATTAGAATTATTAGCAGCTTCTTTTAACTTGATAGTAGTTTTATATAATTCATTTTTTAAAATAGATAATTCATCTTCAGAAATAGAATCGATAGCTAAATTATAATTACCATGATTAATTGCTGTAATATATTTTGTAATATCTTTTATATCTTTATCTTTAACTTTAATATAAATTATAAATATTATTAAAATAATTATAACTAATATAATAATATATATAGTATTAAAGATTATATATTTATTATATATTTCATCATTTTCTAAGATAATAGATGTATTATCTACATCAATACCATATTCTTTAAATATACTAGTATTATTATCTTTACTATTTAATATTTCGACTATTTCATTTTTAGTAAGTAAAGGATATTTAGCTTGTAAAGTACTAATAATAGCCCCTATTTTATTATTTAAGTTATTAGTATATACCCGGTACTGATATATATTAATTATAATATTAAAAATAATAAATATAGTACTTATTATAAGACTAATAAATATATATTTTTTTAACTTAACTTTATTTTTCATCTATTCTATATCCTATTCCTTTTATAGTAATAATTACATCTTTACCAATTTTATCTCTTATTCTATTAAAATAGACAGTTACCGTATGATAATCAACATCATTACCAGTCCATTCCCATATTTTTTCTAATATCATATCTCTACTAATAACTTTATTAAGATTTAAAAATAATAAATTAACTAATTTTAATTCTAAAGCCGTTAAGTTAACCACTTCATTATCTTTATAAAGTACTAATTTATCCATATCAAAAGAGATATTTTTCACTTTAATTATACTTTTCTTTTTATATCTTAATAATATTTTATTTACTCTAGCTATTAATTCTTTAGTACTAAAAGGTTTAGTTAGATAATCTTCTGCTCCTAGTTCTAAACATTTAACAATATCATCTTCATCATCATTAGCAGTTAAAAAAATTACTGGTATATTTAATTTCTTTAAATAATCATTATATAAAGATATCCCATTTCCATCAGGTAAAGCAATATCTAATATAATTAAATCTATATTATAATTATTATTAATATAATCTAAAGTATCTTTAATATTAGTTTTAGAAGTTAAATTATAATTATCTTTTACAAAAGAATAAGTTAACCCTTTTATAATATTTATATTATCTTCAATTAATAAGATATTCATAAATTCCTCCTAATTACAAAATTAATATACATAATAATATTAATAAAATCAAGTATTAAATATTTTGCCTTTTTCTAGGAAAAACATATAATTTTTCCTGATTTTTGACAATAAAAAAAGTGACTGTTAATCACTTTATATTCGACTTATATTTTGTATATCTACCATTAGATATTTTAATAATTTTTTCTTCCTTAAGTAAAATATTTAATAATCTTTCAATAGTTGTTTCACTTAAATCCGGACATTTATTAATTATAAATGCTTTATCTATCGGAATAATATTTTCCTTAAATATATTTGTTATTCTATCATAAGAAGCAATTCTTTTATGATCAACTATATTTAGTTTAGAATCCAACTCTTTATAAGCATTTAATATAATACCTAAATAATATTCTACAAAATAAGAATAATCATTTTGATTATTATGCCAAGATATTAAACTTTTTTCTAAAGTATCATAATAACTATCTTTTGTATCTTCAATTATTTTTTCAATACTTATATATTTACCTACTATATAATCAGCTTTATATAATAGTAATAATGTTAATAATCTACTCATTCTTCCATTACCATCATTAAACGGATGTATTGAAACAAAATCTAATATGAATATTGGGATTAATATTAATAAATCACAATATTCATTATTAACCATTTGATTATAATTTTCACATAATTCTTGAATTGCAATAGGAGTTTCCACAGGGGATAGTGGTACAAACCTTATTTTCTTTTCGCCATTCTCATTAGTTTCTTCAATATAATTTTGAGAATTTTTAAACTTTCCCCCATAACTATAGCCAGTATATTTATATAAATCTCTATGCAATTGTAAAATTGTATTTAAAGTTATATCTATATAATTATAATTTTCATGGATTAACGATAAGACATCTCTATATCCGGCAATTTCTTCTTCATTTCTATTTTTAGGTTCTAATTTCTTATTAACTAACTCATTAATCCTCTTATCTGATGTATAAATACCTTCTATTTTATTAGATGCAGAGGTACTTTGTATTTTTGCAACTTTCAATAAAGTTGCTAGAGTATCTTTTTTTGTATCTAATAAATATGATTGCTTTCCTTTGTATTCATGAATTTTACTTATTAAATTTACAATATTATTATTAGAAATAACAGAATTATATTCATCTTTTAAATTAAAACTTCGCAAAATGCACCATTCTCCTCTTCAATTGCATCATTATAACTCAAAATGATGCAATTGACAATATATATGATGCAATTAAATTTATTAATAATACTTATAAATATAAAACTAGAGTTTTTATTCTCTAGTTAAATATTTTCATTTCTAATAGTTTCAATAGTATTTTGTTTATTTATCTTATTAATTGAGTATTTCATAATTATAAATATTAAGATAAAGACAGTAATAATAGCAATTAGTATAGCTTTAATAGGAGGTCTATATGGCATTCCCATATCTGTATTTAAGTAATAATAAATTAAATAAGATAAGATAAGTCCAATAGGAATACTAATTAATAATGCTTTTAAGCCCATAAATAAACTTTCTAAACTTATCATACGATTAAATTCTTTTTTAGTCATACCAATAGATTTTAACATAGCAAATTCTTGTCTTCTTAATTCCATATTAGTTGTTATTGTATTAAATATATTAGTAATACCAATTAAAGTTATAACTATAATAAATCCGTATAAGAATATACCTATTAAAGTAAATAAATCATTTAACATATTTACTTCTTCTTCTATATTACTTAATGCATAATCCATATCAAGTAAAACTTCATCTATTTCATCTTGTAACTTATTAGCATTATCAGAATTATAATAAATACTAATAATGTTATTAGTAGAATACATCTTAGCAAATAATTCATCACTAACTATTAAAGCTCCATTTACATTCTTAAATCCAAAAGGCTTCTCTTCCGTCACTTTAACTATTTCTATTTCTAACTGAGAATTATCATCAAAAGTTCCTTTAATAATATCATTATCTTTAAAATCATAAATATGCATAAATTTATTATCAAACGTATTATCCTCAGCATTATATGAAGAAACTTTTGCATAATCTAAAAATATACCCTTATCTTTTACTGTATTATAATCAAGTCTCAATGATTTTATAAACTTATTATATTGATAATCACCTAAAGCAAAAATACTTATATAATTATCGACAAGAATTTCTTCATCTAAGCCTACCCAATCGATATATTCTTTACTAAAATGATTTTCAGCAGTAGATATACCGGTTTCTCTAGCAATAGTATAATCGACTATATTATCTAACTTTGTAGTACTTACAAGTTTTTCATAATCATCTATTGTATAATCTCGCATCGTTAAATGTAGATTATAATCTTGGATATCAAGCTCAAAATCTACTAAATCAAAAGTAAAACTCATAAAACTTGTTAAAGCGATAAATATTGATACCGATACAATTAAAGATATAAGAGTCGAACGATATTTCTTTTTATTTCTTTTTAAATTTTTATAAGATATTTCTCCCCCAACACCAAATAATTTATTAATAATTCGTGGTGTTTTCAATTTCTTAGGATTTAATTTAATATTACCACTATTTCTTATAGAATCAATTGGTGTTATTTTAGCGGCTTTTTTTGCACTTCTAAAGGCTGATGCATAAATAGTTATTATTCCTAAAATAATAGCAATTACGATAGCTAGAAATGAGAAAGAAAAGACTAATTTACGACTATTAGATAAAAGGTCTTGTAAGAAATAATTACTAACGATAACTAAAATATAAGATGCTAAGATACCACACAATATTCCTAAAGGAATACCAATAAGTCCTAAAATAGTAGCTTCATAAAATACATTATGTTTTATTTGTTTTTTAGTAGCCCCAATACTTCTTAGCATACCATATTGTTTAATTTTTTCGGTTATAGATATATCAAAACTATTTTTAATACAAAACACGGATGTTACTACTATAATAGCCATAACAATACCTACAACTATTCCTAAACCACCAATACCACTACTTTTTATTGGATTAGTTTCTAAATCAATTAAATTATCATTAATATCTACTGCGTATTTAACTTTTTGGGCCTGTAAAAGATATTGATTATACTCTTCTTCAGTCATACTAGAATTTTTAAGATTATATTTTTCATATAGTAAAGGATCAATTCCTATAATCCCTGCTGTTACTTTATAAACATTTTTTAAATCCTTAGCATAAAATTTAGCATATATATCGACATAATCACCAATACTATTTTCATCACAATAAGTTATAAAAGTATAACCTGGAGCTGAATAATCTTCAATATTACTAGCCGGTCTTTCTATAATACCTACTACTTTATACGTCATACTAGTTGTATTTACAATGTTTTCTATTATATTCTCATTATCATCAGTATATAATGGATTATTCTGATTTAACTCATAACCTTCACTATCTACTCTCTTACCAACATTTATGGTAATTATATCACCAACGTTTAAAGTAACTCTGCCATTAGTTTTTAAATGCGTAGGTATTAATATTTCATCACTATTTTCTGGTAAACGCCCTTCTACTAAGTTTATCGATAAATTATTTAAAGCTTCTTTGGTAAAAGCTTTTACATAAGCATAAGGCTTATAATCATTCTTAGAATCTATTTTAGCATAACCTATATTGGTAACTAAATTTAATGTTTCAATACTTCGATTATTTTGAAAAGTAGCTATTTCGGTTTTTGGAACATCAAAATATGCAACATGAAAATCACCTTTTTCAGAAATAGCAAAATTTATTAAAGATTCGACTGCACTAGAATACATTGTTGCAACAGCAGTTACCAATGCTACTGACAACATAATTCCTATAATAGTAACAATAGTTCTTTTTTTATTTAATTTTAAATTTTTAATTGTTAATTTATTCAGTAAATTCATAATCATCAGTCCTCAACAATTTTACCATCTTCTAGTTTTATAATTCTATCAGCAATCTTAGCTATTTCCATATTATGGGTAATCATAATAATAGTTTGTTTCAATTCTTTATTCGATTTCTTTAATAAAGCTACTATCTCTTCACTAGATTTAGAATCTAAATTACCCGTTGGTTCATCAGCTAATACTAAAGTAGGATTAGTAATTAAGGCTCTACCTATACTTGTTCTTTGTTGCTGCCCACCTGATAATTCACTTGGTAAATGATTTCTTCTATTTTGTAAACCTAATAATTTTAACATATCATTTAAAATATTCTTATCTACTTTTCTATTATCTAAAGCTAGAGGCAAAGTAATATTTTCTTCAACGTTTAATATTGGTATTAGATTATAAAATTGATATATTAAGCCAACTTGTCTTCTTCGAAAAATTGCTAATTTATCATCATTAAATTTATAAATATCATTGCCATCAATAAATACTTTTCCAGAAGTTGGTCGATCTACCCCACCAATTAAATGTAAAAGAGTTGATTTACCACTACCTGATGCCCCGACAATGGCTACAAATTCTCCTTTTTCAACAGTAAATGAAACATGATCTAAGGCTACTACTTTAGTACTATCTTTACCATAAATCTTTGTTAAATTTTCAACTTTTAGAATTTCCATATTATCCCTCTTTCCAATCTAATTATATGATATACAAAGTTACTACTAAGTTACAATTTAGAAAATAATATAAAAAAATAAACTTTCTTATTAGGAAAATTTATTTTCTAAATTAAGACTCATCTTCAATTGTAAAATAAGTATATAAATAATTATTATCAATTCGTTTAATTAGACGATAGCTACCTGGTTCTAAAGTACCATAATAATCTTGCCAATCCATCGTAAATGACACCGTATTATTTTCATCCACTTTATAACCTAAATCATTAAATAACAAATCATTTATCGTTTCTAATCTTTCCCATTCGGAATCAACTTCTTTTTCTATTTCATACCATTCACCATAAATATATGGATTTTCATTCTCATCTTTTATAGTTAATGTAGCCCCCGTTGGAGTAACATTATCGATATTAATACTAACATTATCTAATGTTTGTTGCTCATAAATATTTTTATTACCACAACCAGTTACTAAACATATAATACAAACCAAACATAATATAAACTTCTGCATACCCAATTACCCTACCTTCTACTTAAGTTATAACATAATACTTATAATAATTCAATTAATTTTTTCGGTAATTGTACTAACAAATTTAGTTTTAAAAATACTATCATAGTATATTCTTTTATTTTTTAAAATCAAAATAATATTTATTAAATAATAAATTAAAACTATAATTAAAGATAATAATAATATCATAATTGAAGAATCGATAAATTTAAAATAACTTATCACAATATAACTTAATACTAAGATAAATACAGGTATTATAAAATAGTATAAATAATTAAATAAAGGGCGGAATAAACTTCTTAAAAAGCGTAAGTTAGGAAACTCAATTCGTACATTTAAAAAGTTACTACCTATTGTCTTACCCTGCCATAAATATGGTATTACCCCAAAATAAATAATAAACATTATTAATGGTAAATAAGATTTATTTCCTATTATAGTTACTACACCTGTTAAAAAGCTATATATTATAGTATCTAAGAAAAACAAAGTTATTCTTCTTAATCCGGATACTACTTTTCCTTCCTCGATTGTCTTAGCATCTATTTCTTCTCTTGTTGGTAAAAAATTATCTACTATCCCCATTATTAAGAAACCAATTACCCCACCTAGCGTATTAGTTAACAAATCATCAACATCAAATAAACGATAAGCTTTAGGATATATAAAATATAAACCTGTTAATTGTGTTATTTCAAAGAATAAAGATATTAAAAATGATATAAATAAAGTTTTAAAAAAGCCACATTTATAATAATATCTTAAATACATTCCTAAAGGTATAGTCATAATTATATTAAAAACAGCGGTATATACTGAAGGATGTGTTAATGTCGGGATATAAGTACTAAAATCATGAATATTAAAGTTCGTATCTCTTAGAATATCATTTATAAAATTAAATGGTTGCAACTGAGGAATACGATCAGGCATATTTATTACTTCTTCGACACTAGGAAGAGGTAATATAACTAAAAAGTACATAGTAAGCATATATAAAATAAAAGAATATATTATAAAAACTCTTAACTTATTAATTGAGCCATACTTATGATACTGATGTAAAATAAATGGTATCGTAAATAATAAGGCTATAAAAGGAAATATAAATATAGCTGTTTTAATTACTTCTATGTATGTCATAAAATCTTATGCCTACCTTTCTTTATATAGATTTTAACTCAAGAAAGTAAATTAAACAACTAATTATAAAAAAAATGCTAAACATTTATTTAGCATCATCTATTTTATTCCAATAAGTAAACTCAGAAATATCTTTTCTAATTGTATGTAATTTACTAGGTTTTGCTTCTTCGCTAGGATAACCAACCGGTAAAATAGCAACTGGTTCTAAATTACTAGGCACATTATAAACTTCACCTAATTTTACCGGATCAAAAGCTCCAATCCAAGTAGTACCTAAACCAAGACTTTGAATTTCTAACATCATATGAGTAGTTATAATGCTAGCATCGATAGGGCCAAAATCTTTATTATCACTACCTTCTCTTTTATAAGAAATATCTTTATCATAAAAAATAATCATCATCACTGGGGCATTCCAACCATATTTAGTACAAGCGCTCATTTTTGCCAATTCTTCTTTATCCGTTAGTACTAATATTTTTTGAGGTTGTAAATTTCTCGCAGTAGGAGCCACTCTAGCAGCTTCTAAAATTTTTTCAATCTTTTCTTTTTCGACCTCTTTGGAAGAAAAACTACGACAAGAATATCTATCTTTAGCTAATTGTAAAAAATCCATCGTTATCACCTTTCCTTACTTAATAAAAATTTTACATTCAATATTATTATTAAGCAATTTACTAAATTTAATACCATCATCTTTATTACCGACAATAAGACCATAATGAATGGGAACTGCTATTCTAGGTTTTATTTTATTAATTAACTTAGCAGCTTCTTGATAATCCATTGTATAGACCCCACCAATTGGTACAAATGCCACATCACAAACTATATTTTGATTTTCTTTAGTTATATCAGTATCCCCGGCAATATAATACTTAATATTATTATATTCTAATAAATATCCTACCCAATTATTTTCTTTAGGATGAAAATTTTTATTAACATTATAAGCTGGAATAGTTTTAAATTTAATATTTAATACTTCATAATTTTTATTTGGTACTACTCCTATAATATTATTAGTACTTAGTTTTTCACCTATATCTTGGGGAGCTACTATTATAGTATCATCTTTAATTACTTTTTTTATATCTAAAGGACTATAATGATCATAATGATCATGAGTTATAAAGATAATATCGGCATCATGATAATCTCTATCAATTTTATATGGATCAAAATAAATAATTAATCCCTTACTAAATTTTATACTACTATGAATTAGTACTTCTATCTTATCTAACATTTATTTTCCTTTCTTTTTATTAACGTAAATAAGTTAATAGTCTCTTATATTCTTTCGAACTATTATCAACTTTTTTTACTTGCTTACGACCACTTTTATAAATAATTACAAAAGTTGTATACGATTTATTACGAGCAGAGGCTGCCCCAGCAATTAAACCAACTGGTCCTAGTAGAGAGTTACCAGCAGCACTTCTTATCGCCGTACTAGTAGCTGATTTTCTTTTATCCACATCAGCAATTACAACATAATCAATTGTTGTATCTAATTGCAATCTTTTTAATTCTGCTTTCTTTCTTCTAACTTCAGCTTCTAATTCTTTTAAATATAAGTTAAGATCGTCAACATATCTTTTTTTATCTTCTAAACTAAAATAGTCATTATCAAATTTTAATTTTCTAATTCTTACTATATCTTTATTAACTAATATTGCATGACAATAAAGTACTGTATATATAACAACAAGCATTATAAAAAATAAAATAAGTAAGATTGATTCAGTATCATTCATTGATAAAAAGATAAATATTAAAAAAAGAATTAAAACTATAGCAACAGCTATAATAGAAAATAAAGATTCAGTAACTTCAATATTATGATGAGTATTAATATGAAAGAACGCATCAGTTGACCAGTCAAGATACTTTCTTTCATAAATATTATCATCAATAATATCATCTTCAACAAATTCAGCCCCACATTTAGGACAACTTTTAGCATCTTCTTCTACTAAGTTACCACAATTACTACACTTATAATATTTTTTTAAATTGTTAGAATTAGTCATAAGCACCTCATACATTCACACTCTAACTTAATTCTAGGATATAACATAGCATTATGTCAATTATTTTTTCAAAATAAAAAAGGATTGTATTAGTTAAAAGCAATCACTATATTTAATATACTTAATTACAATCAGAACAAGCATTTTGATTAGTATCTGCAAACATTTTAATAAATTTATTCTTTAATCCTTCTAAATCTTCATTTTGCCAATATTCTTCAGGAGTTTCATATCCTTTAGTATCCCAAGATGTTTCATCATCAAATCCTAAAATTTCTCCATCTTTAATAGCAATTACAGCAGGAACATAAATTCTTTTATTTCCTTCTTCATCATATTGTAAATATTCATCTAGTATATCTACTAATTTTAAATAATTATCCGTATTATTATCTCTATCTTCTAAAATATTAAAATAATATATCTTTTCTACTCCATATTCTTTAGCCGTTTCATTCAAATAATATACATATTCTTGACACCAAGGGCATTCAGGAAAACCTAAATATACTATACCAGTACCATGTTCGAATATTCTAATAATTTCATCAATATTTCGATAAACAAAAACATTATCATTTGTTAACTTAGTATATTCTAAAGCAAACTTCTCAGCATCTGTTTTTTCCTCTAATACCGTATTTTCTTTACTAAAATATTTGTAAGCACTAAAGATTACCAATACTATGATAGCAACTAATACAACACCTAAAATAATTTTTTCTTTTTTCATTTTAAATATAACCTTCTTTCTTACTAAATTTTATAATTTGATTAAAAAAAAACTCAATAAAGAAGAAGTTTAAATATCTCAACTAAAAGTTTAGTTTACTATTTCTTCATTGCCTAATATATTCTAATTCATATTCGCTTGTTCTTAATTTCTACTTTTATATCTTCTATATTTAATAAAGATAACATTGCTATTTATTGAGTATTCTTTTGTCAGCAAGTATCTCTTATTATACTAACCTTCTTCTATTTTTTAGACTAAGAACACATATACACTCCACATGATAAGTATTAGGAAACATATCCAAAGCTACTATCTTATCTAGTTTATAATCCTTAAAATTATTTAAATCTCTTGCTAAAGTAATCGGATTACAAGATACATAGATAATTTGTTCTGGTAACATTTTATTTATTACTGATATACTTTTACTATCTAACCCACTTCTTGGAGGATCAATAATCACAACCTCTATCTTATCTTTAATTTTATCAATACAATTACTTACTTCCCCACAAAGATAATAAACATTATTAATATTATTTATTTTACTATTAGTAATAGCATTTTCAACAGCATTCCTAACTACTTCAATACCATAAACTTTATTTTCTTCTCTAGCTATATTTAACCCTAATGTTCCTACTCCACAATATAAATCTAAAACATTTTTATTCTTTAAAATATTATCTTTTATAAAATCAAATAAATAAGAAGTTATATCCCGATTAATTTGAAAAAAAGAATTATAACTTACTTTAAAATAAAGATTATTAATCTTTTCAACAAAATAATTGTCTCCTACTATAACCTTGTCATTCTGTAAAATACCTACTATTTTTAAATTACTCTTTATTATCTGTAATTTATCTTTAGTTAAAAAATTTATTAATAATTCATTATTATAGTTACATCTAATTACTACTTCACCATTGATAATATTATACTTATTAATTTCTTTTAAAAATTTATTAATTTCCCTATTTGCTATTAAACAATTATCTATTGCAACCAGATTATTACTTTTATCTTGATAATATCCTATCTTTTTATCTTTAACATGAATAGTTATTTTATTACGATAATTAATATTATTAAAACTAATAATCTCTAAATTAGTATCTATATTAGCAAACTTTTTCAAGATATTTTTAACTTTATTTATTTTATATTCTAATCCTGTTTGATAAGGGATATTCATTAAAGCACACCCACCACATGCATCTGCATACGGACAAATAGCATTTATTCGTTTAGGTGACTTTTTAATATATTTATTTACACATGCTTTATTATACTTTTTATATTTTTTTATTATTTCTATATCTACTAAATCTCCTACTACGGTATTAGGAACAAAAGTAATAATATTATCAACATAGCATATTCCTAATCCCTGATCATTTAATCTTTCTATTAAAACTTCCATACAAATCACAAGAAGATTATACTATAAAAGCAACAAAAAAAGAAGATTATATCTTCCTACGGCTAGTCAGTGCTAACAAGCCAACCCTTTTTATTTAATAATTGCATCTAATGCAAGTGTAATCATATCGTTTAAAGATGTCTGTCTATCTTCAATAGATAATACTTCATCACTAAACTTAGAATCAACAGCGGTAACAATGGCAGCAGCTTCACGATTAAATGTATTAGCAACATGAACTAAAGCGAAGGCTTCCATTTCTTCCGCAATTGGTTTAACATCTTTAGGAATACGATTTAACACATTATCCATATTTATATATGGACCAAACGCATCACAAGTTAGCATTGTACCAATATGTAATTTTTTATTTGTTTCTTTAGCAGCTTCGATTATCTTAGCATTTAACTCTTTAGATGGGTATTCCATGTTTTTATCATAACTATCATAATTGTATGCAAAATTAGATAAAGTATAAACATTTTCAGCTAGAATTAATTCTGGAACTTTAATTTCAGGTGTAACAACACCACATGTTCCAATACGGATTACTCTTTCTACATTAAAATAGTAAAATAATTCAAATGCATAAATACTCATACTTGGCATACCCATACCGCTACCCATTATCGTAACTTTTACGCCCTTGTAAGTACCTGTATATCCAAACATATTACGCACGCTAGTAACAAGTTTAGCATCTTCTAAAAAGTTTTCAGCAATATACTTAGCTCTTAAAGGATCTCCTGGCATTAATACATATTTAGCAATATCTTCTTTATTACACTTTATATGTATTGGTTCTGCTTGTGGTTTCATTTTATACCTCCTCTATGATTACATTATATAATAAATAATTATAAGTAAGTGTAAATTTACTATATTCATTTACATTTTTTGTCAAATAAACATTACGTACATATTTCAATCTTTAGATTGATTACCGGACGCAAGCCAAGCCAAGTGTCCCAGACACCAGCGCTGTCGGCATTGCCGACCGTGTCCTGACGGAACTCGCTCGCAGCGGCATAGCCAGCGTCGAAGTAGCGCGGCGACATAGACCAATAAGCTCCATTTGGTGAGTATTAGTTAATCGATTCATATATCCGTTGGCAAAAGAAAAAGTAAGTCGTTGAAACTTACTTTTCGTTTAATGCTACACATATGTCAACAATTAATAGTATAACCGTAATTAAAACAAAAATAGCTAAACCATATTTTAACGGTACATTAATCAATAACAAAATAGCATCGATGATACATAAAATTAGACATAATCCAATTGCACCCATCAAATTAATTGTCCAATTTTTGCGACGACATTTAATAGATTTTTTTAATGTCGTTATGAAAAACTCTTTATTTTTCTTAGTATCTAATAACTCATTAAAACTCATATCTAAATATATAGCAATCAAAGTTAAAACCTCGATAGAGGCTTCTTCCTCCCCAATAATAATATTATTGACTAAAACTAAATCTAGATTACAGTCATGAGCTAAATCTTCTTCACTTATTCCTAATTCTACCATTCTTTCTTTAATTGATTTACCTATTTTTTTATAATTCATATTAAAGTACCTCCTTATTATATTAAAATAATATAATAAATTTGTTATAAATTCAATAAAATATTAAAAAATAGCATCAGAATTAACTATGCTATTTATCAGTAGAACCAAAACCACCAATTCGAATGCCTTCGGCATTATCATCATCAGTGATTAGGAACTTTTGAAAGATTACTTGACCAATTATATCTCCTTTTTTTATTTCTAAATCATGATCAGATACATTCCAAAATTGGAAATAGAAATGACCATCATTATCTATATTACCATAATAATCACTATCTACTATGCCTATTGAATTAGCCATAAGTAATCCTTTCTTAGGACCAGAAGAACGATTTACCAACATGAAATATTCATCCTCTTCACAATAAGCTTTTAAACCCGTTGGAATCAATGTTGGCTTAATACCTGGCTTATAAACAGGAATTGTTATATCCTCAGCAGCAGCAATATCATACCCAGCTGAATTTTTAGTTTTACGCACTGGTAAACTTATTCCCTTATCTTCATATCCTTTTGCAATTTCAAACCCTCTATGACGCATTATTTTCCTCCCATAATTCTATCTTGCCATCTTTTAAAGTTTTTTGAACATCAATTACTCTCTGATTTTTAGAACCACACCATTTTAAAGTAGGATCATGCAATTCATCTTGATATTGACCATCAACCAAAACATCAATATACTTAAAAATATCTTTATTACAAACATTTTCAAATAAGAATCCTGACCATATCCATATTGTTTTATCAGGAAATTCTTTATGAAAAGCTTTAGCCATTTTAATTGTCCCATCTATATTCTTAGGATGTAATGGCTCGCCTCCCAAAATAGATAGTCCTTTAATATAATCTAACTTTCCTATTTCTAAAACTTTATTAATTGTATCATCATTAAACTCCTTACCCCCATTAAAATCATGAGTTTCCGGATTAAAACAATTCTTACAATTAAATGTACAGCCTTGCATAAAAATAGATACTCTAACGCCTGGTCCGTTAGAAATATCCATTTTTCTTATCTTATTATAACGCATTACGCAGCCTCTAAGTCTTTATTATCAATATGCATTACACGTTCTTTAATCTCTTGCGTACGTCCCTTATTCCAGAAATTAGAACCAATATAACCACAAGTACGACGAGCAACATTTAATTTATCGTGATCACGATTTCCACAGTTTGGACAATACCATTCTAAATTATCATCGATTAATATTTCACCAGTATACCCACATTCTTGACAATAATCTAACTTAGTATTTAATTCAGCATACATAATATTATCATAAATAAATCTAATAAGTTCTAAAACAACATCTAAGTTAGTAGATAAATTAGGAGTTTCTACATAGCTAATTGCCCCACCAGGACTAAGTTTTTGAAATTCACTTTCTAATTTTAATTTAGTGAAAGCATCTATTTCTTCAAATACTGGTACATGATAAGAGTTAGTTATATAATCACGATCAGTAATACCTTTAATTACACCAAAACGAGAACGTAATGTCTTAGCAAATTTATAAGTAGTAGACTCAATTGGGGTACCATAAACACTATAATCAATATCTTCTACTGCCTTCCATTCATTACATTTATCAACCATATGTTGCATAACTTTTAAGCCAAATTCTTTACCTACACCATTATCAGTATGACTATGACCAGTCATAAACTTAACACATTCATACAAACCAGCATAACCTAATGAAATCGTAGAATAACCATGGTGTAATAACTCATGAATTGATTCGCCCTTTTTCAAACGAGCCAAAGCTCCATATTGCCACAATATTGGTGCTACATCACTAGTTACCTTACTTAATCTCTTATGTCTAATTTGTAAAGCACGATGACATAGTTCTAATCTTTCATCAAATATCTTCCAGAAATCATCCATATCTTTATCTGATGATAAAGCTACATCTACTAAGTTAATAGTTACAACACCTTGATTAAAGCGGCCGTAATACTTAGGTTTACCATTTTCATCAACATAAGGAGTCAAGAAAGAACGACACCCCATACATGGATAACACTGACCATTACCATTTTTATCAATCTTAAGTTGTTTCATAATCTTTTCAGATATATAATCAGGTACCATACGTTTAGCAGTACATTCAGCAGCTAACTTAGTTAAATAATAATACTTGCCATCAGGATTCATATTATCTTCTTCTAAAATATAAAGTAATTTAGGAAAAGCCGGAGTAATATAAACACCTTTTTCATTTTTCATCCCTTGAATACGTTGTTTTAATACTTCTTCAATTATCATCGCTAATTCTTCTTTGTATTCATCAGTTTCTCCTAAATACATACATACACTTAAGAAAGGGGCTTGACCATTAGTTGTAGTCATTGAATTAATCTGATATTGAAAAGTCTGAACTCCATCAACAACTTCTTTCTTTAAATCTTCTTTAGCATATTTCTCACAATCAGCTTTACTAAATTTTCTATCCTTATACTTCTTTAATAAAGCTTGATAACTTAATCTTACAAAAGGAGCCAAATGAGTTAATGTTACTGTACAACCTCCATATTGACTAGAATTAACAGCAGTAATTATCTGAGTTGCAATTGTCATAGCGGTTAAAAAACGATGTGGCTTTTCAATCATTACCCCATTAATATTTGTACCATTTTGTAACATATCTTCTAAGTCGATTAAATCACAGTTATGTAAAGCATTCTGAGCAAAATAATCAGCATCATGGAAATGAATTATACCATCATCATGAGCTTTTACTATATCCTCTGGTAGCAAAAATCTACGAGTAATATCAGTACTAGTAATACCAGCTAAATAATCTCTTTGGGTTGTAACAACTTTAGCATTTTTATTAGAATTTTCAGTATTCCAATATTCAGATTCCCCATCGATTAATTCTTTAATAGCTAAATCAGTTGTATTACTTTTACGAACTAGTTCTCTAGTATAGCGATAAGTAATATATTTCTTAGCAAGTTGATAACGACCAATCGCCATTAATTTCATTTCGATAATATCTTGAATATCTTCAACTAGTATTCTTTTCTTACCAAGTCTTTCAATATATTTAATAATATTTCTAATCTGGGTAAGAGTTGCTTGCTCTTCCTCTTCAACCTCAGCATTAGCCTTTTTGATTGCATTCTCTATTTTTTCTGGGCAATATTCTACAACATGACCATCTCTTTTAATTACTTTCATAAACACCTCTTTACTTTCCTCACGATAATCTTATCATACATTTTAAATATGCAATGTTGCAATTGCAACATTTTGATTATTTTGATATTATTTTTTTAAGAGGTGTAAAAGATGATTAACTTATTTAATAATATTGGTCAAGGAAATAAGGTAAAATTATTAAGATTATTAGAAGCTAATATATTTACATATCAAGAGAATGTCTACATAAATAATTTAATAAGATCAAATAACTTTATTGCCATTATTTTAACCGGTGATATTGAAATAATAAAAATAAACTATGATGGCCAACAAACAATTATGGAAACGTTAACTAAAGATGAAATATTTGGTAATATAATCTCGAACATCAATAGTGAAAATTATGAAATACTAACGAAATCGAAAACAAAATTAATTATAATCGATTATGATGTAATTATTAATTATCAAGAAACAAAGTATCAATATTATAATGAATTTATTAAAAATTTACTAATGTTTTATAATGAAAGAATTATTGCCAATAACGAAAGAATAAGTATTTTAAGTGAAAAAACTATCCGCAATCGTTTACTAGAATATTTTCGGATTACCTCTTTAAAAAATAATTCCAAAAATATCTATGTTCCTAGTACCTATATAAAATTAGCAGATTATCTTGGCGTTGATCGTAGTGCGATGACAAGAGAATTAAAATCTTTAAAAGAAGAAGGATTTATTACTATTAAAAATAAAAGGATAACTTTATTATATTAGTTACCCTTTTTTATTAAACTTCTTGCCAAAGATGTCGTTGCCATCCCGAACCATTTTTCTGGATTAACATTCTTTTGCAATCCTAAAGTAATTGATACTATATCATTATTTTGTAAAACATAACTATAATCATCTAAAAGATTGCCATTAACACTTACTCTTTCAACATAAGGAGCTTTATCTTTATATACAGCATAAAGATAATCAATAACTGTAGAATCTTTTGGTAAGTATATTACACAACCTTTAGTATCAAAAACGTGAAGATGCTTAGATAATAATTCTTTTCTAATTTGATTTACAAAATCTTGATTAGAAGAAAATAAACGATCAATTCCTTCAACAGAATCATAAAAATGAACTTTATTCTTTAAATCTTCCTGCATTTTATCACGGGCCATATCTCCCATATAATACCAATAACTTGGTAAACCATAAGTAGAAATATAATTCATAGTAATAGTCTTTAATTGGACTTGAACAAATAAATCGTTAGGAGCAAATACAGTAGTATGTAAAGCTTGATACATGTTAGCCTTAGGATTACAGATATAATCTTTAAATTTTTCATTATAGGGATGATACATACTATGAACTAAACCTAAAGCTAAATAACAATTTTGTAATTCTTCTAAACATATTTTTAAAGCAATTAAATCATGTTTATCAACATAATTACCAAAATTATTTATTCTTTTATAAATACCATAGATATTTTTAACTTTACTAGAAATAGAATATGCTATATCTTTTTGTTCTAATAAATTACCAATATTTTCTTGCATTATATCTAAAGTACTTTTACTATTCATAATAATATTATTTCGCATTTCTTCTGTTTTTAAATAATCATTAGGTTTTAAATATTTAAACGCAATATCTTCTAATTCATATTTTATTTCATAAGCACCAATTAAACGAGCAAGAGGAACATAAAAATGCATTGTTTCTAAAGATATTTTTTCTTGTTTAGCCGGTGACTTAAATTCTAAAGTACGCATATTATGTAATCTATCCGCAAGCTTTATAATAATAATGCGAATATCTTTAGCCATTCCTAAAATAATTTTTCGTGTTGTTGCTAAATTATCACTATCAACTACGTAACTAGAATTAGATATTTTAGTAACCCCATCAACAAGTTCTGCAACATTATCATTAAATTCTCTAGCAATCTCTTCTTTAGTAATATTCGTATCTTCTAGGGTATCATGAAGTAAAGCAGCACACAAAGTATCGCAATCAGCATGCATTAAAGCCAAAGTATAACAAACATTTAAAGGATGAATAATGTAAGGTTCACCACTTTTACGATATTGGCTCTGATGCAATACACTAGCCATATCATAAGCTTTTTTTACAGCATAAACTATATCACTATCATATTTTTTTACTACACATAATAAATCATTAATACTTAAATTATTCAACATCAAAAACCCTCCTCTAAGTAGCAAAAATGACCACAATATGGTCAAAGTTAACTACTCAAATCAAAGAACACACTGCCTAAACTTTTAAGTTAAAAATAAATTAGAATATTTTAAAGAATTTGTCAAGAGTTTTTTCTTATTTCCTAATTTTTTTTAAAATATAATAGCAAAAATCACTTAATTTCGCATATCAGATAATAAATTTAAACATTCTTCTTCACTGCGAGCAACAACAAATAATTCTTCTTTACCAGAAACAATAAATTTTTTTTCATACATATTCTTAATAATATTTAATAAATCGGTAAAATAATCCGTAACATTATAAATGATTATTGGTTTATTAAACTCATGATTCCTTTTAGCTTCCAGAGCAATAAAAAGTTCAGAATATGTTCCTATCCCACCTGGTAAAATTAATACTACATCACATAAAGATAAAGCATCAACAGCCCTACTAATCGCACTACTACTAATAATTTCTTTATCACATTTTATCTTCTTAAAATCTTCAATATAATTTTTAGGACAAACGCCATAAACTAAACGTTGATACTTTTTAGCAGCATTATAAGCTAATTTCATAATTCCTGTATTATCAGCACCAAATATTAAATCATTATCATCTTGAAATATTTTATCAAGTAAATTAGCCGAAGTTACTAAATACTCTTCTTTAATATCATCTCTAGCCGAACAACAAACAAATATCTTCATTACTACTCCTTATAATCATCTAAAAACGAATGATGATTCCCATCTTTAACCGTTCCTAACACACAATCTAAATTAATATTACTCATACATTTAAAAATATTATGATCTATTTCCTTATTCTTTTTCTTTAATTCTTTAATTAATTCTTTTATTTCTAATCTTTTACTAAGTTCTTTTACATCCTTACTCCTAGCACTAAATTCACAAGCACAATTTATAAAATGTAATTCATTATGCCTTGCCCAAGCAATAATATCATCTTCCCGAACTAAATATAGAGGTCTTATTAAATCAATTCCCGAATAATTAGTACTATGTAATTTAGGCAACATAGTCTTTACTTCCGCGGAATAAAAAATAGATAATAAAGTTGTTTCAATCACATCATTAAAGTGATGCCCAAGAGCAATTTTATTACATCCTAATTCTTTAGCCTTATCATATAGTGCCCCTCTACGCATCCTAGCACACATATAACAAGGATTTTTAGGATTTAATTTCGAAGAAACTCTAAAAATATCCGTTTTAAACATTTCTACTTCTAAATTCAAAATATTAGCATTATCTAAAATTAGTTTTCTATTATCTTCACTATATCCCGGATCCATTATTACAAAAAAGCATTTAAAATTAATGTTACCATGTCTTTGTAATTCTTCTAAACATTTAGCCAATAAAAAAGAATCTTTTCCGCCACTGATACAAACCATAATCCGGTCATTTTCTTTTACCAAACCATAATCTTTAATAGCTTTAACAAAATTATGCCAAATTGGTTTACGATAAGTAGTAATAATACTTCTTTCAATCAATTTATACTTTTCCATATTAACACCATAAAAAAGTAATACTAAGTATTACATATATTTATTCATCTGACGCATAACTTCTTTAACTTGCTTTTGACTTGGTTTACGTCCCATTCCTGACATCATGGCCTCAATCATCTTTTCATTAATAGGTGGATTCTTTTTTAATTCTTTTTGCATTAATTTTTTAGCTATTATAAAACCAATAACAAGGCCAATTAATAGACCTAATAATATTAGTAGAATATCACTTAACATTAATAACACTTCCTTACTAAAAATATTTTACTAAACAATCAATATTTAAGCAACACTTTCTAACCAAAAATAATCTTGGTTTTGAAAATCACAAATAAATAAATTTTTATTATCTTTTAATACTTTAAAGAATGTTGGTTTAGCACTAGTAGTTTCCAACACTAAAAAAGCATTACCAATATTTAACTTAGTCTCTTCATCAGTATAATAATCATTATAAATATGTGTATTCATAAATTTAGTATAATGATCATTCTTATGATATGTAGTAAACAAACGATTATTTAAGTCTATCTTATTAAAAGGTTTAACCATTTGATCATACATATTAATACCATAATTTTGATCTTCTAAATCTAAATAATATATATCTTCAAAAGTCTTAAATAAATTGTAAGGACTAGAATTAGTTAAATTCTTAAATTCATCATTAATATTAAATATATAAAACTTTCTCATTAATAATCACCTAATAATATAATATATTAAATATCTTAATTATTCTGTCGAATTATGGCCGAGCAAAGTTAAAACTTTATTCTTAATTAAATCTTTAGTAAACCCTAAATCCATCATAACTTCTTTTTTAGAACCATTTTTTTGATACTTTCTAATTCCGATTATAAAATCATAATTAGTATATTTAGACCAAGAAAGATCATTACTAGCCTCAATAACAATAACTTTAGTATCTTCTGGTAATATTTCCTTATGATAAGCAGCAGGTTGTCTATCAAATAAATCTTGAGATACACAAGAGACTACACGTAAATATATGCCTTGTTTTTCTAATTCATTAGCAATAATTAACGAAGTAGTTAATTCCCTACCACAAGTTAAAAGGACAGCTTCTAACTTACCTGTTTCCTTACGAACTATATATGCTCCTTTAGATACTTCTAATGCATTGGTTCCTGCTAATATATGGGTAATTTCATTTGAAATAACTAAACTACTTGAATGCTTTTCTTTTAAGATACAATCCCACACCCCAATAATTTCGATAATATCTCCGGGACGATAAACATCTAAACCAACTATACTTCTTAAATTTCCTAATTGCTCGAGAGGTTGTTCTTCAAATCCATCATCACTTAGAAAGTCATTGGTAAAGATATGAACAACAGGTAAATTATTAGTTGCCGAACTGCGTAAAGCATTCTTCATAAAATCTAAATATCTTAAGTGAGTTGAACTATAGGTTAATAACCCGTATGCTGCTAAGCCATTGACAATATGCCCCATCGCATTCTCACGAACACCAAAACGAATATTTTTACCATAATAAGTTTTTGAAGTAAAGGCTTCTTCTCTATTTAGATAAGTTTTACAAGAAGAAGACATATCCGCAGAACCACCTAAAAAGAAATTAGTTCTTCCCGCAATAATATTCATCATCTTTGAATTAGACTCACGTAAGTCTTCTTGATAGGTAGCTTGAATTTTAAAATTACTAGCATTAAAATTAATGCCTAAATCTTTCCGTTCTAAAAAATTAATCATTTCTTGAATCTCTTTAACATCTTTTTTCTTAAAGGCTTTATAATATTCCTGCCATAACTTATATCTTTTAGAACATCTCTTTTTTATTATGTTACGAAACTTATCCATAGCTTCTTTTTTTACTTCAAATTTACCTAAATCATTTTTTAATATTTTTCGTAGATTAGTTATATCATCTGATGATAAAGGACGAGAATGAACTAAGTTAGTACCTTGATTATAAGAATCTTTACCAATTAAAGTACGAATTTCAATAATACTAGGTTTATTAGTTACCCTTTTAGCTCTTTTAATTGCTTTATCAATCATATTAACGTTACTACCATCTTTAACAAAATCGACTTGCCAACCACAGGCATCAAATATCTTTAAAATATCTTCTTTTCCCGATTTTTCTAAACGACCATCTTCTGTAATATTATTAGAATCATATAAAACTATTAAATTACCCAAATTGTATAGACCCGCTATTGCGGCGGCTTCATGAGCAAGGCCTTCTTGTAAGTCCCCATCTGATACTAAGCAATAAACATTATGATTAATCAAACGTTGATTCTTAACTTTTAACCCGACTAAAGATTTCAAATATTTTTCAGCCATAGCCATACCAACCGCAGTTGCTAAACCACTTCCTAAAGGACCACCAGAATAATCTATTCCCGGTGTATCCATTGAAACAAAACCCGGTGTTTTCGAATTAAATCGACGATATAAAACTAAATCATCTAAATTAATATTATATCCAGCTAAAAATAAAGTTGCATATAAAAGAGCTGATGCATGAGAAGCTGAAAGAACAAAGCGATCGCGATTTAACCATTTATCGTCTTGGGGGTTAATATTAAGATGATTAGCAAACAATACGTACATCATCGGAGCAGCATCAAGAGTAATACCCGGATAACCACCTCTAGCATTATCAATCATATCTATACCCAATAATTTAATCGTATTTACAATATTTCTTATATCCTCTTTCATATTCATCCCTCATATTCCTCTTTAAGTATATCAAAAAATCACTTAATTAAAAAGATAAAAATTTCTAAAAAATAAGAACAGTGTTACTTACTGTTCTTATCATCTTTTAATACCTGCATACATAAATCATAAAGCTTTTTTATGGCCTCATCATTATGATTCTTTTGCATCTCTCTTACCATTTCTTTTAATATATTAGGATTATTAATTATTTCTTTAACAAAGTATAGTAATCCAAAAGAAGTTCTAAATCTTTTACCATAATTATTTTTCGTAAAGTATTTATAATTTGCTATCTCTTGTCCCCCAGAAGAATTAATCATCAAAATAGGTTTCTTATAATATAAGCATTCCGTTGTCTGCGCTCCACCCGGTTTTGTAATAACAAAATCAGCTAATTGTAATAATTCTGGCACATTATCAGCATAACCTAAAACATAGATATTTTTAGCATTATATTTATTAACTAAATTTTCTACCCGTGCTTTACTTTTCTCGTTACGCCCAGAAATAAATATAATATCAATATTCAAATTGTTTTTAATTAGTCTTTTTATATAAGGTAAAGAAGCAGTCGAACCATTGCCACCACCACCAAAGAAAACACAAATTGGTCGATTACCAGTTAGATTATATTTTTTTAAAGAATTATGACGATTAAATTTTTCTTTAGTTTGTGGGGCGATAGGAATACCAAATGGCTTTATTTTTTCCTTAGCAATACCCCTTTTTACTAAACTAGAGACCTCAGATTTATCTCCTACTATTAAATAACTATCCGTTTGATAATCATTAAGCCATAGTTCATGAGCTTCGTAATCTGTTACTACTGTAATTAATTTCGAATTCGTAATTTTCTTTTTATTATAATAAGTAATAAGACTACTACCAAAAAAATGTGTGGCAATCGTCAAATCTGGATTAAAATCGTGAAAGTATTTAGTCATAGCCTTATTCTTAAATAAAGTTAAAGAAACGTTATCAGCAACTAATCCACTAAGACGATTATCAAAAATCTTATAAACTAAATTATGTAAAGCGGGAATTTTTAACATTAAATACCCATTAATTTTTTGGGACCATTTACCAATTACCGGCATAGAAAATTCTAACAAGTCAATAGTTTCAATAACTAGTTCACTATCTTGACTGCGAAAATAATTTTCAATATACTTAGCAATTGCTTTATGCCCACTACCATATGATGCATATGGAATCAATATCTTCTTTTTCATATCCTACATCCTATTATAATTATACAATACTTATTTCAATAATAGCAATATCATTTGACATCTACTTGTTAATAAGTTATCTTAATATAGGTGATTTATAATGCAAAAGGAATTAAAAAATAAAGAAAAAGAAATATTAACATTTATAAAAGAATATATTAAAAAGAATAATTATCCTCCTACTATTAGGGAAATTGGTAAAAACGTCAATCTATCTAGTCCAGCTAGCGTGTATGCCCATCTTAAAAAACTGGAAAACTTAAATTTAATTGAACATACATCCCAAAAATTTAGAAGTATTAAATTAATAAATAATAAAGAAGATGTTAGTAAAATTCCTTTAATAATTAGTAATAAAAAAGATGACTACATCAATATCAAGGAATATCTTAATCTATCATTTGTCGCTAAAATAAATAAATGCTATGCAATAAAAATAAAAGAGGATATTTATACTTTTAAAAAAGATGAATATTTAATTATCAAAAGTGCTAATTCTTATTTAAAAGAAGATTATATCTTATACTTAGTAGATGATAATATTCTTCTAAATAATTATCAAAGTAATATAAAAAATGAACAAATTATCGGTAAAGTAATATGTTCATTAAAACTATTTAATTAATTATTTAATAATTTTTTAGCTTCTTTATAACTAGGATATCTTTTTTCAACTTCTTGCCAAAAATATACTGAATGATTAGGCTGTAAAAAATGGCATAATTCATGGATAACAACATAGTCAATTAAGGCTATGTTCTTTTTTATAAGCTCACTATTTAAAGTTATTGTTTTACTCTGACGATTATTTACTCCCCATCTTGTCTTCATACTTCTTACTCGTAACTCGAATTCTGGTAAATTAGAAAATAATTTTTGACATTCAGCTATTCTATTACTAAAAATACGCCAACATTCATCTTTATAAAATTTATTAAGCATCGCTTCATTTTTTACTAATATAACATCATCTTCAATTTTAACGTTTTTAAAATCATTGTCGTAAATAACCGTATACCTATTTCCTAAGTAATAATGAAATAAATCTTCATCATCTCTTTTACTTTGTTTTTCATACATTTTAGTTAAAGATTTAATATTATTCTTTATAACATTTAAAATTTGTTCATTACTAACTAATTTATTACACGTTACATGTAATTTACCATCTTTAACTCTGATATATAAATTTTTATTATTCTTATATTCTACTACTATATCAACATTCTTATCATTTATGCAAACCTGCATCTTTTTCCAATTCCTTTTCTCTTAAAAATCTTTCAAACATATCACTAGCATGCTCATTAGGTTGTAAATAATAGTCTTTACCTATGGCCTCTCCATCAACAAGTTCTAAGTCACTAATTATTTTTATATTATAATTATCAAATTCTTGAATAAGTCTCTTTAAAGTTGCTATTTGCTTTGTATCATACTCTTTACCAAATAAGATAATTCCCGATAAAATATTATTTTTAGTTGTATTTAAAAATACTATATTTTTAGCATAGACAAGAACTGTCCCTAATATCAAGGGAGCAACTGTATAATCTAATGATTTTAAAATTTGCCAATTAGGGTATGCTTCTTTTATATAATTTAATAATGTAATGCTGTGGCGAAAGTCATCTAAATTACCCCTAGGAATTATATTACTAAATTTATCAATTATTATAACTTTACTATCCTTCATAATATCACTCCTTATACCTATGTTAACACTTCTAAATATTAGTGTCAAAATTTTTAAGACAATAGTTTAAAAAAATAAGTTTATTGAAACTTATCTTAAATAATATAAATCAAGAAATGCTTTTATTACTTCTTCTGATGTTGCCCCATTAAATGTATGAGTAACTTTGCCATTTTCAATTATATAAGTAACGGGAGTCCCATCAAAATATATATAATCATACATTTGACGTATTTCATCATCGGAAAAATCGGTAACATCGATAGAATATGCTGTTATATCATAACTTTCTAAAGCATTCTTTAATAAAGGCTTAAATGTTTCACAAGCTGCACATCCAGTCTTATCTAAAAATAATATACTTCTTTTACTACTTCTAAATAAATCAACAAAAGCATCAAAATCAAGCTCAGTTAATACCCCATCAGTAGCTGGTAGTTCATCAGTATCAACATCGATATCTGGGGTTGGTTGCTCTAATTTATCAACGTACGCAGCACTTGATTCAACATAATCCATATCCGTTTGGACAACATCGACTGTATCTTTATTATTCTTGAAGAAGTAATAAATTCCATAACAGCCAATTCCTAACATTATAACACTTAAAATTACAACAACAATTATTTTATTCTTACTCATTATTCTTTACCTCGCAAAGATTTGAACATCTTTTTCCATAATCCTGAACTTGAATAATTTAATATTCCGACTTTATAAATACGGATACCATACTTAAATAGTAAATAACAAGTTCCGAGTAATAATATAACACTTATCCCTAAATCAAGCAAGCTAGTTTGCATAAGAGCATATGTGATTGGAGCAACAAGACAAGATATAAATGGAATGTAACTTACTATTTTAATAAATATAGATCCCTGAAACATTGATGCCATAATTCCAATATAATATCCGGCCATTAACAAAAACATTAAAGGAGTTTGTAATTGTTGGTAATCTTCAATTGAAGTAGTCATTGAAGCAAGTATTCCTGCCAATAGAGCATAGGCTAGAAAACTAAAGACAAATAATATTATTAAAAGAGGAATAGCACTACCTAAATGAGGTAATATACTTCCTAAGTTTAGGCTTTCTAATAAGCCATTAACATCATCAAAAATATTAAATGAACCAGTCGTAACTATTCTTACAGCCCCACCAATCAAGGTATATAATAATATCAATAAAGATTGTAAAATTACAAAACCAGTTGAAGCTACTATCTTCGATAAAAAGTGCATTTTAGGGGGAACATTAGAAATAATAATTTCCATACTCTTAGTCGATTTTTCATCGTTTATTTCTGCCCCAATCATTTGAACAAGTAATATTATTAAGATGAAAAAGGGAATTAAGAATATTAACATCATCGAAGCCCCAGCTAGTTCTCGTGACTCACTATCAAGTTCTTCCGTGTTAGTAACAACTTTCTCCATACTAATTGGTGCTAATACCTTATTTAATTCATCAACATCTATTCCACTAGTGGCTAAAGCATAACTAGATTTAATTTCTGATAAGCTATTACTTAAAATATTAGATGTAATCGTATCTATGGCCTCAAACGAATAAATAGTCGATTTCATATATTCCGTATCATCATAAACAATATTAATAACAATATCAGTGCTATCTTCATTTAGTTTTTCAATTAAACTATCAAGTGGTTCATTACTATTTTCAACTTCAAACTTAAACCCACCATTTAATAATTCATTATTACTATTTAATAAATCATTTAAAGAAGAAGCATAACCAGTTTCATCGACAACATAAATCTTTGTAACGTCCTCAAAATCGCCCCCAAATAAGCCAATTATCTTATCGATATTTAAAATACCAACCATCAAAATTAATAAGATAACATTTATTATTTTAAACCATTTAGTATCAACTTTCTTCTTAATACTTTCTTTTATTAAAAACTTTACCTTATTTTTCATAAGCTTCACCCACTTTTTCAATAAATATCTCATTTAATGTTGCTTCTTCAACGGAAAACTTAGTTATATTTTTTTGCTTAGCAACATAAGCAAATACTTTAGGTACAACCGTATCATCTTTTACTTTTACGATAACTTCACTATTTTCTTCTACGGCTAAAACACCATCAATATCTTTCAATTTTTCAATGTCTACATCACCAATTATGTGAATATTCTTTTTACCAAACTTCTTTTTTATTTCATGTAAATTTCCTTGAAGAACACTCTTACCATGAACTAAAATCAATAGTTTCTCACAGAATAATTCAACATGTTCCATACGATGAGAAGAAAAGATAATTGAAGTTCCTTTATTCTTTAATTCTTTTATTATAGTCATAAATAAATCAACATTTAAAGGATCTAACCCACTAAAAGGTTCATCTAAAATCAATAGTTTTGGTTCATTGATAATGGCAGTAATAAACTGAACTTTTTGTTGATTTCCTTTACTAAGTTCTTTTATTTTTCGATCTTTATACTCACTTATTTTTAAACGCTCCAAGTAATAATCTAATCTTTTTAGAATATCTTCTTCCTTCATTCCTTTTAAAATACCATAGTAAATAGCTTGCTCTTTAACAGTTAATTTTAATAATAAACTTCTTTCTTCTGTTAAAAAACCAATTTTATCAGTAACACTATAATCTATTGGTTTACCATCTAATGTTATCGTTCCACCATCTTTTTCCAATAAACCAATTATCATACGAAAGGTAGTTGTTTTGCCGGCGCCATTAACACCTAGTAACCCAAATATTTCTCCATCTGCTACTTCAAAAGATAGATTATCAACTGCCTTCAAAGTGCCATAACTTTTACTTACATTTTCTACTTTTAACATAATAAATCTCCCAAAATAATTATACCTTAATAAATAGCTTTTGCAAAGAAAAAAAGCGCTTATATTGCACTTTTAATCATCATCGGTACCTGTGTTATCATTTGTTACAACACAACCATAACTCTCTAATTCATTTAAGAATACAGAATCATAATCCTTTAATGTGAAATCATTAAACCCTAAATCAGATGCTTCTTGTTGAGCGTTATATTCTCTAATTCGTGCTGCACATTCAGGATCTAAGATTAGGCTGTATACAGGTTCTTCGGAATAAATGCTTTCGCCTTTTTCCTCTATTTCAGATATAACTGTATCTATTTCTACACCATCAGATGTAGCACCAACCCAGTTAAAACCACGACTTTCATCATCATTTGGGAATAAGTTATTTAGTGATACCACTTTAGAGAAGAACTCTAGTTTATTATCTATCGTACTAGCGTTGTTGACATAACTATTATTACCGCCAATTATTCCTCCTGATGGAGAACCACCAACACTTGATGAGAAACTACCATCTATTATACCAGTACCACTACAACAGAAATTCTTACCACATACCGCATTATATTGATCTATAGTATTTTGCGAAATTACCATTTTTCCTAAAGCATCAACATAACTACAACAATTATCATTTAATAGTTGGGTTATACAATCATCTAA
>CALVXQ010000005.1 GCA_944371435.1 uncultured Bacilli bacterium
GCAATTAAAGTTATTACGGAATAATTATTGGTTGATAAATACCAATAATTTTTTTGCTTAAAAAAATTACCAATATTTGGTTTTATGTCAATTTTATGTTAAGAAAACTTGTAAATTGTTGCAATAATTGTTACTATAAATAATATTGTAAATTATGGAGGGAGTGGCCTATATGAATAACTTTTTACCTGTTATGTTATTAAAAGAGTTAATTATCCTCCCTAACGAAGAAATTAAAATAGATTTAACTAATGATTTAAGTAAGAAAGTTTTTCGCTTAGCAAGTATTCACCATAATGGTGATATGTTAATTGTATGTCCTAAAGATAAATTAGAAGAAGCTCCTAATGTTAAAGATTTACCTAATATCGGTGTAATAGCGCGTATTAAGTCGAGTTTTCAATTACCAAATGGGGCTACTAGAATTGTTGTTAGTGGTATTAATCGAGTTAAAGTTATAAATTACAGGACATTTACTGATGATGATGATATTTTAATGGCTAGTGTAGTTACAATCGATAATAAAAAATATGATATAGTCGAAGAAACAGCTTTAAAAAGAAAGTTATTAAGAGTTCTATCAGATTATATTAAAGCTAGTTCTGATGTTTCCAATAGTATAATGTCGAGTATAAAAAATTGTAATTCTTTAAGTGATATGACAGACATAATTGTTTCGTTTATTCATCTTCCTTTTGAAAAAAAGTTAGCTTATATGATGGAGACTAATTCTTTAGTAAGAGCTAAGAAATTAATATATGATTTATCAATTGAATTAGAAGTAATAAATTTAGATCAGAAACTTGATAGTGAATTACAGATTAGTATGGAAGAAACGCAAAAAGAGTATATATTGCGGGAGAAGATAAAGCATATAAAAAAAGAATTAGGTGAAGATGATGAAAAACAGATATCAGAATCTTATATCGAAAAGCTAAATACGCTCAAATTAAGTAATAAAACTAGAGAAAAAGTTTTAAGTGAAATTAAAAGATTAGAGAACTTAAAAGAAAATAATCCTGAATATTCAGTTGTAAGAAATTATTTAGATACTATTTTAAATTTACCTTGGAATAAATCGTCACAAGATCCTAGTGATATCAAAACAATAAAAGAAAATCTTGACAAAACACATTATGGTTTAGAAAAGGCTAAAGAAAGAATCATTGAATATATTGCGATAAAAAAACGTAACCCTGATATTAAGAGTCCTATTATATGTTTAGCTGGCCCTCCTGGTGTTGGTAAAACTACTTTTGCTATTAATGTTGCTAAGAGTTTAAATAGAGAATTTTATAAAATAAGTGTTGGTGGATTAAATGATACTAATGAATTAATGGGTAATCGTCGTACTTATTTAGGTAGCAATATGGGACGAATTATGCAGGGAATTAAAAAATGTAATGTTAATAATCCTGTCATATTAATCGATGAAGTAGATAAAATGGTAAAAAACACTTTAGGAGATCCAGCTAGTTGTTTATTAGAAATATTAGATTCATCACAAAATACAATGTTTGTTGATAACTATGTTGAAGAAGAGTTTGATTTATCTAAAGTAATGTTTATTCTAACTTGTAATGATGTATCTTTAATACCTGAAGTATTATATGATAGATTAGAAGTTATAGAGATAACTAGTTATACGGAATTAGAAAAGTTAAATATTGCTAAAAAGTATTTATTACCTAGTATATTTAATGATTATAAAGTTGGATTAAAAGATATTAGAATAAGTGATAATTTGATTATCGATATTATCAATAAGTATACAAAGGAATCGGGATTACGAGAATTAAAAAGATGTTTAAGTTCCTTAATTAGAAAAATAGTTCTTAATAATGAAGGAAAAGAATTAAAAGTTACTATAAAACTAAGTGATTTAAAAAAATATTTAGGAAATCCTAAATATCTTAAGAATGATATTGAAGCCCAAAGTGTTCCTAGTGGATTAGTTAATGCTTTAGCGTTTACCTCTTTAGGAGGAATAGTAATGAAAATTGAATGCTCGATGTTTGAAGGTAAAGGGGAGGTTATTACTACAGGTTTATTAGGAGAAGTAATTAATGAATCTGTTGAAGTTGCTATTAGTTATTTACGCAGTAATAAGCATATTTTTAAATTAAATGATTATTATTTTTTAGAAAGAACAATTCATTTACATTTCTTAGAGGCTTCTATTCCTAAAGATGGGCCGTCGGCTGGGGTTACTATTACGACTTGTATTTTAAGCTTATTATTAGATAAAAGTGTAGATAAAAGTATTGCTATGACAGGAGAGATTACTTTGAAAGGCGATATTTTAGCCGTAGGGGGTATTAGAGAAAAAATAATCGGGGCTTATAGTAATGAGATAAAAAAGGTATTTATTCCTTATGCTAATATTAATGATATAGATGATATACCTGATTATATTAAGGATAAAATTGTTATTAAACCAGTTAAAAATTATTATGAAATTTATCAAGCTTTGTTTATTTAGACTGGCTAATAAGAAAAAAATGTAGTAAAATTATGATAGGTGGTAGTAGATGAAGAAAGTTATAATATTAAGTTTATTAGTTATGTTATTATTAATTCCTTATGTTACTTCAGCTGAAGAAACAGAAGAAGTAGTAGAAAATAAAGAACCGGTAAATTTATATTTATTTATGGGTGCTACTTGTCATTATTGTGAAAACTTTATTGAGTGGTTAGATACTTTAGATGACAATATAAGACAAAGATTTAATCTAGTAAAAATAGAAGTATGGAAGAATGCTTCCAACAGTTCCGCCATGGATGAGGTTGCCGAAATAATGGGCGATGATTCAGGCTCTGTACCATATATTGTTATTGGTGATTTTAGTTATATTGGTTTTTCCGAAGTAGATGATTCACAGATAATTATTGATGCTATTAATGAAGAATATGAAAAGGATACCCGTAATGATGTAATTGTAGATAATGATATTAATGTTCAACCTTTGGTGGAAGTTGAAAAAGAACCAGAAAAAGTAAATCCAGTAGTTATAATTGGAATATTTGCTTTTATAATTATTGGTGGTGGAGCTTTAATATTCTTTGCTAATAAAAAAGGATTATAATAATTGATTAATAATATTATTAAGTAATTTCAGTATTAAACTGAGATTATTTTTTTATTTAAAGTAAAAAAAATAGCAATTTTTCTTGCTATCTTTTTATCTATTGTAGTATTCAACAATTAATGATTCATTAACTTCTTGATTTAATTCACTACGTTCTGGATAACGAATTAGTTTACCAGATAATTTATTAGGATCAAACTCGATAAATGCTGGACGATTTAATGTTGCTTCTACAGCAGCCTTAATTGCTGGATGATCTAAACTTTGTTCTTTTACTGCAATTATATCACCAGGTTTAACAGTATAAGATGGAATATCAACTTTAACTCCATTTACTGTAATATGTCCATGATTAACAACTTGTCTAGCTGCACGACGAGTAGTTGCCATACCCATACGGTATACTACATTATCTAAACGACTTTCTAATAATCTAAGTAAGTTTTCACCAGTAATACCCTTCATTTTATTAGCGCGTTCAAAAGTCTTTTTAAATTGCTTTTCATTTAGTCCATACATATATTTAACTTTTTGTTTTTCTTGTAACTGAACTCCGTATTCGCTTAATTTCTTACGACGATCAGTTCCATGTTGTCCTGGAGCATAAGGGCGCTTTGCAAGGTCTTTACCATTTTCTAAAGTAGAAAATCCTAAACGTCTAGATTTTTTATATTGTGCATCAGTATATCTTGCCATAATTTCTCCTTTCTTTTCTATTTGCTAAAAATTTAGATTCCTAAAATTTACTAGGGAGTTTATCTTAAGCTTTTTCCTAGGCAGAAGGATACTTACTTCCAATTTGGGATAAACACATCAATAAATAATTAGGTACTGCCAAATTAATCGCATAATTAATTTATCATAAAGTATATTCAAAGTCAATCAATCTTACTTATAAAATGACAAAATAAATATGTTAGTTGCGATATATTTATAATAGTGATTAAGATGAGAAAAAGGTTTAAAAGTAAAAAAATTAATAATATAAATAGATTATTAATATTTATCGTCATATTTTTGATTAGTTTTAATATTGGTTATAAGTATTTAAAAAATAAAATAATTAAATATTTTAGTGAAGATAATTATCTAAATAACTTAATTAATACCAGTTTTAATAATCAAATTAAGTATGAAGATTTATTTATTCCCAATATATTAGAGCCTACATTTAAGGAAGAAGATGAATCTAAAGAGCCTATAATTTATATATATAACACCCATGATGAAGAAGAGTATGAACATAATTATATTAATTCTTATAATATAAGTCCTAATGTTAAATTAGCTAGCTATTATTTACAAGAACAGTTAAATAATATGGGCATAATTTCTATTGTTGAAGAAAGAAGTGTAGCTGATTTAGTTCGAAAAAATGATTGGGTATATAGTAAATCTTATGATGCTTCGCGTATATATTTAGAAGATATTAAAGAAAAATATCCTAGTATTAAATATTTTATCGATTTACATCGTGATTCATCAGTTAAAGAAAAAACTACAACTACGTATGAAGGTAAAACATATGCTAAGATTCTATTTATTATTGGTTTAGAACAAGATAATTACGAGGCTAATTTAGAGATAACTAACAAATTAAATGAGATACTTATTAGTAATGTTCCTACTATATCACGGGGAATTTATAAGAAAAGTGGTCCGGGAGTTAATGGCGTTTATAATCAAGATTTTGATTCTAATTGTATTCTAATTGAGATGGGAGGTCAATATAATAATATTATAGAAGTTTCTAATACAATTGAACTTCTTGCTAAGTCACTACAAACGTTGGTGGAGGAATATGAAAAAGAAGAATAATTTGTTTTTTAAATTATTATTAATATCATTTTTATTATTTATGGGATTATATATTGCTAATGAAAGTGGATATTATGAAGCTAAGAATAGTAAAAAAGCTTATATTACTGAAGAAAACTTACGGGCTTTTGAACAAGATGTCTTAGATGGTAAAGAAATAGACATTAAAGACTATGTTACTAATGAGTATCATGATTATTCATCGTTTACATCAAAATTAGGACAGAAACTATCATCTAGTTTAGATAAATTAATGGATGGTGGTATCAATAATCTTTTTAAACTTTTAGAAGACTTATTTTAGTTGCTAATTTTATTAAATAATGATAAATTTAAAGTGTGGTGATAACAATGGCAGAAGTTATTCTAGGTAAAATGGTAAGATATATTTGTAAGGTGAAAGGGTGGAATATTGCAACAGTATCTAATTTCCCTAAAGAAGCGATAATTAAAGAATATTATAAGTTAAAAAAACAAGAGATATTAAATGCTATTAGAAAACAAAATAAAGATATAAATATTCCAACTTATACAGATGAATTTTTAGATCCTGATGAATTAAAAAGTATGTATGGTGATGATGTTCCTGAGGATATTCTTCCTTACAATTTTTTAGGACCCAAAGATGATGATAGTAGAAAAAAAGGTCGTTAATTTTTATGAATGATTTAAAAAAATATGAAGAGTATTTGTTATATGAAAAAAAGTATCCTTTAAATACGGTTAATAGCTATATATCTGATATAAGCTTTTTTTTAAGTTATATAAGTAGTATGAATAAAAAGGTAACAGATGTTGATAAAAATATTGTAAGAAATTATTTAAAAATACTAAGTGATTTAAAATATAATAATAGTACTATTGCTCGAAAATTAAGCAGTCTTCGTTCTTATTTTGCTTATTTATTAGCAAATAAAAAAATAAAAAATAATATTTTTAATTTAATAAATAATCCCAAAAAAGAAAAGAAGTTACCTAATTTTTTAACTTATCAAGAATTTGAAGATTTAATTTTTAGTATAGATAATAATGATATTTATGCTAAGAGAAATAAGCTTATTCTAGAGTTGTTATTGGCATCAGGATTAAGAGTATCAGAGTTAGTTAATATTAAATTAGAAGATATTGATATTAATAATAAAAGTATTAGAGTTGTTGGTAAAGGTTCTAAAGAAAGAATAGTCTATTTTAATTTACATACAGAGACTTCCTTAAAAGATTATTTAGATAATAGTCGATCTAAGCTATTGAAAAATAGAAAATCAAGTTATTTATTTATTAATAATAAATCTACTAAGCTAACAAGAGAGGGCGTTTTTGAAATAATTAATAAGATAGCTACTAAAGCAAATATAAAACATCATTTATCACCTCATGTATTAAGACACACTTTTGCTACTTTTTTATTGAATGAAGGAGCAGATATTCGTAGTGTTCAAACTCTTTTAGGACATGAATCTTTATCTACTACCCAAATATATACGCATATTACAAGTGATGCTTTAAAATCGGAATATTTAAAAAGATTTCCTCGAAAATGATATTTGCAAAAACGTATATTAATGATATAATTTATCATATAGTAAGGTGATATGATGAAGAAATTAGATCTTAAAAAACTCTTTAAATTTCTAAAGACTTTAGTAATTATCTTAGTTATATTATCTTTAATTGGCTTTTTAGGGTATTATGTATGGAATAATTTTTTTAGTGAGAAGATGACAACATTATCGGTTTATAAAGATATTAATAATAATATATGTGGGGAGTCTTCCGAAACTTGTAATATATTTGCTTTTGATTTAATTGTTGATGGGAAAGCTGAAATTTTAGATACGAATAATTATTATGTTTTATATAAAACAGATACAATAAATTTATATGATATTCTCAGTAAAGAAACACGGGTTATTGAATTACCTAATACTTATGATAAATATGAATTAGCATTTGATTATTATACTAATCGTTTAATAGGTATCTATTATTATGATAGGGTTAGTAAAATAAATAATCGCGAAGTGTATGGTATGAGTGGTTTTTATAATTTAAAAGTTAACCGCTTATTATATCAAGATAAGTATAATACTTCTTTAAAGTTAATATCTAATGAATATTTAACAGCTACTAATTATGATACGTCTACACAAACTTATAAGAATGATTTAATTAGTGTTAGTGAAGAAAAAGTGGTAGCAACTTCTACTGTTACTAGTGCAGCACATAATTTTTCGATTCATGAAAATGATGTTGGGTATTTTATTTATGAAGAGTTACCTAATGATGAATATAATTTTTATACTCAAGGGGGAAAACTTATAAATGAACAACCTATTGCTAGTAAGTATTATTCTTATTATGAGGATTATTTATATATTTATAAAGATTATAAGATGCAATTAGTTCAGTATGATATAAATGGTAATATAATTAGTACTAAACAATATAATATTTTAGATTCTATAGAAATAATTGCTGTTTATCAAAATTATATAATTTATTATCAGGGTAACGAGGTTTATTTATTAGATGTTACCACTAATAATCGTACACCAATATTAACATTGACAAGTAAACCTACTTTAGAAAGCTTAGATATTATTGGAGATACTTTAATATTAGTCTTATATGATGTTGATAATAATAATAAGATAGAATTAAGATTTGATATAAGTGATAAATCTGTTAATACGATTAATTATATTGATGTGAGCAAAATAGAAGATATATCTTTAACTAGTGCAGAGACTTTATTTATTGATAATAGTTTAAGTTATACAGTTGCTGAAAAGTATTTGGGAGCAATTTATAATAAAAATTTAAGTTTAGAGTATCAGATATCTTATACTATAGATCAAGTAGTTAATAAATATTTTAATATTTTATTTAATAATTCTTTTAATGGTACAGTTTATATAACTAAAGAAGATATAATTTATTTAGTTCATAAGATATTTAATTTAAGTAGTACTAATTATGATAGCTTTTATAATAGTAGTTTAGTAATAGAAGGTAGTATGGTTAAAACTACTTGTGATTTAGAAAAGTGTTCGATTAGTTTAGCTATTTCTGCTGATGATAATACTTCTAGTAAGCCAGGATATGCTTATAAAATTAACGAAGATACTGCTGTTGCTGGTGGACATCTTTTAAATGTTAGCTTTCTATATGTTGAACCACTAACTTTAGGTACTTTAACTACGATTAATTTATATCAACAAAAAGATGGGGAGTTACTGGGTAGTTATTTAGATTCTAATAATTTAGCAATTTATTCTTATGATTATTTATTAGAAAAATTAGAAAATAAGAATACTCTTTCGTATACTTATGAGTTTGATGAAAACCAAGTTTTAATTGATATTAGGTAATACTTGCCCAATATCCTTTTTTTTACTATAATATAAAAAGTTAAGGAGAGAAATATGAATTTAAAGGAATTATACATAGATTTTTTTATTAGTAAAGGACATAAGCAAATACCATCTGCTCCAGTTGTACCAGAAAATGATCCTTCTGTTTTATTTAATACAGCTGGTATGCAGCCTCTTATTCCTTATTTGTTGGGAGAACATCATCCTTATGGAACAAGATTATGTGATTATCAAAAATGTATCAGAACTAATGATTTAGATGAAGTAGGTGATACTACGCACCATACATTTTTTGAAATGCTTGGTAATTGGTCTTTAGGAGATTATTTTAAAGATGAGTCAATAAGTTGGAGCTTTGAATTTTTAACCAAAGTTTTAAAAATAGATGTTAATAAATTAGCTGTAACTGTATTTAAAGGAAATGATTTAATTCCTTTTGATGAAGTTAGTTATAATAAGTGGTTAGAATTAGGAATAAAAAAAGAACATATTGCTTTAACAGAAGATGATAATTTTTGGATTGCGGGTTCAAGTGGACCATGTGGACCAGATACGGAGATATTTTACTATCGTCATTCTGGTACAGTTCCTTCTTCTTTTGATGTTAATGATAATAACTGGGTAGAAATATGGAATAATGTTTTTATGCAATATTATAAAGATGAAGCGGGTAATATTAGTGAGCTTCCTAAAAAGAATGTTGATACGGGCATGGGGGTAGAAAGAGTAACTACTATTTTAGAGGGATTTGATGATAACTACCTTTCGAGTATTTGGCATGATGTTATTGAAGTTATTGAAGATGTATCTCATTTGCCTTATAAGGGTAATGAAAAATCAATGCGTATAATAGCTGATCATATTCGTACTGCGGTCTTTATTGCTGCTGATCCTGCTGGGATTAAACCTAGTAATACTGATCAAGGATATATTTTAAGAAGATTGATTAGAAGGGCTATTAGACATGCTAAAAAATTGAATATTGCTATCGATAGTAATTGGGAAGAATTAATTGCTAAGCAAATTATTACTAAATATAAGAAGTATTATCATGAATTAGTTGATAATGAAGATGATGTTTTAGAAGTTTTAAAAAATGAAAAAAATAAGTTTAATAAGACTCTAGAAAAGGGATTAAAAGAATTTTCTAAAATAGTAAGTAAAAATAAGGAAATAGATGGATTAACAGCTTTTCATTTATATGATACTTATGGTTTTCCTATCGAATTAACTATTGAATTAGCTAATGAGCAAGGATTGAAAGTTGATGAAAAGGGATTTTTAGAAAACTTTAAAAAACATCAAGAACTATCAAGAAGTTCTTCGAAAGCTAAGTTTAAAGGGGGATTAGCCGGTAATAGTGCGATTGAAACTAGATATCATACAGCAACTCATCTACTTAATGCTGCTTTAAAAGAGGTAGTTAGTAAAGATATTCATCAAAGAGGTTCTAATATTACGGTAGAACGTATGCGTTTTGATTTTAACTGTGATCATAAATTGACTGAGGAAGAAAAAGAAAAAGTTGAGAACTTAGTTAATAAATGGATTGATGAAGCATTAGATGTAAAATGTGTTGAGATGACTAAAGAAGAAGCATTGGCAAGTGGTGCTGAATGTATGTTTATCGATAAATATCCTGATATCGTTACTGTTTATGAAATAGGTAATGTATCTAAGGAGTTATGTGGTGGTCCTCATGTTAAAAATACGAAAGAAATTGGTAAATTTAAAATTGTCAAAGAGGAAGCATCATCTGCTGGAGTAAGAAGAATAAAAGCGGTTATAGAATAGGAAATATATGACTGAAGAAAAAATACAAGAAGCAAAAGAAAGAATAAAAGATAAATTAAGTATAAGAAAAGAAATATTAATTTTAAAAAAGAAATTAATTAGAGCTGGTCAAAGAAAAAATAGAAGAAGTTATTATGCAATATTAAGTAAAATAAATTTTTTAGAATCATATTTAGGAGGATTATCTACTTCAAAGATTGTAAATCATGAATTTAATGTAACAGGTTCACTAGATGATAATTGTTCTCATGATTTATGGTATTATGTAGGTTCATATAATGGCTATATAAATAATGATGGTAAAGTTTATTATGAAAGTCCAGTAAATAATGAAAATGTTTATAACTTTTCTTATAACAAGTATGTTTGTATGGATTGTGGAAAAATAATTAATGTAAAAGACTGGGAATATTTTGAAAACAGGCAAATAGTATTAAAATCTTATGAACAAATTCCTTTATCTATGATGTTAAATTTTTATCATCAATTATTATATGTTAATCCAAATTATGATGAAGTAATTAGTTCTTTAATAGAGCAGTTTAATCTTCATAATGAATATATGGAAAGAAAATTAGTTAAATGATTTGGCAAATAGGTAATGTGAAACTTAAAAATCAAGTTGTTTTAGCACCAATGGCTGGAATTTCTAATCCTGCTTTTATGAAAATATGTGAAGAGATGGGTGTTGCATATGTAGTAACTGAGCTTATTAGTGCTGAGGCAGTAACAAGAGATAATAAAAAAACATTTGATATGTTAAATGGGATAGAAGATTTAAAAATTCCTTATGCAATTCAAATATTTGGTTCTAATCCTGATATAATGGCTAATGCTGCTAAAATTTTATGTGATAATTATAACCCAAGTTTTATTGATATAAATATGGGCTGTCCAGTACCTAAAGTAGCAATAAAAAGCGAAGCAGGAAGTTCTCTATTAAAACATCCAGATTTAGTTTTTGAAATAGTTAAAAAAGTTAGTAATGCAATAAATATTCCTGTTACGGTAAAAATAAGAAGTGGTTGGGATGAAAAATCGATTAATGCATGTGAGATAGCGCAAATATGTGAGAGTGCTGGGGCTAAAGCAATTGCTATTCATGCTCGCACTAGGGCTCAAGGCTATAGTGGTAAGGCTGATTGGCGTATTATCAAAAAGGTTAAAGAAAATGTTAGGATACCAGTAATTGGTAATGGAGATATTACCGATTGTTTTTTAGCTAAAAAGATGTTAGATGAAACTAAATGCGATGCTATTATGATTGGTCGGGGAGTTTTAGGAAATCCTTGGTTGATTAGAGAATGTGTAGCATATTTAGAAAGTGGTAAAATATTAGAAAAACCTTCTAAAGAAGAAAAGATTGCAATGATAAAAAACCATTATAGTTTATTACTCGCTAATAAAACGGAGATTCAAGCTTCATTAGAAATTAGAACATTTATTTTATATTATTTAAAAGGTTTGCCAAACTCTAAAGAAATAAAAAACAAGATTTGTTCTACCAGAGATGCAAAGGCAATATTTAGTATCTTAGATGAATATTTAAGAGAATTATGAAAGTACTTTTGTACTTTTTTTACGTGTTTTTACAATATATAAAATAATATATATAGTAAAATAGACAGAATTCTGCTATAATTACTCTTAGAATGGATAGTAGTTATGAGAATAAAAAAGGTTAGAAAAATTATTTCGACATTTTTATGTTTAGCCATTATGACTAATTTCTTTTTAAGTGGCTTCAATGTAGTCTATGCCGTTAGTTCCTATGTTGCTAAAGTTACTAATGATACACCTTTTCGTAGTAGTCCTGATGATACTAAGAATGCTGATGGTTCTAATAATATTATATCAGAAATAGATGAGAATACTTTTATTACTATTATCGATGGTAATAAGATTGCCTCCGATATATGTTCTTTAGGTTTTGTTAAAGCTTTAATCAATGGTAATGAGGGTTATGTTTGTTCTAATGATTTAACTAATCCGACTGATGATGCTTATGATAGACCATGGAATTCTCCAAAAAAAGCTATTACGGGAGGAGCTAAGTGGATAGCTTCTGGGTATATTTCGCGTGGTCAGTTTACATCTTATTTAAAGAAATATAATGTTAATCCTAATGCTAGTAGTAATATTTTTAATCATCAATACATGGAAAATATTGCGGCTCCTGCTAGTGAGGCTAAGACTAGTTATAAAGCTTATTCAGAAAATGGTTTATTATCTCTACCTTTAGTATTTAACATTCCCATATATCTTAATATGGCTGATAAATATGATCGACCAACGGGTAATATAACCACAGTAGAAGTATTAGATACTGTTGTTGATCAAGAATTTGAAGCACAACTTGATGCTCAAGGTTTTCCCGAATCTTATAAAAGAATATTACGAAGTTTACATCAAAAATACCCTAATTGGACTTTTATCGGTATGCAAACTGGTATTGACTTTACATATGCTGTAAATGTCGAAAAAGGGGTTGGGGCAATTCAAGGAAATACAGCTTTTTATGAATATAGTAATGGTTCACCGATTTCTTCAGAACCCGGTTGGTATCGTCCTAATTTTGAAACAACGGCTTATTATATGGACCCTCGTAACTTTTTAAACGAAACTTATATTTTACAATTTGAATCTTTAGAATATAGTGAGGTTTATACAGAGGAAGTAGTTCAATCAATTTTAGAAAATACTTTTATGAGTGGTATATCAGTTATCGACAATCAATCATATAAAAGTATATTTGTTGAAGCCGGTATTTTAAATAATATTTCCCCTGTTTATTTAGCTAGTTTAGCTAAACAAGAATCAGGAGTAAATGGTAGTGGGGCTACTAATGGCTTAGAATTTACTTATCAAGGAATAACTTATTCTGGTTTATTTAATTTCTTTAATATTGGGGCTAATTCTAGTGCTGAAAACCCTTTACGTCAAGGACTTGTCTATGCTTCTGGAGATTATTGTACTATTTGTGGAAATTATTCTCCTGTTGATATACCAGATTCTGATGTCACGACTATTCCGGCGGGAACATCAATTAACAATTTAGGTTTAAAGTTAGTAGGAGGTTATCTACAAGGATTTACTCTGGGAACAAATGTTAGCAATTTGGTTGCCTTAGATGTTAATGTTTCTTATAATACAGAAGGTTTAATTAAAACCGGAACTATTTTAACATTTAGTGATGGTACTAAATATGAAGCGGTTTTAAAAGGTGATTTAACTGGCGATGGTGTTATTAATTCTGCCGATATTCTTCGTTTACGTCAACATTTACTAGGAAATAATATTTTAAAAGGGGCTTATTTAGCTGCTAGTGATTTAACGGGGGATAATAATGTTAATTCTGCCGATATCTTAAAAATAAGACAATACTTATTAGGTCAAACTAATATAAGTCAATTATAAGGGAGTGATTAGATGAAAAAGTTTAAATATATACTAAGTATTACATTATTTAACTTACTTTTTATACCAACAGTATTTGCTGATCCTAGTTATACTTTTACTGTTTCATCAAGTAGTATAACTAGTGATTCTCGAGTTACCGCATCAGTTACGGTTAAGAATACGGCTTCATGGAATATAAAAATAACTTCGGCTGGGAATACGAATGGCTGTACTAATTCTTGGGCGGATGCTTCTAGTAATGGTAAAAATTTAACTAAAACATTTAGTGTAACTTGTAAAGCTAATTCTACTGGGTCAATTTCGTTTACATTAAGTGGTGATATAACAGATGAGGATTTTAACAACAAAAGTTTAAGTGGTACTAAAACGGTTAAAGTAACTAAACCAGTACCAGCATCAACTGTTAACGATTTAAAAAGTTTAACAGTTGATAATTATGAATTACTACCGGAATTTGATGAAGATACTTTAGAATATACTGTTTCAGTTCCTCCAACTACAACAACAGTCAATATCGATGCTACTAAAAAAGATAGTAAATCGAAAATTGAAGGAACGGGCGAGTTTCCTGTGGAAGAAGGGACTAATAATTTTAAAGTAATTGTAACTTCAGAATCTGGTTCGACTAAAGAATATACGATAATTGTTAATGTTGAAGATACTAATCCTATTAAAGTTAATGTTAATAATCAAGAATATACCGTTTTAAAGACATCACGGAATTTAGAAATTCCCACTTTATATACCGAAACGACGATTAATATTGAGGGCTATGATGTACCTGCTTTTGTGAATTCAACGACTAATATTACCCTAGTAGCATTAAAAGATGTTAAAGGGGATACTAATTTTTATATATATAAAGATGGCCAATATTATAATTATACGGAGATTACGACGGATAATCTAGTAGTTTATCCTACTAATAAAGAAGTTAATTTAAAAAACTGGGTTAGTACTGATATTAATATTAATAATATTCCGGTAAAAGCTTATAAATATGATTTACTTGATAATAATTATTATCTATTATATGGAATGAATTTATTAGATGGTCAAGAAAATCTTTATTTATATGATGAAGTGGAAAATAGTATGCAAATATTTAATTCTGATTTATACAATTTGTTATTAGATGATAATACATTTTATTTATATTTTATAATTGGAGCTTTTGCTGTTATCATATTATGTTTAATAATAATTATTTCTTTAATTCATAGTAAGAAAAAAGTACGTAAATCGATTAATATTTTAGAACAAAAGTTAGAAAAAAGAGAAAAAGAAATAAAGATGATAGCAGAATTAAAAAATAATCATAAAAATCGTAAAAAGAATAAACAAAATAAGGAGTTAGCTAAGATATTAGAAGAAGTAAAAAAAGAAGATGATACGGAAACTTATAATATTTTAGAAGATGATTAATTATAAGTTGACTAGTTAAAGGAAGATTATTATGAACTATGTAATTAACAACCATAATATTTTTGTAATTGTTCTGGTAACATTTTTAGCAACACTTATTTTAACACCAATAATGAAAAAAGTAGCTATCCATGTTAATGCTATGGACTATCCTAATTCGGCTCGTAAAATTCATAAAGTGCCCATGCCGAGATTAGGTGGAGTAGCCATATTTCTATCTTTTATGTTAGGATATATTTTGTTTGCTCCTGAAAATAGCATTATGATTTCAATCTTAATGGGTAGCTTTTTACTTATTTTAGCAGGGGCAGTAGACTCGATTAATCCTCTTAAAGCAAGGTATCAATTAATTATCCATATAATTGCAGCTGCTATCGTTGTAGTATATGGTAAATTAGTTTTAAACACGGTATCGATATTTGGATTAACTTTTAATTTTGTCGAACCTTTAAATTATTTAGTAACAATTTTATTTATTGTTTTATTTATAAATGTTATTAATTTAATAGATGGTTTAGATGGTTTAGCTACTGGTATTTCTTCAATATACTTTTTAACAATTGCTATTATTGCTTTTATGTTAAATCAATTTGGTGGTTTAGATGTTATTTTAGCCTTAATTATGCTAGGAGCAACTTTAGGATTTTTAGTTTATAATTTTCCTCCTGCTTCCTGTTTCCTAGGTAATTGTGGAAGTGATTTTTTAGGCTTTATTATCGGGGTAATTGGTCTTTTAGGATTTAAAGGGGCCACTTTAACAAGTATTGTTATTCCTATTTGTATTCTAGCTATTCCTATACTAGATACAGTGTTAGCTATTTTAAGAAGATTAATAAAAGGAGAAGGAATATTTACTCCGGATAAAGAACATTTCCATCATCAATTATTAAAAATGAAGTTTTCTTCCCGAACATCAATACTAATAATTTATTTTATAACTGCATTATTTAGTGCCGTATCAATATTCTTTGCTTTAGGTGATAAAAAACAAGCCATGATAATTTATATAATTTTAATGTTATTTTTAATATTTATTGTTATGAAAACGGATATATTATTTAAACATAAAAAAACTATCTTAGAAGAAGAGAGAATATTAAAGGAAGAAGTAGCTAGAGAACATTTAATTATGCAAGAACGTAAAAAAAACAAGAAAAATAAACATAAAAATCAAAAAAGATAAAGTGTTTATTTTTTTGTGATATTGCGTTATAATGAAAATGGAGAGTATATATGTTATTGAAAAGTTTTTATCGTAAGCGTACTACTAAAATATATTTAATTATTTTTACTTTAATATTTATAGCTTTATATATGGTAATCTTTGGTAAAAGTTATTATCGTAAATATATTAATGAATCTTTTGAAGGAAGTTATATTACTTTTACTTTACCTAAAGATAAAGATTTCCCCAAGTTAGAAGGAGTTACTAACTTACAAGAGGTTGTTAATTTAGATAATTATTTTCTATTAAGCAATTCTTCTTTTAACTTAGATAATTATGAAATATTAATAAGTCCATTTTATAACGACTCTAAAATGATGGAAGCTGTTCAAGAAAGATTAGCTAAACTAGGAATAGATACTAGTTTATATAATTTTGAGTTTAGTGATGAAGTATATACTAATAATTTCTTTTATGCAAATCCATTTACATATTCTATATTAGATAATCAGATTAATAGCAATGATAATACTTATGTTGGTAAACTTTACGATTGGATAGATTTTGAAGAATTTATAAGTGAACTAGAAGGAGAACTTGGTACTGAAATTGATTGCCTAATAATGGCTGATGCTATGCAATATATTGATATTTATCATGGGTTTAATATATTCTTGTATTTATTATTATTTTTATTTGTTATTTTATCGATTATAAGTATTGTTAATGTTTTAATCGATGAAAAGAAAACTAATTTTTTGTATCGCATTATAGGGTATTCTAGTAAACAAAAAAGATTAATCGTTATTAGTAAGTTACTAAGTTTATTAGTATTTTCTTTATTACTAGGAACAATTAGTTCTTTAATTTTAAAAGTAATATTTAAGTGGTAAGGAGTTAGAGTATGCATGTTGAAAATTTAGAAAAATTATATAAGATGGCGGAAAAAGAAATTTATGCTTTAAAAGATTTTACTTATACTTTTACAAAGGGAAAATTTTATGCTATTACGGGTCATTCTGGCAGTGGTAAAAGTACATTGATTCGCATTCTTGGTTTAATAGATAGACCTAGTAAAGGAAATTATTTATTTAATAATCAAGATGTAACAAAATTAAATGATGATGAGTTATCAGATATTAGAAATAAGGAAATAGGGTTTATATTTCAGGAATTTTATTTAGAATCTGAAATGAAAGCCTATGAAAATGTTATGTTGCCAATGCTTATAAATCCTGAAATTAATAAAGATGAGCGAGAACAAAGAGCTTTACAATTGCTTGAGTTAGTTCAATTAAAAGAAAGGGCAAATCATTTTCCTAAACAGTTGAGTGGTGGGGAACAACAAAGAATATGCTTAGCGCGTGCCCTTGCTAACAATCCTAATTATATCCTTGCTGATGAACCGACTGGTAATCTTGATACTGCTAATGAAGAAATTGTTTTTAATATTTTAAAAAAACTAAGTACAGAAGGTAAATGTGTTATTGTTGTTTCTCATAGTAAATATGTTCTAAAGTATGCTGATTATGTCTTAAATTTAAAAGATGGTAAATTGGAGCAGTCAAATGAACTTAAGTGATTATTTTTTTATTTTAAAAAGAAAAATTATAAATAAAAGAAATATAATTTTTATAATTATTTTAAGTATTTTAGTAACAATAATTTTATTATGTATATCGATAATGTATTTTGTTAATTCTACTTATAATATGCTTATAAATGATATTGATAATAGAACTTTAATTATTAGTAAACCAGCAACAGAAGAAGAGTATCAACACATTGAGGATATAAAACATGTGCTATTAGTTACTAGTAATAAGTATAGTGATGGTCTGAGTGTAGATGTTAAGGAATTTAAATATGATGGTAAAGAAGGTATAGTTACTCTAGAACCATTACTAATTCCCGCAGATTTAGAAATAAAAGAAGGAAAGAGTATTACTAATGAATTAGAAGTAGTTTGCCATAGTCATTTTAATCCTTTTTTTAATCAATTTAATTATACACCTGTTAATAATTTCTTTTATAAAGATAAAGAAATTATTGGTAAAGAGTTTAATGTCCAATCTCGTAATACAAAAGATGTTTATTCTTTTAAAATAGTAGGAACTTTTATTTCTCATAATTTAAGTACTATTGATACTTGTTATATGTCTATTAATGATTTTGATAAAATAAAATCAAATATAGCAGCATTATCAGGAGATACTCCAATCTATTATAATGATTTAATGGTTGTGGTAGACGATGTAACTAATTTAGAGACAGTTAAGCAGGAATTAACTAATCTTGGCTACTTTCCATTTTCAGCTTATACTTTAGATGATAGCTATAAATATATGGTAACAATTCCTTTATTTATTTGTCTTATAATAAGTATTATAACTTTTAATATTTTATATAACTTTTTAAATAAAAAGATTAAATATCAAGTAAAATCTTTAGGAATATTAAAATGTGTTGGTTATAAGAATAAAGTAATATTTAAGTATGAAGTATTAGAAAACTTAATTTTATTGATAATAAGTATTATTATATCCTTTATTATTTCTTTTATATCTTTTTTAATTATGAATAATGTTTTTTTATTAGAGTATAAGCAAGTAACACTTAGTATTCATTTGCCTTATATATATGTTTTATTCTTTTTGATAGGTTTAATTTTATTAGTTATTTTTTTAACTTATTATTTTCTTAAAAAGATATTTAATTTTAGTATACAAGAATTATTAAATGATTAAAAAATGTGATAAGTAATTGCAAAAATAGTTTTAATCAATTATAATAATTTTTGTAAATGTTGATTGAAGAAGTAGTAATGCTTTTAATGTTTAAAGAGAGTTAGTGGTTGGTGGAAACTAATAATGTTGGAGTATGAACTTATCATCAGGAGTTTAAATGGGTGATTCCTATATAAATTAATGAGTAAAAATAAAGGTGGTACCACGTTTTAAACTTCACGTCCTTTTGCGATATGGAGTTTTTTTGTTAAAAGGAGTAAAGACATGGTTAATGAATTGATTTTTAATTTAATATTTTTTCTGATATTATTTGTTTTAGTTTATATAGTATGTTATTATTTTTTAGGAAGAATTAAACCTAAGAGTAAAGATGGTAAGAAAGGTAAGCCAACATTCAAATTGATGAGTGAAGGAAGATTTTTAATCTTAAGATATAACTTAGATGAAAAAAAGATTGATTTAAAATCATTTAATCGGGGTATATGTCTGTGTAATGCCTTTATTATTTCTTTTACATCAACAGTTATATCTGTAATACCTTTGAATATATTTTTTCAGCTAGCAATTGGATTTGTTCTCTTGTTTGCTTTAATATATTCAATATTTGAAATTTATGGAAGACATTTAAGTAAGAAATGGGGAAAGTATAATGATAGAAAATTATGATTTTAATAAAATAGAAAAAAAATGGCAAAAATATTGGCAAGAACATGAAACATTTAAAGCTATAAACGGAAGTGCTAAAAAACCATATTATGTATTGGTAGAATTTCCTTATCCATCTGGAGCGGGATTACATGTTGGTCATGTTAGAAGTTATACTGCATTAGATTCTTTAGCCAGATTAAAACGTATGCAAGGTTATAATGTCTTATATCCGATGGGCTGGGATGCTTTTGGGGCTCCTGCGGAAGAGTACGCGATTAAAAATCATATTCATCCTAAGATAGCAGTTAAAGAAAATATTCACAATTTTAAAAGTCAAATGAAATCTCTTGGTTTTTCTTTTGATTGGTCAAGAGAATTTTCTACAACTGATCCAGATTATTATAAGTGGACGCAATGGCAATTTTTGCAATTTTATAAACATAATATGGCTTATAAAGCTACGGTACCTGTTAATTGGTGTCCAAATTGTAAAACAGTTTTATCGAATGAGGATGCTGCTGGTGGTGTTTGTGAAAGATGTAAAACTAAAGTTGTACAAAAGGAAAAATCCCAATGGATGTTACGTATGAGCGATTATGCAGAAGACTTACTAGAAGGATTAAATGATACGCATTTTGCTGATAAAGTAAAGTTAGGTCAAATTAACTGGATTGGTAAGTCTATCGGTGCTGAAGTAGATTTTAAAGTAGCTGATAGTGATTATTCTTTTAAAGTATTTACGACAAGATGTGATACATTATATGGAGCAACTTACTGCGTTTTAGCTCCTGAACATGAATTAGTCATGAAAATAACTACGGCGGATAAAAAAGAGGAAGTCTTAAAGTATAAAGAAGAATGTGCCTTAAAAAATGAATTAGAAAGAACTGACTTAAATAAGGACAAAACTGGTGTTTTTACGGGAGCTTATGCGATTAATCCTATTACTAAGAATAAGATACCTATATATATCAGTGATTATGTTTTGTTAAGTTATGGTACTGGCGCTATTATGGCTGTACCTGCTCATGATGAAAGAGATTATGAGTTTGCTAAAAAATTTGATATTCCCATTATTCAAGTTTTAGAAGAAGTAACAGGTACTCCTAAAGAAAATGAATCAACTAAGAAGTCAATAGTAGCCATTTTATATGATGAAAATAAAGATGAGTATTTAACTATTAATTGGCACGATTTAGGAGGAAGATTATTTGTTGGGGGAACTATTAAAGATAATGAAAGTCCATTAGAGTGCGCTACTAGGGAGATAAAGGAAGAAACTGGTTATATTAATTTTGAACTTGTAAGCGAACTACCAAAAATAAATCATCATTACTATGCTTATAATAAAGATAAATATTTTAATATTGAATCAACTGGGTATCTATTTAAGTTAACTAATACTAAGAAATCTAAACAAAATTTAGATAAAGACGAAGTATTTACTGTTGAGTGGGTTAAGAAAAGTGTTATTGAAAGTGAAGTTAACGATGAACTTCATAAGAAAACATTTATGTATGCAATTAATCCTGGTCCAATAGTAGCTGATGGTATTCATATTAATTCTGGTATCTTAAATGGTTTAAATAAAGAAGATGCAATTACGAAAATGCTTACTTATTTAGAAGAAAATAACTTAGGTAAGAAACAAGTGAATTATAAAATGCGTGATTGGATTTTCTCTCGTCAAAGATTCTGGGGGGAACCAATCCCTATGATTAATTGTCCAAACTGTGGTTGGGTGCCAATGAATGAAGAAGATTTACCATTACTTCTTCCGGATGTTGCAGAATATGAACCTACGGATAATGGTGATTCTCCTTTAGCTAAGATTACCGATTGGGTAAATTGTAAGTGTCCAAAGTGTGGTGCTGCGGCTAAAAGAGAAACTGATACGATGCCAAACTGGGCTGGGTCTTCTTGGTATTTCTTGCGTTTTATGGATCCTCATAATGACAAAGAATTTGCTTCTATGGCTGCAATGAAATATTGGAATAAAGTTAATTGGTATAATGGAGGAATGGAACATACAGCAAGACATTTATTATATGCCAGATTCTGGGTTCAATTTTTATACAATATTGGTTTAGTACCTAATAAAGAAATGATTGATATTCGGGTATCTCATGGTATGGTATTAGGCGATAACAATGAAAAGATGAGTAAGTCAAAGGGAAATGTAATTAATCCTGATGATATTGTTAAAGAATATGGTGCTGATGTTTTAAGAGTATATGAAATGTTTATGGGAGATTATGAAATGGATGCTCCATGGTCTACTTCTTCTTTAAGAGGTTGTAAACGTTTCATAGATCGAATTATTCGCTTGAAAAATAAAGTAGTAGATGGTAATAATTATACTGAATCATTAAGTGTTATTATTAATAAAACGATTAAGAAGGTTACAGATGATATTCTAAATATGGGTTATAATACTGCTGTGGCTGCTTTGATGATTTTATTAAATACTTATGAAGATCAAAGTACGATTACTAAGGAAGATTATCATTTAATTTTAACCTTATTAAATCCGTTTGCCCCTCATATTACGGAAGAATTAAATGAAGAACTTGGTTATAAACCAATTTGTGAAACAGCATGGCCAGTTTATGATGCAAGTAAGATTGAAGAACAAGAAAAAGAAATTGGTGTTCAAGTAAATGGTAAGTTAAGGGCTTCAATCAAGGTTAATGTTAATGATGATGAAGAAGAATTAAAGAATAAAGCATTAAAAGAAGATAATGTTAAAAAATATGTCGAAGGTAAAGAAATAGTAAAAGTAATTGCTATAAAAGGGCGTATTGTTAATATTGTTGTAAAGTAGGAGGTATTATGAAAGAATTAAAGATTAAAAAATGTTTAAAGTGTGGCAATGTAGTAGCTTATTTAGACGATAATGGTGGTAATTTAGTTTGTTGTAATGAACCTATGATTGAGATTAAAGCTAATACAGTTGATGCTAGTTATGAAAAACATATTCCTAATTATGAAATAAATGGCGATAAAGTTAAAGTATATGTTAATCATGTTATGGAAGAAGGACATTATATTGAATGGATTATGATTAAAACGGATAGTAAAACAACAATATTTTACTTTAAACCTGGTGATGAGCCGGTTTGTGAAGTACCATACTCAAGTAATATGCTTATTTATAGTTATTGTAATTTACATGGATTATGGAGTAAAAATATACAGGAGGATTAATATATGAAGAAGATATTAACCGGTTTAAAACCAACTGGCGAAGTAACTTTAGGTAATTATATTGGGGCTATTAACCAGATAGTTAAATTACAAGATGAATATGAAACTTATTTGTTTGTTGCTGATTTACACGCTTTGACAGTATATCAAGATCCTAAAGAATTACATGAACGAATTAAAAGATTCATTGCTCTTTATATTGCCTGTGGGATTAACCCTGATAAGTGTTTAATCTATTTACAATCAGAAAATCCTTATATTCCTGCTATTTCCTTTTTATTAGAATGTACAACTTATTATGGCGAAGCTTCAAGAATGATTCAATTTAAGGAAAAGAGTAAGGAAAACAAGAATTTTTCGGTTGGCTTATTAACTTATCCTATCTTAATGGCTGCTGATATTTTATATTGTGATGCTAATTTAGTTCCTGTTGGAATTGATCAAAAACAACATGTTGAACTAGCGCGTGATGTTGCTATGCGTTTTAATAACAAATATGGAGAAACATTCGTTTTACCTGAAGCTTTAATTGCTGATTTTGGAGTAAAGATAAAAGACTTAAAAAATCCGACTAAAAAGATGAGTAAGTCCGAAGGAAATAAAGATGGCGTTATTAGTATGTTTGATACTGCTGATGAAATTAAAAGAAAGATAATGCATGCCACAACGGATAGTGAAAATGTTGTTAAATTTGATGAAGAAAATAAACCAGGTATTTCTAATTTAATGAATATTGTTGTTAATTTAGAAGGCATTAGTATAGACGATATTACTAATAAGTTTATTGGTAAAGGATATAAAGAATTTAAAGAATATGTTGCTGATATTGTTATTAAACATTTAACGGCTATTCAAGATAGATACAATGAATTAATAAATAGTAAAGAAATCGATAATATTTTAGATAAAGGAATTAAAATATCTAAACAATTAGCTAAAGATAAATACTTAGATATGTGTCAAAAAATGGGTATTGTTAGGTAATTTCTGTTAGCAAGAAATTATCTTTTTTAGTCCATTAATAATTTTATAGAAAGTTTGGAGGTAATAATGATAGATTTACATACACATACATTAGCATCTGATGGAGAATTAACTCCATCTGAGTTAATAGATTTAGCTTTAAAAAAGAATATTAAGGCTTTAGCAATAACAGATCATGATACGATAGATGGCTTAGAAGAAGCAATTAAATACGCTAAAGATAAAGATATTTTATTTATTCCTGGTATTGAACTAAAGGCTCGCTGTGAAACTGGACAAATGCATATATTGGGACTTAATATAGATTATGAAAATTTTAACTTGCAAGATAAATTAAATGAGTTACTAGAAAAAAGAAATTTGCGAAATGCGATATTTATTCGTTATTTCAATAGTATAGGATTTAATGTTTCTTTAGAAGAATTACAAAGAATAAGTGGAAGTTTAGTAATTGGTAAACCCCATTTTGCTAAGTTATTTTTGGAAAAAGGTTATATTACTAATAAAGAGGTTATTTATAATAATTATTTTAATCGTGAGCCATTATCTAAGCTTGTAAATTTAGCTTATGAACCCAAAGCTGTTTTAGAATTAATCAGAAAATCTAATGGGACTGCTATCTTGGCTCATCCGCAAACTTTGAGATTAAGTGATACAGCGTTGGAAGAAAAGATAAAAGAATTAATTGGTTATGGTTTAGAGGGACTTGAATGCTATCACTCTAATCAAACCTGGGAAGAAATGCAAAAATTTAGACTTTTAGCTTTTAAGTATCAACTTCTTGTAACTAAGGGTAGTGATTATCATGGTCCAAATGTTAAATCTGATATTATGCTTGGTACTGGGATTAACAATAATATTGTGAATAATGAAGAGAATATCATTTTAAGTAAATTGTTACGGAGAAAATCTTGAAAATATTTAAGATATTTTAAGCTGGTCACTTTATCTTGTAACCACCATATTTTTGCTTTATAATTATATAAGAGAAAGAGGTAAATATGAAAAAGATAGTTGATGGAAATACGGCTTGTAGTGATATTGCTTACTTATTTAGTGAAGTAGCAAGTATCTATCCAATTACACCATCTAGTCCGATGGCTAGTAATTTTGATAAATTAAAAAATAAAAAGAAGAATTTATTTAATGAATCAGTAACTTTAGTAGAGATGCAAAGTGAAGCTGGTGCTGCTGGTACAATGCATGGGGCATTACTTAGTGGTTCATTAGCTACAACTTTTACGGCTTCTCAAGGCTTACTTTTAATGATTCCTAATATGTATAAGATGGCAGGTGAGGGATTACCTGGTGTTATTCATGTTGCGGCACGAACAGTGGCGACAAATGCTTTGTCCATTTTTGGCGATCATAGTGATATTTATGCCGCATCTAAAACTGGGTTTGCTTTCTTAGCTTCTACGAATGTATTTGATGCTCAAAATTTAGCAGCAGTAGCGCATTTATCGGCTATTAAAGGGAGTATTCCTTTCTTACATTTCTTTGATGGGTTTAGAACATCTCATGAAATTAATACGATTGAAGAGTTACCAGAATTAGAGTTATTGAAATTAATTGATTTTGATAAAGTTAATGAATTTAAGAAAAATGCTCTAAATGTTGGATGTGGTTATCAAAGAGGAATGGCTGTTAACGAAGATATATTTTTCCAAACTCAGGAAGCACGTAATAAAGATTATGCGGCTATCCCAGATATTGTAAATGATTATATGCAAAAAATTAATAATATCATGCATACTTCTTATAAACCATTTAACTATTATGGTGTAAATGATGCTAAATATGTGATAGTAGCGATGGGTAGTGTTTGTGATACAATTAAATTAGTTGTGGATAAACTTAATCAAGAAGGAAAAAAGTATGGCCTTATTGAAGTCCATTTATACAAACCTTTTAGTGCTAAATACTTTTTAGATGTTTTACCAAATTCGGTTACCAATATTGCAGTTTTAGATCGTACTAAAGAACCAGCTTCAATTGGTGAACCATTATACCTAGATTGTGTAGCTGTATTAAAGGATAAAAATATCGCTGTAGTTGGTGGAAGATATGGCTTATCTAGTAAAAATACAACTCCAAATGATATTTTAGCTGTTTATAATATGTTAGAAACTAATCCTATTAATAGTTTTACAATTAGTATTAATGATGATGTTACAAATTTAAGTTTAAAACCAATTTCATATCATTTCCCAGTCTGTGATAAAGAAATATTGATATATGGTTATGGTTCTGACGGAATGGTAAGTACTTCTAAAGATATTATGCATTTAGTTGGGGAAAAAACAGCCAATTATGTCCAAGGTTATTTTCAATATGATAGTAAAAAATCCGGAGGAGTTACTGTTTCTAATTTAAGAATTGGTCATGAGAAGATTAATGCTCCTTATTATGTTACTAATCCTAACTTATTAGTAATTACTAAAGATTCGTATATTCACAATTTTCCTATGTTTGATAATATTGTTAATAACTCAATTTGTTTAATAAATACTAATAAAAGAGGTAAAGAACTAGATGAATTATTTCCAATTCATGTTAAAAAAATTATCGAAGAAAAGAATATCAAAGTCCTACTAATTGATGCTGATAAAATTGCTCTTGCTTGTGGAATAAAGGGTAAGATAAGTAAGATAATGGAAATTATTATTTTAAAATTAATTGATTTTCCTAATGCTTTAAATTTAGTAATTGAATCTATTAAAGATAAATTTAAAACTAAAGGTGATGATATTGTTAATGCTAATGTTAAAGCTGTTAATGAAGCATTAAATAATGTTGTTGAAATAAGTGGTAAGTTTAATTTGAATGTTAAGGAAGAAGGTAATTCTAACAACGTAGTAGATAAGATTAATAATCGTCTAGGTGATAAATTATCTGTATCAGATGTTATGTCATTCAAAAATGGTATTTATCCATGTGGTTTATCAAGGTATGAGAAGAGAAAAACAAGTACTTTAGTACCTAAATGGAATTCTGATAATTGTATTCAATGTGGTTTTTGTGCTACCGTTTGTCCTCATGCCGTAATAAGACCAATAATTACTAAAGATAGTTCTAAAGGAATTCCTGTTTTAGGAAAAGATGGTTACTGGTATGATATTTTAATCAGTGAAGAAGACTGTACTAGTTGTGGTTTATGTATTAATATTTGTCCTGGTAAAAATGGCGAAAAAGCTTTAAGTTTTGGTGAAGCTACATATGAAAATTCTGATTATGTCCGTAAGATGTTCAATGATTATCAAAATCCAGAATTATATCCTAAATTTAGTGTTAAAGGAGCTAGTCTTTTAAAACCATACTTTGAATTCAGTGGTGCTTGTGCTGGTTGTGGGGAAACACCTTATTTAAAAATGCTAAGTCAATTATTTGGGGAGAAATTAGTTATATCTAATGCAACTGGATGCTCTTCGATATATGGTGGGTCGGCACCATCTACCCCTTATTTAATACCTTGGGTAAATTCTTTATTTGAGGATAATGCTGAGGCCGGCTATGGTATTTATTTAAGTTATAAAATGATGCATAATCGTATTAAAGAGATAATTAAGCAAACATATGATGCTGTTAATGATAATGTAAAATCTTTATATACTAAGTGGTTAGATAATGAATCAGACTTTGCAATTACGAGAGAAGTAAAAGAAGCTTTAGAACATGAAGAAATACCTAAAGATTTAAAAAACATTATTAATTATGTTCCTGCTCGTAGTGTCTTTATCGTCGGTGGTGATGGTTGGGCTTATGATATTGGCTTTGGCGGAATTGATCACGTTTTATCTAGTAAAGAAAATGTTAATATTTTAGTATTGGATACGGAAGTGTATTCTAATACTGGTGGTCAATCTTCTAAATCGACAAGGCTAGGAGCTGTAGCAGAATTTGCTAATATGGGCAAGAAGACATCGAAGAAAGATTTATTTAAGATTGCTATGAGTTATCCAAATTGTTATGTAGCGGAAACTAGTTTTGGTGCTAATTTCATGCATACAATTAAATGTATGAAAGAGGCCGAAGAACATCAGGGACCAAGTATTATTATTTGTTATTGCCCATGTGTTGAACAAGGTATTAAAGGTGGTATGTCTAATTCTATTAATCAAGAAAAGGAAGCGGTAACTTGTGGTTATATGAATTTAATGCGTTATGTACCAGAAGAAAATAAATTATATCTTGATTCAAAAGAACCTGATTTTACTAAATATCACGATTTTCTAATGCACGAAGTTCGTTATAGTAGTTTAGTTATAAAAAATAAGGATATAGCAGATGAATTATTAAATTCTCAAATAGAATATGCTAAAAAACGTTATAAATATTATTTAGAAGAATCAAAAAAGGATACTGAATAGTGATGTGAACCCTAAATAGGAGACGTCAAATAAAAAGGAAAAATCAAGGGCGAACTTTAGTGAGTTCAATCTAGACCCTTGATTTTTTATTAAAAGAATAGTCCTTTTTATGGTGTCTCCTAGATGGGGTTCACATCAAAAGAAGTTCCTTTTGTTATAAATTTGACTATATAGACATAAGTTCATTATTTTTAGTCAATAATAAGTGGTTTAAA
>CALVXQ010000006.1 GCA_944371435.1 uncultured Bacilli bacterium
ACTGTTTTTAAAGTTACAATAACTAAGTCCATAACATCACCATTATTATTATGAGTAATAATAAACTAATTTAATCATAAATTGTATTAGGTGATATTATGAAAAAAATTCATTTATCTTGGAAAGATATTGGCATATTTTTATTAATTCTTATCTTAAGTAATATTCTAATATCTACTATCTACTTATATACCAGTTTATCTTTAAATGCTAATAATACTTTATTACTTTTAGCAACAAGTATTAGTTTTGCTTATTTAGGTTTTAGAACAGGGAAAAAAACCACTAATAAAGGTTATATCAGTGGGTTAATAGTAGGCGGTATTAGTACATTTATTATGTTTATTATAAGTATAATACTTCATAATTATTTTAGTTTATTTAAAATTCTTTATTATGCCTTATTAATATTAATAACCGTCGTTTTCGCAATAATCGGTATTAATTTAAAAAAAGGTAGTTAAACCATAACAAAAGTATTACTATCTAAATCAACATAAGATTCCGGATTAATAACTTCTTTCGTTATTGGATTAACTACTAAATCTAGATAACCATTTTCTTTTAAAGTAGTAATTGTTACTTTGCTTTCTAAACATTTATCTTCATTACGACAACGATTAGCAGCTTCGATTACTTTTTTATTAGTAACTAACCAAAGATTTGCATTATACTCTTTTTTTACTTCATAAAAAGTTGGTATGACTATTAAAAGAATTGCTACTATAAATAATAAAATATTAATCTTTTTTAACATTTTTTTCTCCATAATAATCTTTAATAAATTGTTCTCTATATTCTAAAACTTTATCTTCCTTAATAGCATTTCTTAATTCTTCCGTTAATCTAACTAAATACCTAATATTATGGATTGAAAGTAGCCTAGCCCCAAATGTTTCTTCACAATTAATTAAATGTTTTATATAAGCTTTAGTATAATGTTGACAACAATAACAATCACACCCGGCCTCAACAGGAGTAAAATCTTCTTTATACTTACTATTTTTTAAATTAATCTTACCGTATCTAGTTAAAGCATGCCCATGTCTTGCTAATCTTGTTGGAGATACACAATCAAAAATATCTATTCCTCTAATAACATTTTCCACGATATCAATTGGATCTCCTACCCCCATTAAATATCTTACTTTATCTTCTGGTAAATACTTAGTCGCATAACTTACCATTTTATATTGGGTTGGCTTATCCTCACCAACAGATGTTCCACCTACAGAATATCCATCAAAATCCATCTTGGCTAATTCTAAGGCACAATATTTTCTTAAATCCTCATAGTCCCCGCCTTGAACTATTCCAAATAAACTTTGATTTTCATTATTAAATACTTCTTTACCACGACGAGCCCATCTTAAAGTACGTTCAACTGATTGCTTACAATATTCATAAGTTGCCGGATATCCAATACACTCATCGAAACTCATGGCAATATCGCTATCTAATTTATTTTGAATAGCAATTGATTTTTCTGGCGTAAGTAAGAGACTATCCCCATTATATTGATTCTTAAACTTTACTCCCTCTTCCGTAATATCTTTTCTTTTAGCTAAAGAAAAAACTTGAAAACCACCAGAATCAGTTAAAATAGGCCCATCATAATTCATAAATTTATGTAACCCACCAGCATGCCAAATAACATCTTCGCCAGGCCTTAACCAAAGATGGTAAGTATTAGCTAAAATTATCCCTGCTTTAACATCTTTTATCTCCTCAGGTGATAAAGTCTTAACCGTAGCCTGCGTTCCAACCGGCATAAACATTGGTGTTTCATAATTCCCATGATTTGTATGTAATATTCCCAATCTAGCACTACATTCAGATGACTTCTTGATTAACTCATACTTAATTTTCATTTTCTCAACTCCAAACTTTATCTTTTTATACTTTTTATAAATGATTGTTCCGTTCCCATATTTAAAACAGCATAAATACTTCCCTCACTATCAGCTAAATAGTCTGGTAATAAGGAAAAATCTTTTAGAGGAATAATATTACTAGCCGGAATTTTATTAGTTACTAATACTCTTAAGGCTATTTCATTAGCAAATGGACCGACACAAAAAAACTTATCGACATTATTTAATAATTCAAAATCAATATCGTATAACCAAGAAATATCTTGATAAGGATATCTTTTACTAATATATTCAAAGCCAAAAACAATAGTCTTTAAATCCTTTTTATTTCTAATATAATTTATAGCTTGATTATAAGAGGTAGCATTTTCATTTTTACCATTTATGATATAACAATGACGGTTATTAAATTCTAAAAGTTCATAACGTTGCTGTAATAATTCAATATTATTTAATGTATTTATAATTTTAGGAATAGGAATTCCAATTGTACTGCACATACTAATCGCGGCAATCAAGTTATAGTATAAATAAAGCATTTGATAATTAGTCTTTATTTTATACTCATTATTAACAGTTACTACATTTCTAGTTATATTAGTAATAGCATAATCAATTTTAGGACGTTTAAAATCGCAGTTAGGACAATAATAACTACCAACATTACCATACTGAACATAATTATACTTTAATTTGTGTCTACATTTCGGACAGTATACCATATCAAGGCAACTAGATATTAAATCATTATAAGATTCAGCATTTTTTTCTAAACCAAAATATACTTTTTTAGTTTTAAATTTACTAGCTAATGTCGTTACAATAGGATCATCCCCATTAATAATTAAAGTAGCATCACTAGGAATAGCTGCTAAAATAACATCGTACACTTTTTTATAATTACCATGGCGAGGTGGTTGATCACGGGTTATATTAGATAATAAAACATGAGTTGGCTTAATATAAGAAAATACTTCTTTAGTATATCTTTCATCAATTTCCATTACGATAGCGTCTAATTTATTATTACCAAAAATATTTGAATTGTCCAAAAATAAATTAACTATCCCTGTAATTAAATTACTTCCTTTACTATTATGAGCCACTTTATAACCATTATCTTTTAGAATTTTATATATCATATAAGAGGTCGATGTTTTACCACTAGATCCCGTAACAGCAATTACGATTGGTGGAACTTTAAATTTACTTAATATATTTTTATCTAAATCCATAGCTAAAGCCCCTGGAAATACCGACCCACGACCTAATAATTTCAAAAAAAGCATTATTGTCTTTGTTATAAATATAACTACTACACTCTTCATAAAGCACTTCCACTTCTTATTAAGAATATACCATAAAATAAGCAATTATAAAATAAAAAAGTGTAACTTATCTACTAAGAGGATAATTACACTTTTAAAAATTAATATTTTATAAATTCATCATGTCCTTGGCTTCATCTAACATGTCATCTATTATCTTCTCGGCCTTACGACGGGAAGACTTATTCATCAAGACAAATGTTAATAAAGCCCCCATCATCATTCCTGATGCCATAACCATTTTTTTCATACTCACCTCTTATTACTAGTATGAATTAAGTTTTAAATATTATTCAAGATTCTTAACTTTAATGTTGTTTTCCTATTAGTAGCATAATCATTTTCAATAGCCATTTTAAAAGCTTCTTCTTCTCCAATAATTATTAAAGATTTTTTAGCTCTTGATACACCAGTATAAATAAGTTTGTTATATAACATCTTATGATAACTATTACAAATGGGCATAATAACATGAGCAAATTCACTGCCTTGAGCCTTATGGATAGAAATAGCATAAGCATGTTTAACATAAAACATATCTTCTTTTTTATATAAAATACTATTACTATCAAAATCAATTTTAATTACCGTACTTTCCCTTGGTATTTTTATAGTTTCTATACTTTCTATATAACCGATATCACCATTGTATACTCCTTTATCAGGATCATTAACTAATTGTAATACTTTATCCCCCACGCGATATACGACATCACCAATTCGAATTTCCTTCTTATCTTTACTGGCGGGATTAAATAAATTACGTAATACTATATTTAAGTTGTCAATCCCATTTAATCCCTTATACATCGGAGCTAAAACTTGAATATCACGATCTGTTAAGCCTTTATTTAAAGATATTTGACAAATTTTAGTAATCGTATCTCTAATCATTTGCCCACTGGCGGCAAAAAAATTATAATCATCTTTTTTCTCAGTAAAATTAAAACTTAATGATTTATTTTTTATCTCATTAGCGAGTATGGGAATATAGGAATTATTACTTTGACGATAAATATATTCTAACTTACAATTAGCAAATACTTCACTAGCAATTATATCATTTAACACTAAACCAGCGCCAACTGATGGCAACTGGGAAGAATCTCCTACTAATACTAATTGAATATTACTAGTTATCCCCTTTAATAAATAATAAAACAAATTCGTATCAACCATCGACATTTCATCGATAATTACTAACTTATGATAATTTTTATTAAATTCATTAACTTGAAACTCATTATTATCTTTATTCCATTTCAAATAGCGATGAATCGTCGAAGCATTTAGCCTAGTAGACTCGGTCAATTTTTTAGCAGCTCGACCAGTTGGAGCCAATAGGGCAATCACATCACCTACACTATCCTCAGATATTTTATTCATTTTCATATATAACTGCGTTATAGCTTTAACAATAGTACTCTTACCAGTTCCAGGCCCCCCTGTAATAATAGTAATTCTATTTTCTAAAGAGCTTCTAATCGCTTCTTTTTGTTCATCATTATAAACCACTTTTAATGTCTTTTCTAATTTTTTTATCTCTGTTTCAAAAATAGGAATATCTTTCTTAGGCATTTTATAAATATCAAACAAAGATTTAGCTATTTCTTTTTCCATCTTATAGTTATCATATAAATAATAATGATTATCTTCAACAATAAGTAATTTATTAGTAACTAACTCGTTTATAGCGGCTAAGAAATTTTCATTACTAGTAGTAATAGCAAAATTGACAAATAAAGCTTCTTTAATCTCTTCTTCATAAAAATAAATATCCCCATTGCTATATTCCATTCTTCTTAAAACTTCTATTAAACAAGCTTCTAAACGTAACAAAGGTTTAGGATTACCAAAACTTAAATAAGCTCTATCTAATTTATCAAAGCTAATTATATCTATTAAAGAATAAGGATTACTTTTTACAGCCTCAATCGAATTATTAGCATACTTATTAAATATTAATAATATCTCCGAGTTATTAAAACCATATTTACTTAACTCAACACTTATTTTATCTATATCACCATACTTTGAAACAGCGTTATAAATATTTAAAGCTCTCTTTTCTGTCATATTAGGTATTATTAGTAAATTTGTATAGTTTTCTTGAATCTTACTAAGTGCCTCATCACCAAATTCTTCAATAATCCGCTTAGCAGTCTTCTCTCCACACCCCTTAATAATTCCACTAGTCAAAAAGTCATACAAAGCCTCTTGACTTGTTAACTCTTCTTTTGAATATTCTAAAACATCATACTGATAACCATATTTTTCATTATAATGTAGTTTACCATAAAAAATATAAGTACTATCAAAATCCAAATCAATAAAGCTACCTGTAAATGTACAACTTTTATTCAAAAAATCTTGCATATCTATATCATTAGTTTCTTTCAAGCGAAAAAGTCCTACTTTATATCCGCGCGTTGAACTATAAATTATTTTACGAACTTTACCCTTAATATATTTCTTCATTAATTCACCCTATTTTCCTATTCTAGCTAATAGTTAAGGGAGAAAAAAGTGTTCTACCAAACACTATTTGCTTATTTTGTGGCAACGCGCCATCTACGATTTACATCACAGTTTGTTGAATATGGCATTGGATTAGGCATATCTAATTTAATAATCATCGGTAATTTAAAGGCCGAACCAAAACCAACACAATTGCCCGGTTGTAATATCTTTTGTTTTTCAATAACATCTTGCGAAATATTAGGTAACATAGTTCTAATGTATTCAACATCCTTAGGATGGGTCATCTTAAAAATTAAGAAATTAGAACATTGTGCTACTACTGTATCAGATATTTCCACAGGTCTTTGCGAAATAATATTTAAAAGAACACCATATTTACGTCCTTCTTTAGCTATACGTTCAAATATATTATATCCTAGTAAAAATGTATCAGCGTCTTTTGATAGATAACGATGGGCCTCTTCTAAGAATAAATGGAAAGGTATAGAAGCCCTTTCTTTACAACCCTTAGCAAAATCAAAGAACATTCTAGCATAGATTTTAACAATTACCTTAGCATAAGTATCATCAATATCTTCTAAATTAATATTTATTATTTGGGCTTTACGGCGATTTGGCATCGTTACTAAAGATGCTACATACTGCTCCATCGTAATATAATTAGGATAAGTAAAGTAACGCCCAATTGCCGAATTTATAATAGAATTCAATCTTACTTTTAACATTGAAGCATCATCATATAAAGTCGCATTACGTAAAAATCCTTCACTAATTAGAGTAAATTCTAAAGCACTAGCAAAATCTTTTAATGTATAATAAACATCTTTTGTTTCCACAGTTCCTTCTAAATCATCATTAATAAATCTTAAGATATAATCATTTATTAAAACAGACTCGCCAAAATTCCCTTTAGAATCTATCTCAAAACAATCACTAAATTTTCTACTATAACCTAAACCTTGAACTTCAGTATCAAAATTAAATTCTGGTGTATGACAAACCTCTATTATTTGAAATACTTCATTTTTCTTTTCTTTAGTAGTTTCATTACTGAATATTACGGATAATAAAGCTTTAGCAATTAAATGGTTTTTATACATTAATACTTCATTTGAAGTATCAGCAAATATCTTAACTAATTTTAAAGCTCTCTCTAATATTGGTATTTGCGTATGCTTAGTTACTTGTAACAACAAACACACATCATCAAGTGTAAGTAAATGTACTGGTATTTGAAGTAAACTATCACCAGCATCAGTTGGATTTGTTGTAATAAACTTATAACTATAGTTAGGATTTAACTCATTTAGTTTTCCAAAAGCCGTTTTATACTCACCATATGCATCAAAAATAAAAATATTAGCATTATAAGCAATAAACTCGGGATTACTAAATAAATTTTGCACAATTCTAGCTACACCGCAGCTTTTACCAGAACCAGAATTACCAAATATGGCCATATGATTAGATAATAAATCATTAATTTTACAACATACCGTAAAATCTTTATAAATTGCCGATTTACCAATCTGTAATGTTTCAGCATTATAAGTACCTACTAACTCTTTTAATTCGTCAGTATTAATCAATCTAATTGTTGATGATAAAACAGGCTTTCTAATAACACCACTTATGTATCTATCATTTATAAATTCACCTAAAAACCTTATCTTTATCGTATCATCATTAACTTCTTCTACTTCACCTAAAATTCTCTGGTTAGGGGCCTCAAAAACAACATGAGTATTCATAACATCAGCATCTTGGCCACTGTTAAGTAAAGATTCAACATGTGCTTCCCCTTCAGTAATATACTTTATCTTTCCAAACATAATAACACTCCTAGTATCCATTATACACTAAAATTTTTATTTTTTATATAAATAATAACTTAGTTTACTTCGGAAAAAATAAAGTTTACAGAATACTTAGCATTTATATCAGTAGCGAAGTATATTTTAACCATTTTTAACACATTATTCCATATGCTACGAGTACAAATATAACATATTACTTCTCCTTGAAAATATTCTAAATAAGTTTTTAAGTTTTGATATTTTTCTTTACTTCAAATCAAAAATAACATGCATAAGCTCATTATACCACGAATGTGGCTCTTGGCCTATATATAAAATTAACTTTTTAGGGAAAAATATATATAGGTGGGTGATTTCTACGAAAGAAAAGGCATATATTCATGACAGTGAGTATTATTACGCAATAATCCGAAAAAATATTAGGAAATACCGCTTAGAGCGAAAATTAACACAACAAGATTTAGCAGATATGACAGAAATTTCACGCGAATATATATGTGATATTGAAAATGAACATCGTAATAAACATATTACTATCGCTCTATTAGGGCGAATTGCGGAAGCATTAAACGTTGATATAACTAATTTTTTTATAGGTACTGAATAAGTATCTTTTTTTAGTCGCAAATATTATTGCATTATAAAAGAGTGATTAATATCACTCGTTCATAAACACTAATTGTTCTTCTTAGTAGTAGTTGACTTAGTAGTTGTTTTTTTAGTAGTTGTAGTAGTCTTCTTTGCTGTTGTAGTCTTTTCTTTAGAAGCAGCTACCTTTTTTGTAGTTGTCTTCTTAGGAGCAGACTCTTTCACTTTAACAGTATCTACAGTTTTTACCGCACTAACAGGTTTATATTCTTTACCAGCTAAAGCATCTTTACTAACAGTTACTAAAGATTTAAAAGCTTCTGGTTCAGCAATAGCAAGTTCAGCAAGCATCTTACGGTTAATTGTAATTCCTGCTTTTGTTAAGCCATTAATAAACTTAGAATAAGAAATCTCATTTTCACGACATGCAGCATTAATTCTAGTAATCCAAAGTTTTCTAAAATTTCTCTTATTTTGTTTTCTATCTCTAAAAGCATAATTACCACTATGGAATACTTGTTCTTGTGCTGTTTTATATAATCTATGTTTAGATCCAAAATATCCTTTAGCAGCTTTTAGTACTTTTCTTCTACGTGTTTTAGAAACACTTCCACCTTTAACTCTTGTCATAATACCACCTTACTATATAACGTCCTTTAAACGTTTAGCGAATCCATTATTTAATACGCCTTTATTTCTTCTTTGTCTTGTTTGCTTACTACTATCCTTAGCTGTTTTATGATTTCCATTACTCTTCTTATAAGTAACAGTACCATTCTTCTTTGTTTTTAAAACTTTACTACTTGCTTTATGTGTTTTTTGTTTAGACTTTGCCATAACAATAACTTCCTTCCTAATAGAACTATTTTTTTGGTGCTAATAGCATAAACATATTTTTGCCCTCTAATCTAGGCTTTTCTTCAACGACTGCAACATCACTTAATTCATTTGCAAAACGTTCTAGTACTTCTAAACCTAACTCAGTGTGAGCCATTTGTCTTCCCTTAAATCTAATTGAAGCTTTAATCTTATGACCCTTTACTAAATAATCATGCGCATTTTTCTTACGTGTATTAAAATCACCTATATCGATTGTAACAGATAATTGATATTCCTTTACTTCTTTATTACTTTCACGTTGTTTCTTTTGTTGCTCTTTTAACTTCTTTTGCTTTTCATAACGATATTTATTATAATCCATAATCTTAGCAACAGCAGGTGTAGAATTAGCATTCATCAACACTAAGTCTAAACCAGCATAACTAGCTAGAGTTAAGGCATCGTTACGTTTTTTTACACCCATCTGTTCACCATTGGGACCAATTATCATCATTTCAGGAACTTTAATTTGATTATTTATAGGCATTTCATTTTTAATATTTGCTATATAAACACACCTCCATACAATTAAAAAGACAGATACCTAGTATCCACCTTTAATATTTTATTTAGTACTTTAAATACTGGCATCAAACCCATTTCTAATGTGAAATCGGGTGAATTTGTGGATACAAATTTCTTTCCTTTTTAATAACAACTATATTCTACCATATTTTATGCTCTTGTCAAGATAAAATACATAAAAAGCCCCGCAAAAGAGGCTCATTATTCAAATGGTCGAGAAGACAGGATTCGAACCTGCGACCCCTTGGTCCCAAACCAAGTGCGCTACCAAACTGTGCTACTTCTCGTTAAAACCCGTCGAAACGGGATTGATTACGTCATGGTGTCTTGTTGGAGATTCGAACTCCAGACCCTTTGATTAAAAGTCAAATGCTCTACCGACTGAGCTAACAAGACATATTAACAAAATGGCTGCCTCGGATGGACTCGAACCATCGGAATGTCAGAGTCAAAGTCTGATGCCTTACCACTTGGCTACGAGGCAATAAGAAATGGTGGAGGGACATAGATTCGAACTATGGAACCCGAAGGAACAGATTTACAGTCTGCCGCGTTTGACCACTTCGCTATCCCTCCATAAAAATGGTGCCGACAGAGAGAATCGAACTCCCAACCTACTGATTACAAGTCAGTTGCGCTACCGATTACGCTATGTCGGCAAATGGTGGACGCTATAGGACTCGAACCTATGACCCCCTGCTTGTAAGGCAGGTGCTCTAACCAACTGAGCTAAGCGTCCATTTGCATTAAAAATATAACACAAATAAAGGATATTTGTCAATAAAATTAAAATGGTGGCTCCAACGGGAATTGAACCAGTGACACAAGGATTTTCAGTCCTCTGCTCTACCGACTGAGCTATGGAGCCAAATGGCGGTTCGTACGGGATTCGAACCCGTGATCTTCTGCGTGACAGGCAGACGTCATAGGCCTCTAGACTAACGAACCATGGTTGCGGAGAATGGATTTGAACCAATGACCTCAAGGTTATGAGCCTCGCGAGCTACCGAACTGCTCTACTCCGCGATAACTAAATTAAAATGGCGGAGGAAAAGGGATTCGAACCCCTGCGCCGCTTACGCGACCTCCTGGTTTTCAAGACCAGTCCCTTCAACCGGACTTGGGTATTCCTCCAAGATTGCTACCACCAGCAACAAATTGATTATAGCACAATAAATTTATCAAAGTCAATTAAAATTTAGCTTTTTTAGCAGATTTATCCTTTTCTCATAAATTCGACAAATTTTTTTTGAAATTCCCAATAATTATGCTTGCAAAGTATAAGAAAATGCGTTATACTTAAATAGTCTTAAAAAAGACAGTGCCTGCCCAAGTGGCGGAATAGGTAGACGCACAGGACTTAAAATCCTGCGAGATTTAACCCTCGTGCCGGTTCAAGTCCGGCCTTGGGCACCATTATAAAATTTACTCGTTAAAAATAACGAGTTTTTTTATTTGTTTAAATGTTTTTTATACTCCTCTATCCAATTAACCAAATTATCCTTAAGAGGTTTAAAACCATTTTTTGATTCTAATTTTCTTACTATTTCCATTCTACTTTTATAATCGATTCCTTTAATAGATAATTTTAATTTTTTACTATCTTCATCAACTTCCAAAACTTTACAATAAAGCATATCCCCTACCATCGCATAATCGTTAATATTCTTAACAAAATATTTTGATACTTCGGAAATATGGATAAGACCTGTATAATTTTTATTTACCCTAACAAAAATTCCATATTTTACTACACCAGTGACACTACATTTAATAATTTGACCAGGATAAAATTTTTCCATCTAAATCACCTTCTACTAGCTTTATTTTATCAGTTATAATAAATTAAATCAATTTAACTTTACTTATTATAAGCTTATTAGATATAATATAGCAGGTGATTACAGATGAGTGATGAAGAAAAAATTATAAATATTATTAATAATATTAAACCATTCATAAATAGTGATGGTGGTGATATAGAATATATTAAATACGAAGATAAATATGTTTATCTTAAACTGCATGGTGCTTGTGCTAGTTGCGATGCAATTGATTTTACCATAAAAGATGTTATTTATAACGCTATTAAAGAAGAAGTAGAAGATTGTCAAGGAGTCATAAATACAGAACTATAATCTATTACTTCTTTTTATTATCCAATTAATTTCCGGAATATTATATTTACTTCTAATTTCATAAAAACAATCCTTCAAAAACAATTCATAAGCATTCTGTTTATTTAAAATATTTATTATTTTATTTTCATCAAAACTATCAGCATTAATATACTGACTAAATAAATCAAAATAATACGTTGGATATAATAAACGAGCATATAACAATATATAATCTGTATAATTGTATTTAGGAATTGTTAACATCTTTTTAATATCTTCTAAAGGATTATAATCATTACCATTAAAGAAATAACTTTTAATATACTCAGCATAATCTCTAACATCATAATCTTCAATTAAAGATAATGTATTATAATAATTAATAGGAATATTAGGATAGTAAATACGGTAATGTACTAAAGAAATGTTTAAAGATGGTTGCTTAATATTATTTAAGTAACTAATAGCATTTTCCCCTAAACCAACATAATAACTAAAACTATTTATTAATATGTCTTTGCCTATTCCTAATTCTTTCATCTGCTCTTCCATATAATCAATTTTAGTTTGCCAAATATCTTGCCACATTATTCGTGACTTAACCAACGGTACTTTATTAATTAAAAGCATATCCTTAAATAAAATTTTATCGTCTAATAAAGTATTAATTTTGAATAATACATACGTTTTCTCATTATATTCGGTTAAATATTTGTTAAACCGATTTTTTATTAAAAAATGATATTTACCTTCCAATGGATAAGAAGTAATTGTAGCAATTTCTGTTTCTAATCTATTACTAATACAAAAATAATACATTTCTTCACCATGAAAAAAGTAATAATAATCCGTACTACTAACAATATTACTAATACTAATATTATAATAATACAAAATAAAATTCTCCATATTATCCCTAATTAATTATATTAAAAAAAAGGTCGTTTAGACCTTATGAACCAATTAAAGACATAATATTTTTTAATTTATCTTCCATTTCTTTTAATTGCTTTTTCAAATCCTCAACCTCTTCATTATTACCAGCGGTTGAATTAGATGTACTTTTAACATATTCATCAACAGCAGCCAATATTTTATCGGTTAAAATAGTTCTAGCATTATCATTATTAGCAGTAACGTTAGTAGCAACTGGCTGATCAGCAATTGGTTTAACCTCTGGAATTGGACCACTAATAGGAGGATTACTTTCTGTTCCCACTGGTGTTGGTTCTACCGGCGTTGGTACTACTGGTGCTACAGCTGGATTATCGACTACTGGATTAGGTGCCGGAGAAGAAAAACCAGAGATATCAATAGCAGGAGCATCACCATTAGGTATATCATTAACAATATTATTTGCCCCATTATCACTTACATTTATTTCTTCTAGGGGACCAACATCTGGTGGTGTAACATTAACCAAATCATTATTAGCTTCCATTATCCCGGGAATAATTTCCGATCCTAAATTATTATTAGGCGTACTAGTTGGATAAATACTTGGATCAATTGCAGGTTCTTGTGTTGGTGCCTGGTTACTTGTAGGAGTATTATTCTTTTCAAGAGTAGTAACCTGACTAGGTTTTTTAGCAGCAAAATCACTAATTAACTGAGTTTTAGCTGCCTCTTGTACAGCAATAATACGAAACACATCCCCTGCCATTGTAAATTTACCATCAATATTAATATAATTAAAATCATAACTCGAATTAGAAATAATAGAACGTAAAACATTTTTAATTATTGACCATTCAGTATCATCGGTAATTTTAGCTAACCTATCACCGGTAATTTCTGCAACAGACAACTTAGTTAATCCATTAGGATCTAATTCATTATTTGTTAAAACTGCATACTTTTTAGTTGTCCCATTGATTGCAACTTCAAACATTGAAATCTCATCATACATTAATCTTTCGCCATTATCTTTTAAAACTTCTACTTTATCAAGCATAAAATACCCCATTCCTATTCTATCTATTAGTATAACAAAAACTAATTAACCATTCAACAATCTTTTAATATAAATAACTTAAATTTTACTAATTATATTTAAACCAATAACTACACCAATGCTAATTAATCCAATAAATATTAACAAAAACACTAAAACGTTAGCACGACCAGAATTATTAGCCAACTTAAATTTTAAACGTGGTGCTAATAAATGCAACGAAGCTTTCTCTAATTTTTTATCAGCTTGCGATTCAATTGGATTAATATTAAAATAAGCATAAATTTTATTATTTATTTCTGTTAATGCTTGGTCACTAACATTTTCTAATAGTTTATCATTTAAACCAAATACTTTATAAACATCATTACTAAGTAAATTATCTTTAACGGAAGTAAAACTTAAAGTATTAGTCATTTGATACACTTTGTAATCAAAATAATTTACTGAAGCATCTAGATTAGTAGCATATCTTTGATTAATAATATTACGTTGCTGATTACTACTATTACTAAAAAATAACAAATTTCTAAATTGATTATAATATTCTGTAGCATATCCAAGTTTACTTGCTTTAGCTAAAAACATATCAATTAAATCTTCTTGTAAATATGTAAAAAATTCATTTTTCTCTAACCCATTATTTCGATTATAAATTTCAACTTCAATATAAGAATTCATATCTTTAAAAAATTTACTAATTTTATTATCACTTAAATCATATTGTTTAAATCCTTCTAACAATGTTTTATACCCATTATTTTTACGATTATAATAAGAACTAATAATCAGATTTTCACCATATATAAAATTCAACATATATATAACATAAACTAAGAAATCATTAGCTAATCTAGTATAATTCTCTGTTTTTAAAAGTAAATACCTTTTTATTGCTGTATCAAAACCAATGTTAATAAAAGTATCTCCGTTCATTAAGTCCACCTACTATCTATATATATAATAACATATTTAACCACTATTTTATACATTTTTTAACTATTTATTATTGGACTACTACTTTCTATCCTTCCATTTAAGTAACTCGGCACTTGTCCCATAACTATACTTGTATCTAATAGTATCTCATACTTATTATGGACAATTTCTACTTGAGAACTAACTATATTAGAATATATATTAACATTCAAATAAATACTTATTACAACGTTATTTATCCCATAATTACTAACCTTAGTTAAAAGCCCACACAAAACACTTCGATCTAATATAACTTTAATCGGTACTTTGAATCCTAAATTATTTAAAAATATATTATTAGAAGCTAAGCCAATCGGATAACGTAATATTAATCCATTATTAGTAAAAGAAGAATAATTATCATATTCTATATATTTATTTATATTTTCTTTAATATTCTTACTAACTTTTCCTAATAAAGTATAAGCATTATTCATGTTATAGTCAATACCGATTATATTACCATTATCACTTTCAACAAAATTAATAATTTCATTTAAACTTTCATCTGCTAACACACTTACATCAACATAATCACGAATCACATTATTAGTATATATTTGAATATTATTCTTTATTATCTGAATTAGCTTGGGGGTTATTTTATTGCCAACAATAACAATAAGATAAATAGTTTCTAAAAATATTAATAAACCAATAATTAATAATCTACGATTTTTACTCTTATACTTAAATCTTCTCATATTATATAAATATGATTTAAAAAAGACTATTATTAAAATAGTCCCCAGCCTAATTCTTTATTAAGTAAAAATACTAAACCTACTAAAATTGCTAAAATAACAATAAATATTAATAATTTAACAAATATTTTTGTCTTAGCTCCATCTTGAAGATCTTTAAAATCATCAAAATCACTTTCTTCAAATATATCACTACTTGTTAATTCCTCTTCTTTAGTATCATCATCTTCATCATCACTATCATCAGTATCTTCTTCGTCTTCTTTATCATTAGAGACTAACTTGTCTAAGCCTTTAATATCAGGTGCTTCTTTAGTATTTTCTTCCGCAATACTTTCTTTTGCTCCTAGTACTTTAGTTGTGTCATCATCACCCTTTAAATCTGTTAAAATATCTAAAGGATCACTTTCGGCATTTAATTGCTCTTTTAAAGTAATAGTATCGATTAATTCTCGTAATTTACGTGATTCATCACTTTTATCATCAGCATAAGCATAATCACTTTTTTCTTCAGTTTTTATATCTAAATCATTTAATATATCGATATTAGTATTACGTAATTTTTTTAATCTTTCAATTTCGTAATCCGTTTCATCTTCCGCATAAGCTTTAGAAATAAAATCATTTACATTATATTCTCTAGTTTCATCTAAATTTACTCTTCTACGCTCAGTTGTTTCGGTATCTATATCTAAATTAACCTTCTTTTTAGGCTCACGATATTTCTTATCTAACATATCTCTAAGCTTTTCTATATCTATAACATTACTTGAATTTTCTAAAACTTGAGTATTAGATTCAACATCAAAACTGTCTAATTCTTCTTCTTTCATTCTTTTATATAGAGAAGCATTTCTTTTATATCTTGATAAATTTTGAGTTTCTAAGTCATTTTCAGTAGTATACTCATCAAATCTTGTATTCATACCATACTCCTAACATTAACATAATAACATATTTTAATTTATTTTGGTATACTTAATAAATTATTAGTAGCAATTTTTTGTAAAATTAGTTATAATGTGATTGGTGATATAAATGAAAGAATTAAAAGTAGATAAAACAAAATGTTTTGGTTGTGGAGCTTGTGCAAGCATTGCCCCAGATCACTTTACAATAGGTGATGATGGATTATCAGAAGCTATTTCTCAAGAAAATCTTGATGATCCAAATGTTCAAAATGCTGTTGATAGTTGCCCAGTTGGTGCTATCACTATTGAAGAAAAGAAAAATTAACCTATTTATAAAATCATGTAGACAATTCATATTGCCTACATTTTTATTTTCCTTACCGGACGCAAGCCAATGGTCTCATTAGCAACATTACTAGCACCATCAGCATAGCCATCTGCATATTGACAGAACTCGACTGCTACACCAACATTATTATCAAAGTACCGCGGCGACATTAACCAATAATACCTATTTGGTGAGTATTAGTAAATCGATTCATATATCCGTTGGCAAAAGAAAAACCATTACTAAATTAGTAATGATTTTTTAATTAAGCTAGTTTTTCTTCACCGGCTACTGCATCGTCAGTACCAGCCATTAATTTTTCCTCTAGCATTTCTTGAGCATCATCAGACATAAATTCTTTTTCTAAAATCATTTGAATATCAGAATATTGTCTTGCTCCAGTACCAGCAGGAATTAATTTACCAATTATAACGTTTTCTTTTAAACCACGTAAATGATCAACTTTACCTTTGATTGCTGCATCTGTTAAAACTCTAGTTGTTTCTTGGAATGATGCGGCAGATAAGAAGGAATCAGTTTCTAAAGATGCTTTAGTAATACCTAGCATTACCGGAAAACCTGTTGCAGGAACGCCACCGGATAATAATACCGGTTTATTAGCACTAGCAAATTCATTTAAAGTTACGGATAGACCAGCTACTAAATCTGTATCACCACCATCAATAATTTTCATCTTAGAAATCATACGTCTTACTATTACTTCAATGTGTTTATCAGATACATCAACACCTTGAGATTTATAAACTTTTTGAATTTCTTTAACGATATATTGTTGAGCAGTAATTGGATCAGTAACAGCTAACAACTCTTTTGGCGCAATAGAACCAATTGTTAAAGGATCTCCTGCTTTAACCATATCATTAACATTAACAGCTAGTTTAATATTATAATTTGTTAAATGTTCTCTAGCCTCAACATCGTTTTCAATTACAATCTTAAGCTTACCATTAGTTTCAGTAATTGAAGCAACACGACCAGAAATTTCCGCAATAGTAGCCTTACCTTTTGGATTACGAGCTTCAAATAACTCTTCAACACGAGGTAAACCCTGAGTGATATCATCACCAGCGATTCCACCAGTATGGAATGTACGCATTGTTAACTGAGTACCTGGTTCACCGATTGATTGAGCAGCCATAATACCAACTGCCTCACCAGTTTCAACTAAATTACCAGTAGCAAGGTTACGACCATAACAATGTTGACAAACACCATTAACTGAATTACAAGTTAATACACTTCTTATTGTTACTGTTTTGATTCCCGCTTTAACAATCTTATTAGCTATATTTTCAGTTATTAACTCGTTCTTATCAATAATTACAGCCTTTGTTGTTGGATCAATAACTTTAGTAGCAGTAAATCTACCTAAAATTCTTTCATATAGAGATTCAATAACAGTTCCAGATTTTTCATCAACAAAATCACTTACTTCAACACCGTTAATAGTACCACAATCTTCTTCACGTACTATAATATCTTGAGCAACGTCTACTAAACGACGAGTCAAATATCCTGAATCGGCAGTTCTTAAAGCTGTATCAGCAGTTCCTTTTCTAGCACCGTGTGTACCTAAGAAGAATTCTGAAACATTACATCCTTCAATTAAGTTTGAAGTAATTGGAATTTCAATTGATTCACCTTTAGGATTTTGCATTAAACCACGCATACCAGCTAATTGAGTAAACTGAGAAGCACTACCACGAGCACCAGAATTCATCATCATAAATATTGGATTCTTAGTATCATTTTTAGCTATCTCTTGTAACTCATTAGATACCGTATCATTTGCTTTATTCCACAAATCGCAAACAGTTTTATATCTTTCCTCATCAGTAATTAAACCTCTTTGGAATTGTTTATTAACCTTATCAACCTTTTCTTGAGTCTCATGAATTATTTGTGGTTTCTTTTTAGAAACTACTACATCACTCATAGAAATAGAGATTCCAGCAATAGTAGAATACTTAAATCCTAAATCCTTTAACTTATCTAACATTACAGAAGTTTCTGTAGTCTTATAACGTTTAAATACTTGAGCAATTAAACTACTAAATGTTTTTTTAACAAAAGGACTAGCTAAAGGCATATTCTTTATTGCCTCTGGTAGATTAGTTCCTCTTTCAAGGAAGAATTTACTAGGAGTAATTCCTTCAATATTCTCTGCTGATGGTTCATTGATATAAGGGAAAGAATCTGGCAATATTTCATTAAATTTAATCTTTCCAACTGTTGTAACTAAATATTTATCCTTTTGATCATCAGTAAATATCTTATATTTGAATGAAGAAACGGGAATAGCAATTCTTGTATGTAAAGTTATTTCTTTTCTTTCATATGCCATTAAAGCTTCATTAGGACTCTTATAAGCTTTACCTTCATTTGGTAAACCGGCCTCTTCAATAGAAAGATAATAGTTACCTAATACCATATCTTGAGAAGGAGTAACAATTGGTTTTCCATCTTTAGGAGATAGAATATTATTAGCACCTAACATTAAAATTCGAGCTTCGGCCTTAGCTTCTTCTGACAATGGAATGTGAACAGCCATTTGATCGCCATCAAAGTCAGCATTAAATGCCGCACATACTAATGGATGTAGACGAATAGCTTTACCACCAACCAAAACAGGTTCGAAAGCTTGAATTCCTAATCTATGTAATGTTGGAGCACGATTTAACATGACTGGATGTTCAACGATAACATCTTCTACAACATCCCAAACGCATTCATCTTTATTATCAATAAGTTTTTTAGCTCCTTTAATATTATGAGCTAGACCACGTTCAACTAAACCATGAATAACATGAGGCTTAAATAGTTCTAAAGCCATATCCTTTGGTAATCCACATTGATACATTTTCAATGATGGACCTACAACAATAACAGAACGGCCAGAATAATCAACACGTTTACCTAATAGGTTTTGACGGAAACGTCCTTGTTTACCCTTTAACATGCTTGATAATGACTTTAAAGGTCTATTACCAGCAGCTGTTACACTACGACCACGTCTACCATTATCGAACAATGAGTCAACAGCTTCTTGAAGCATACGTTTCTCATTCTGAACAATTATTGTTGGAGCACCAAGCTCTAATAATTTCTTTAAACGATTATTACGATTAATAATACGACGATATAAATCGTTCAAATCAGATGTAGCAAATCTGCCACCATCCAACTGAATCATTGGTCTTAAATCAGGAGGAATAACAGGTAAGGCATTTAAAATCATCCATTCTGGTCGATTACCAGATTCCTTAAATGAAACTAAACAATCTAAACGTTTAACTAAACGAATACGTTTTTGCCCAGTTGCATCCTCTAATTCTTTTCTAATATCATCAATTTCTTTATCTAAATCAACTTCCTTCAACAAGGTTTGAATAGCTTCTGCCCCCATACCCACTTTGAAAGAATTACCATATTTTTCATAATATGCTCTATATTCCTTATCAGATAAAGTCTGTTTCTTTTCTAGAGGAACACTACCTGGATCAATTACTACATAAGAAACATAATATAAAACTTCTTCTAAATCACGAGGTGACATATCTAAAACTAACCCCATTTTTGATGGTACACCCTTAAAGAACCAGATGTGTGAACAAGGAGCAGCAAGTTCAATATGTCCCATACGTTCACGACGTACTTTGGAAGAAGTAACTTCTACTCCACAACGATCACAAATAACATTCTTATATCTTAATCTCTTATATTTACCACAAGAACATTCATAATCTTTTGTTGGTCCAAATATCTTCTCACAGAACAATCCATCTCTTTCTGGTTTTTGAGTACGATAATTGATTGTTTCTGGTTTTTTTACTTCACCATAAGACCATTCACGAATTTTTTCAGGGGAAGCAATAGATATTTTTATACCTCTAAAATTATTTACATCCATCATATTATATCTTCCTCCTCTACATCATTATCTAATCCCGAAAATTCCAAATCATCCAAATCACTATATTCATCATCAGAATCTTCTTCTTGATATTCAGAATCATTCGTCTCTTCTGGAGAATCAGTTGGTTCTTCTGTTGGAAGTCCTTCTAACGTACTTAATTCTTCAATCTTTAAAGATTCTGTATCGTCTTCTTCAGCTTCCATCTCTTTTAAATCAACTAATTTATCTTCATTATTTACTATTTGAACATCTAAGCCTAAAGCTTGGAATTCTTTAATTAATACTCTAAAGCTTTCTGGTATACCAGCTTGGTCAATCGGTTTACCTTTTACTAATGCTTCATAAACTTTAACACGACCAACAACATCATCAGATTTAACAGTCATTATTTCTTGAAGAATGTAAGCTGCACCATATGCATATAAAGCCCAAACTTCCATTTCTCCGAATCTTTGACCACCAAATTGTGCTTTTCCTCCTAATGGTTGTTGTGTAACCATTGAGTAAGGTCCAGTACTTCTAGCATGAATCTTATCATCAACCATATGATGTAATTTAACCATGTACATAACACCAACAGAAACTCTATTTTCAAATGGTTCCCCAGTACGTCCATCATGTAAAACTACTTTACCATCAGGTTCCATACCTGCTTCAGCCATTTGTTCATAAATTTCATCTTGAGTTGCTCCATCGAATACTGGAGTAGCATATTTTACACCTAGTTTTTTACCAGCCATTCCTAAATGCAACTCTAAAATTTGTCCAATATTCATACGTGATGGAACACCTTGTGGGTTAAGAATGATATCAACAGGACGACCATCAGGTAAATAAGGCATATCCTCTTCTGGTAATATCAAGGAAATAACACCTTTATTACCATGTCGACCAGACATCTTATCACCGACTTGTATTTTACGTTTTTGAATAATATAAACACGTACTATCTTAGATACTCCAGCAGGAAGTTCATCAGAATTTTCTTTTGTATAAACTTTAACATCATGAATTATTCCCCCAGCACCATGTTCAACACGTAATGAAGTATCTCTAACTTCACGAGTTTTCTCACCAAAGATAGCATGTAATAATTTTTCTTCGGCAGTAAGTTCTTGAACACCCTTTGGAGTTACTTTACCAACTAAGATATCGCCATCTTTAACTTCTGTTCCAATTCTTACAATACCATTACTATCTAAATTCTTACGAGCATCATCACCAACATTAGGAATATCTCTTGTTATCTCTTCAGGTCCTAATTTTGTATCACGACACTCAATATCATAATGTTCAATATGTAATGACGTATAAACATCATCTTTAACTAATCTCTCATTTAAAACTACGGCATCTTCGTAATTATAACCATTAAAAGTCATAAATGCGACTGTCATATTTTTTCCTAAAGCTAATTCTCCTTTATCAGTTGAAGGACCATCAGCAATAACTTCACCACGATGAACTGTATCGCCTTTTTTTACAATTGATCTTTGATTGATAACAGTTGAAGCATTACTTCTTTCAAAATCAGCTAAGAAATATGTATCTTTTCCTTTAGCATTCTTAACTACAATCTTACGTGAATCAGCATACTCAACTACACCGTCAGCTTTAGCAATTACTGTTGAACCAGAATCACGAGCAGCAATATACTCAACACCTGTTCCAACAATTGGTGATTCACTCGTTAAAAGAGGAACAGCTTGACGTTGCATATTAGCACCCATCAAAGCACGGTGAGCATCATCATGTTCTAAGAATGGAATACAACTTGTTGTAATAGAAACAATTTGTGAAGGAGCAACATCAATATAATTGACTAGCTCTTTTTTTACCATAACAGTCTCACCATTTAATCTGGCAACAACTTTATCATCAAGTATTCTACCATCATCACTCATATTAATTGTAGCTGAAGAAATGTAATAATCAGCTTCTTCATCAGCAGTCAAGTAAACAACATCATCAGTAGCTACACAATCTACAACTTTACGATATGGTGTCATTAAGAAACCATACTCATTAACTTTAGCATAACTTGCAATTGAGGTAATAAGTCCAATATTTTGACCTTCTGGTGATTCAATTGGACAAATACGACCATAATGAGAAGAGTTAACATCACGAACGTCCATACTTGCACGATCACGAGCTAAACCTCCTGGTCCTAAAGAAGATAAACGTCTCTTATCAGTTAGCTCAGCAATTGGATTAACTTGTTCCATGAATTTAGACAACTGTGATGAGCCAAAGAATTCTTTTAAAGCAGCTGTTACGGGACGAATATTAATCAAAGTCTTAGGAGTTACCGTATCAAGTTCTTGAGTTGTCATTCTTTCACGAATAACACGTTCCATTCTTGACATACCAACATTAAATTGCTTTTGGACTAACTCTCCTACTTGTCTTACACGACGATTAGCTAAATTATCTATTTCATCATCATGACCAATATCATCATGTAAATTTAAGTAATAAGAAATAGAAGCATAAATATCAGAAATCGTTAAACGTTTAATATCAATACTTTGATCATTTCCGATAATTTCAATAATCTTAGAATCATCTTTCTTATCATATACTTTAACTGTTTGAACCTTATTATATTGATCAAGTTCTTCATTAATAGTAACTTCTTTTAAATTGTAACCATCTTTAAAAATTGGTTTTAATTTTTCTAAAACTTCTCTTGTTACTAAAGTTTTATCAGCAACTACAATATTACCTTCGCTATCTTTAATATCTTCAGCAATAGTGCAATCAATTAAACGATCTAAAACATTTAACTTACGATTAAATTTATAGCGTCCTACCTTAGCTAAATCATATCTAAATTTATCAAAAAAGCGTGTAATCAACTGGTTTTTAGCACTATCCAAAGTAGCTGGTTCACCAGGACGTAATTTTTCATAAATTTCAATTAAAGCTTCATCAGTATTCTTAGTATTATCCTTAGTTAATGTATTTATAATATAACGATTTTCTCCAAAAACACCAATTATATCTTCATCATTAGACAAACCTAAAGCCCTTAAAAAAGTTGTTATCGGAACTTTTCTCGTTCTATCAATACGGACATATAAAATATCTCTTGCATCTAATTCATACTCTAACCAAGTTCCACGATTAGGAATTACTTCACTAGATATTATATGACGTCCATTTTTATCTGTTTCTTTTGTAAAATAGATAGAAGGACTACGTACTAATTGCGAAATAATAACTCTTTCGACACCATTAATGATAAATGTTCCCGCATCAGTCATCATTGGAATGTCGCCTAAGAATATTTCTTGTTCCTTTACTTCTCCTGTTTCGTGAATAAATACTCGAGCTTGAATTTTTAAAGGAGCAGCATAATTAACCATACGTTCTTTAGCTTCTTTAATTGAATATCTTGGTTCTTCAAAATGATATTCACCAAATTCTAAAGAAATATTACCAGTAAAGCTTTCAACAGGAAATAACTCTTCTAAAGTTTCTTTTATTCCCTCATCTAAAAACCATTGATAGGATTTCTTTTGAATTTCTAACAAATCTGTTAGCTCTAATGTGCTTTTAATTTTTGAAAATGTTCTTCTCTCAGCGTGGTCGCCAAATTTCTTTACCTTAAATGCCACTTGCATTCACCCCTATACCTAATATTTTTTTGTGCATTTTAAACACCGACAATTCTTGATTTTAAGAAAAATACAACTAAATGTCAATGTTTTTCGCCAAATACAGCTCTTATTTTTGTATTTTTGCACTAGCTTATTATTTTTATTTTGATAAAAGAATAAAAAATACGATGTAATTTTTTATTAATAACATCAAAATTCTTTTACCATTTCCCTATTAATACTTTAAATGTATTATAAAAGGTATCATGCATCCACCTTATTAACTTAATATATAATAATGTAGCATAGTTAAAACTTAAAGCTTTAACTATGCATTTACACTAACACTTGTCAAAGGGATGACCCCACTTGGTTTAAGTAGTAAAAAAAGGAACACAACTTACAATCAAACGACATAATTAAAATTAAAATTTCGTTAAATGTAAATTAGTGTTCCAAAAAAATCACCAGTTTCTTTCCCTTAAGACAAATGTATCTAAATTATATTATATTTTTTTTGAAAATGCAAGTTTTTATTGACATAATTAAAGATTTTTTGCTATAATCAATTTGTGTTTAAAGAAATGGCGATGTAGCTCAGTTGGCTAGAGCATCCGGTTCATACCCGGCAGGTCGTGTGTTCGAATCACACCGTCGCTACCAATTTTGATTATTTTACTAGGTTTTAAGCCTAGTTTTTTAGGTTCTTAAACATTGAGGAGTGATGAAATATTTTCATTACTCTTTTTATTTCTAAAAATATTAGTAGCAAGCATAAT
>CALVXQ010000007.1 GCA_944371435.1 uncultured Bacilli bacterium
ATAGTAAAATTTTCTTCAGCTTTAAATAGTTATTAATGATTTTATTTTAAAAACATTTATAAATTTTAATAATTTTTTAATTCAATGTTTCACGTGAAACATTGAATTAATTTAAATATTGATTTATTGATTAAAATAACTTTAGTTTTTTTAAAATTATTAAAATTAATAATTTCAAAATATTTAATAATATATAAAAATTAAATTATTATGATTAAATTTTTGCAAATAAAAAATATATGTTTCACGTGAAACATATATTTATTTTTTAAAATTTATTATAACAATTAATAATTAATTGTGTATAAAATGTTTCACGTGAAACATTTTATACATCTTCAGCAATTCTATCAATTATTGAAATTGTAGATACAGCTTGACCGTCTTTTAAATTAATTAACTTCAATCCTTGAGTAGTCCTTCCTAAAGTAGTAATTTGATCAATAGGCATTCTCATTATGGTTCCCGAACTCGATACAATTATAACATCACTATCAGGAATGGCTAATTTGAATACTTGTAATTTGCCATTCTTTTCTGTAATATTTAGCGATTTTACACCCTTAGACCCACGTTTTGTCTCTCTAAAATTCCGAACATTTGTTTGCTTTCCATAACCCTTTTCTGTAACGATTAATATATTATCTTCGTTGTTTACTACTTCAGCTCCAATACAACATTCGTCATCTTCAAGACTAATTCCTTTAACACCTGATGCAGTTCTACCCATTACTCTAATTTCAGATTCATTAAAGCGTGTTATTCTTCCATTACTTGATCCTAACAAAATTTCATTATTTCCGTTACTCTTTCTAACCGAAATAAGTTCATCATTTTCCTTCAATGTTATACAAATCTTACCATTTTGTCTTATATTTGAAAATTCACTAATTGAAGTCTTCTTAACTAATCCCCGTTTAGTTGCAAATAACAAATACTTATTGTGATCATCTTTAACTACTTTTATAACACTATTTACCATTTCATCTTTATCAATTTGAATTAAATTAATAATAGGTATTCCCTTTGATTGACGGCTAAACTCTGGGATTTCATAACCCTTCAATCGGTAAACCTTACCTTTATTAGTAAAGAATAAAACATAATCATGTGATGATAAGCTAATCAAATGTTCTACAAAATCATCATCATTCATAGTCATCCCTTTAACTCCTACACCACCGCGGTTTTGACTCTTGAAAGTATCAGATGTTGTTCTCTTAATATAGCCTTTATTAGTCAAAGCAACGATGATTTCTTCGTTCGGAATTAATGACTCATCTTCGATGTAATCAATTGCAGTCATATCAATTTTAGTTCTTCTTTCATCACCAAATTTATCCTTTATTTCTGTCATTTCTTCTTTAATAATGTTAAGAACTTTCTCTTCGCTTGTTAAAATTAATCTTAGTTCATCAATTTCTTTTAATAAATCAGCTAATTCAGATTCGATTTTATCTCTTTCTAAGCCAGTCAATCTTCTTAAGCGCATTTCTAAAATTGCTTGAGATTGAGCTTCGGTTAAACCAAATCGACTTATCAATCCTTCTTGAGCCTCAACATCACTCTTAGAAGCACGAATCAATTTAACAACTTCATCAATATGGTCTAAAGCTATTTTTAATCCTTCTAAAATATGAGCTCTTTTTTCAGCTTTATCTAAATTAAATCTGGTACGCCTTATTATTATTTCTTTTTGATAATCTACATACTTAGCTATAATATCCTTTAAACCTAATGTTTTAGGAACACCTTGATCTAACATTAAAAATATAATTCCAAAATTAGTTTGAAAATCAGTATGTTTATATAATTGATTTAATATAACCTGAGGGTTCGCATCCTTTTTTAGGGTTATAGTGATTTTTATACCATTTTTTAAATCAGTATGATAATCTGTAATACCTTCAATTATCTTGTTATGTACTAAATCAGCAACTTTATTTTTTAAATCTAAAGTATTAACACTATATGGCACCTCATCGATAACTATATAATGTCTACCATTTTTCTCTTCTATTGTTGCTTTACTTCTAATAGTAATAGACCCTCTACCAGTTTCATAAGCTTTTTTAATCCCTGAATTTCCTAGTATAATACCTCCCGTAGGAAAATCTGGTCCCTTAATAATAGTCATAAGTTCATCTAAAGTAATATCAGGATTATCAATATAAGCGATACAACCATCTATTACTTCACATAAATTATGAGGTGGTATATTAGTAGCCATACCTACTGCAATTCCCATAGTTCCATTAACTAAAATGTTAGGAAATCTAGAAGGCAAAATAGATGGCTCTTTTTCGGAATCATCGAAGTTAGGAACCATATCAACAGTATCCTTATTAATATCTCTTAACAACTCTAATGATATCTTTGACAAACGTGATTCGGTATAACGCATTGCAGCAGCGCCATAACCTTCAATATTTCCAAAATTACCATGACCATCAACTAACATATATCTGTATGAGAAGTCTTGAGCCATTCTTACCATGGCTTCGTAAATTGAAGAATCACCATGAGGATGATATTTTCCCATAACATCGCCGACGATTCTGGCACTTTTTTTATGAGGTTTATCAGGAGTATAACCAGATTCATACATTGAATATAAAATTCGTCTATGAACAGGTTTTAAGCCATCTCTTAAATCCGGTAAAGCACGCGACACTATAACACTCATTGAATAATCAAGAAATGAGTCACATACTTCCTTAACAATATTATTATTCTCTAATTTATCCACAACCATTCACCTCCTATGCATCCAAATTCTGTACAAATGTCGCATTTTCTTCAATAAATTTCTTTCTTGGTTCCACATCATCGCCCATTAATTTAGAAAATACTTCATCGGCAGCCCTGGCATCATCAACTGTTATTCTTCTTAAAACTCTTTTTTCAATATCCATTGTTGTCTCATTTAATTCTTCAGCATCCATCTCGCCCAAACCTTTCATACGCAATATATCACGTTTCGTTCCCGGCTTTAATGAAGCCAAATATTCATCTAACTCTGCTTGATCTAAAACATATTTAATTGTTTGACCATGTTTAACACAAAACAATGGAGGTTGAGCAGCATATACATGACCAGCTTCTACGATTGGTCTAAAAAATCTATAAAACAAAGTTAATAATAGGACCCTAATATGAGCACCATCAACATCGGCATCAGTCATAATGATTATTTTATCATATCGTAGTTTTGATAAATCAAATTCTTCACCAATTCCTGTACCAAAAGCAGTAATAATACTTCTAATTTCTTCATTACCTAAAGCTCTATCTAGCCTTGCTTTTTCAACATTTAAAATTTTACCACGCAAAGGTAAAACGGCTTGAGTCATACTATTTCTTCCTTTAATAGCAGATCCACCGGCTGAATCTCCCTCAACTATAAATATCTCACATTCAGAAGGATTTTTACTTTTACAATCAGATAATTTTCCATAGAAGTTTGTAACATCCAAATCCCCTTTACGACGAGTTAATTCTCGAGCTTTTTTAGCTGCTATTCTTGCACGCGAAGCGGTTAACGATTTTTCAATAATCTTCTTAGCAACCTCAGGATTTTCCATTAGATATCTTTCAAAACCATTACTAAAAATATCATCAGCTATTTTACGAACTTCAATATTCCCTAATTTAGTCTTTGTTTGTCCTTCAAATTGCGGATCAGGATGTTTACAAGAAATAATCATAGTCAAACCTTCTCTAACATCATCACCCGTTAAAGGATCATCACTATCTTTTAAAATTTTATTATTTTTAGCATAATTATTAATAATTCTCGTCAAAGCTCTTTTTACGCCATCTTCATGAGTACCACCTTCATGAGTATGAATATTATTTGTATAAGAATACACAGCCTCATTGTATCCATCATTATACTGTAATGCTACCTCTATTGAAATGTTATCTTCGCGACCTTCTACATAAATAACATCAGGATTAATTGGCGTCTTATTTTGATTAAGCATCTGAACAAATTCAATAATTCCACCTTGATATAAAAAATCATCTTTCTTAGATTCTTCACGATCATCGATTAATACAATTCTCAATCCTTTATTTAAAAAGGCAATTTCCTGCAAACGACGAGCTAAAATATCATACTTAAATATAGTAGTCTCTTTAAATATTTCTGGATTAGGCTTAAAACGAACTGTCGACCCAGTTCTATCGATATCACAATCACCAATTATTTTCAATTCATCAGTAGGATGACCACCATTTTCGAATTTTTGATAATAAATATGGCCATCACGATAAACAGTTACTTCTAACCAACTAGATAATGCGTTTACAACTGAAGCACCTACTCCATGCAAACCACCAGAAACCTTATAGCCACCGCCACCAAATTTACCACCAGCATGTAATACGGTAAATATTGTTTCAATAGTAGATTTGCCGGTTTTTGCGTTAATTCCGGTAGGCATTCCACGACCATCATCCTTTACCGTAATTATATTTCCTTTTTCTATAACAACTTCAATATCATCGCAATACCCAGCTAAAGCCTCATCAACAGAATTATCAACTATTTCCCAAACTAAATGATGTAAGCCAGCTTCACCAGTAGTTCCTATATACATTCCAGGTCGTTTACGAACAGCTTCCAAACCTTCTAAAACCTGAATATCACCATCGTTGTAATCTGTATGTCCTATTTCTCTCATTGTACTTCCTCCCTTATTTTACCATTATCACAATAAAATATCTTACTTTTGTTTTTAATATCGGCAGATATTGAATCAATTTCCGTAGTCGTAATAAAAGTTTGTATATCATCACAGTTTAATAAATTTAAAATATTATTAATTTTTTCCCTATCCAATTCACTAAATAAATCATCTAAAATTAAAATTGGACAACTATTTTTAATTTCTTTAAATATTTTAATTTCTGCTAATTTATAAGCGATAATAGCGTTTTTCTGTTGACCTTCAGATGCAAAATCCTTAAAGGGTTTATCCTTCCACATAAATATATAATCATCATGGTGAGGTCCAAAGGTAGTCTTACCATTTAATATGTCTTTTTTATAATAATTCTTATATAATTTTTTTAACTTTTCATAATCATTATCACTATAATTAGACAAGTACATAATACTAACATCATTAATCCCAGTAATATCTTTATAAATTTCTTTTATTACTACATTTAATTTAGTAAAAAATTTTTTCCTTTTACCAGTTAATATTATACCATAATTTATCAATTTATCGGTCAAAATATTTAAGTAATCAGTGGAATTATTAGCATTTAAGTACATTGTTTTCAAATAAGCGTTCCTTTGCTTTAATATTTTATTATAAAGATTTAAAGTTTTCAAATAATCATTGTCTAACTGTGTAATATCCAAGTTAATTCGATCTCTTCTTACTTTTGGTGATTCCTTTATAAATCTTAAATCATCAGGACTAAACATAATCACATTAATTTTAGATACATATTCACTTAATTTTGATTTAGCTTTCTTATCTATTTTTACCATTTTCCCATCATTAGAAACTACAATTTGATAATCATGGACTACATTATCTTGTATCACTCCAGAAATGCTAGCTAAATTTTTACCATCCATTATTAATACTTTATCCAAAGAACCCCTAAACGATTTAGTAAGAGCTAAAACATAAATAGATTCAACTAAATTAGTTTTACCACTACCATTCTTACCATAAATTAAATTATTATTTAAGGAAAAGCTTAGATTCAAATAATCATAGTTTCTAAAATTTAATAATTTTAGACTCACTATCTGCATAAATAATTCCCCATTTAAAGTAAATAAATTACTCAATTTTTATTATATCATAATTTTTAATAATTCGCTTAAAATAATAAAAGAAACCGGTCTTAAACCAAGTTTCTAATTAATATTATCATTTTCATGACTTCCAAATTCTTTGCGATCTTTTAACATTAAATTTAGCTTAGCAGCTCGCAATATTTGATTATCTAAAGAACCATAGGATAAATCAATATTTATGCACTTACCAGTTTTAAATTCAACAATAGTACCATCACCATTAGTATCTTTTTTATAATTTTTTATATTATTAAAAGATAGCCAACCACAATTTTTTAAACGTGGTGAATTAGTAGGAAAAAATATAATTTCTCTACTTTCTTCTACTATTACAGGAACTTTATGAGTTACTCCAATTAATGCTGTTGTTCCCCTTTGACGACCTGGTAAACTACTACCAAAGTATTCACAACTAAATTTCATGATTTCTGTTGCATCTTCTTTAACTTTAAAAGAACGATTTTTCTCAATTACAACAGTTTCTTTTTTAGCGCTGGGAAGCAGTGCTAATGTTTCCTCATTTATTTCATACCTTTCTAAAATATTTTCTTCATCCATTAAATAATTCATACCTAATTCCCCCTTCTTTAATGAATTGCTTTCATAATAACAAATTTATTTGTCGAATTTTGTCAGAATTTGTCGAATGACATAAAAAAAACAATTTTTATGTCCCATATAAATAGGAAACATAAAAATTGTTTTATTAATAAGTCTTAATAGGTAATATTAATTGAATTAAAGATTCATCTTCTGTTGATTTAATAACTATTGGTTTTACTTCACCATTTAATAATATTAAAATTTGTTCATCTTTTAAAGTCTTTAAAGCTTCTAACATATATTTAGCACTAAAAGATACATCTATACTACTATCACTATTACATTCAACCTCAACTTTTTCTTCTACTTTACCAATTTCTGAGGCATAAGAATTAATAATTAAATTCTTTTTATTAAGATGCATCTTAACAATATTCTTATCTTTACTTTGAGTTAATAAAGCTGCGCGATCGATAGCATTATAAAATTCATTTAAGTTCGTATTTAACATAATTTCAAACTCTGTAGGTATTAAATTAGATGTATTAGGATAAGTACCAGATAATAAATTACTTTGAAAAGTAATATTCTTATAATTAAACAAAATCTTATTACTAAATATATGCATCTGCATATCTACATCATCATTAATAATTTTATCTAATTCTAAAATATTTTTACCTGGTATTACTATATTAACATCATCTTCCACTGGCGCATTTAACTTCACAGTTTTTTTAGCTAAACGATATGAATCAGTTGCCACACACTCTAAAATATCTCCTGTAATTTTAAAATTTAATCCTGTTAATAAAGGTCTTAACTCTTGATTAGATATTGCAAATGCTGTTTGACTAATAATTGTTTTAAATAACATACTATTTATAATTATTGGATTTTTATGCTCATCTAACTTTATTTGAGGATACTCACTTGGATCTAAGCCGTTTAAATTATACTCACTAGTACCAGATGATATCTTAATTTTTAAACCATCAACTACTTCAAAATCGATTATATCACTAGGCATCTTTCTAATAATATCTACTATAAACTTACTTTGAATTATAATTGTTCCTAAAGAGGCAATATTTTTTATCTCTTTAGCTTCTATAAATGACTTAATGGTTAATTCTGAATCACTAGCAGTTAAATATAATCCTTCTTTTACCAGTTCAAACTTTATTCCATTCAAAACAGGAATAACATTCTTAGTTGAAATAGCACGTGCTACATTCATTAAATTTTCTAAAATTATATATTTATCTATTGTAAATTTCATATTATCTTCCTTCCTTATTTATTATTCTAAATTTTTGCTTTAATTTCATTAATAATCTCATTTAAAGCTTTATTATCTTTTAAATCAGATTCAATTTTATCAACAGCATGAATTACTGTAGAATGATCACGTCCTCCAAATTCTAATCCTATTCTTGGAAACGATTCATTTGTTAATAATCTAGCTAAATACATTGCTAACTGGCGAGGATAAGCAATATTTTTAGACTTTTTCTTTCCTTTTAAGGCTTCAACACTTATTCCATAATAATCAGCCACAGCTTTTTGAACTACAGAAATATCACTCATTGAATAAATATTATTATTTACATAATCACCTAAGGCTTCCATTGCAAAATCTAAAGTGATTTCTGTGGGAGCATAAACTGCTATATAAGCACTAAGTCTATTAATAGCGCCCTCTATTTCTCTAACATCTGTATCACAAGAATTAGCTATATAGTTAATTACTTCTTCAGGCAACATGTTAGCAATGTTTAAATACTTTATTTTATCTTTTACAATCCGACATCGCAATTCATAATCGGGAGGATAAATATCGACGGGCAATCCCCAAGCAAATCTACTTCTAAGACGCTCTTCTAAAAGTTTCAAATCATCCGGTGAACGATCTGAAGTAATAATTATTTGTTTATTTTTCGAATGCAATTCATTAAAAGTGTGAAAAAAACCTTGCTGTGTCTTTTCCGCCCCCACTAAAAACTGAATGTCATCAATTAAAAGCACATCTACATCTCGATACTTATTTCTAAACTTCTCAGCTCGATCAGAGCGCTCATCTTGCCTCATTGTAGTAGCAATGCTAGTATAATCATCTTTAAAACTATCACTTGTTGTATACAAAACTTTTAAATCAGTATGTTCAACAATATAATTACCAATCGCATGCATCAAATGAGTTTTACCAAGACCACTTTTTCCATATATAAACAAGGGATTATAAATTTTACCGGGTGCTTGGGCTACTGCTATGGCAGCCGTTTTAGCAAACTTATTCGTATCACCAGTAACAAAGTTTTCAAAGGTAAATTCCTTTTTTAAATTTGTAACAAACTCTTCGTCTTTATCCACAGACGCGCCAGTTTCATTACCATTACTATTGGCTTCTTCATTTGAGTACTCTTCCAAAATAAAAGAAATATCATAAGTCGATCCCGATATTTCTAACAAAGTATCCTCTATAATTTGATACCATGTTGTTTCTAGCATTTTTTTATGCACTGACATAGGAACTTGAATGACGATTTTGCAATTTTTATTATCGATACTATATAATTTCAATGGCTTAAACCAAGTATTGAATGTAATAGGATTTATTTTTTTCTGGAGTAATGATAGAAGGTTACTCCATAAATCCGTTTTATCCAAAATCATCACCCCACTTCACAGAAAATCTATCAACAATTATTTTATACCATAATTCAAAAATTGCAAAGTTTTTTTTGCAATTTTTATTTATTAAGTTATCCACAAGTTTATCCACAATTTATCCACAGACTTATCCACAGATTTTTTCGGATATTTATCCTAAAAAATCAAGTTATCCACAAAATACTTAAAAAGTTGTGGATAACTTGACTTATCAACAGCTTCCGTCATTGTGGATAACTGTGGATAACTCAAAATTTCTAGATATATATGCCATTTTTATTAATAAAAACTGTGGATAACTTTGTGGATAACCCTTAAAATATCCCCAAATCACTAAAAGTTATCCACAGCTAATACTTTAATTTTAAGCTAATTTTGACCAAAAAATCTCTATTTTTTTGATTTATACACAAATTTATCCACAAATCCTGTGGATAAATTCCTACTTATCCACAGATTTTATAGTTTATTTTTCCCCTAAAAATAGGCTTAAACCTAAGTTATCCACAGTTATCCACAGTATTATGATTATTAATATATATAATATAATAATAAATAATAAAATTTTTAAAACTTGTGGATAACTTTTTGCTACTTGACTTTTCCCTAAATAAAATATTATAATAACGTTGCTTAATTAGATGTGGAGGTGGACTATGAAAAGAACTTATCAACCAAATAATCGTAAAAAAGCAAAAAAGCATGGATTTTTTGCTAGAAAAGAATCAAATATTTTAAAATCTAGAAGAAATAAAGGACGTAAAGTACTTTGTAAGTAAACCACTATCAGTGGTTTTTATCTTTTGCTAGGAGTTTTTATTTATGAAAAAATATGAAACAATTAAAAAAAAGACTGATTTTACCGATATAATTAACAATGGTAGTTACATAAAAAATAAGTGTTTTATTATTTATAAACAAAAATATGATAATAAAATGCCCTTATTTGGCATAGCTGTTAGTAATAATAGTGGTAATGCTGTTATGCGTAATAAATTAAAAAGAAGAGTTCGTCATTTAATAACAGCAAATAAAAATTTGTTTAAAAATAATTATAAATATATTATAATGATAAGGAAGTTGGCAAGCGATATTGACTTTAAAAAATTGTCAGAAGAGTTTGTTGATTTACTAAAAAAGGAGAATAAATGAAATTTAAAAAAGGAAAATTATTAATTTTATTGGTTGCAGTCGTATTAGTTACTGGGTGTACAAAATATGTTAAAACTGATGATAATAAACCTGTTATATATGAGGAAACTGGTCAGAATTTAACATCTAACATTCTATGTAAACCTGTAACAGAAGAGTTATATAATCTTTATAAAGAAAATGAAAGTAAGTTATCCACACCCCTAGATAGTCTACCTGCTTGTGAAGATTTCAAGCCAACTGATTTGGAATATCAGAGTTTGTGGGAAAGTATTTTTGTAAAACCTCTAGCATGGTTAATTTTATCTCTTGGTAAGATTGTTAAAAACTATGGTATTGCTGTAATTTTAATGAGTATTATTATAAGGTGTTTATTAATACCTTTATCTAGAAAGACAATGTTACAATCTGAAAATATTAAGAAAGCTACTCCCGAATTAAATAAAATAGAGAAGAAGTATGCAAATAAAACAGATAATGATTCCTTAATGGCAAAGAGTCAAGAAACTATGTTAATTTATAAAAAATATAATATTAATCCAGTGTCTGGATGTTTAACGTCTTTTATTCAATTGCCATTATTTTTCGGATTTCTAGAAGCTATTAATCGTGTTCCAGCCATTTTTGAAGGTAATCTTTGGGGCATGCATTTAGGAATGACACCAATGGTCGCTTTAAGTCAAGGAAATTATATTTATGTATTTTTGCTATTATTAATTATAGGTTCAACTTATATTTCTTTCAAATTTAGTATGCAAAATCAATCAGCAAATGAGGCTATGAACCAAATGAAGATGACAATGACTTTTATGATAGTTATAATATCAATTGCTTCATTAAGTCTTCCTACAGCCATAGCGTTATATTGGGTTGTTAATAATGTATTTGTTGTTGTTCAAAATATAATTGTTGCTAAAATTAATGGAAGAAGGTAGTAATATGAAGTATGAAGTATTTAGTGGTACGAATATAGAAGATGTTAAAAAAGAAGCATTAGAAACTCTTGGCTTAGATGAGAATAAAGTTATCTTTGTTATAGATAATTATAAGAAAGGTTTATTAAAAAAAGAAAATTATCAATTAAAAGTTTATCAAATCACTGATATTGTAGAGTATGTAAAAGACTTTATTACTAGATTATTATCTAAGATGGGGGTAGAGGTAATATCCCTTGTTGATAAGAGTAAAGATAATCAGATAAATATAACTATAAATTCTAATAAAGATGCTCTTTTAATTGGTAAAGAAGGTAAAAATTTAAAAGCTTTAGAATTAGTTGTTAAACAAAACGTTTACAATTTAATTGGTACTTATCTCTATTTAATCTTAAATGTAGCAAACTACAATGAAAGACATGAAAAGTATTTACAAACTTTAGCGAAAAAGATAGCTAACGAAGTAAAGCATACTAATCAACAAGTAATAATGGATAACATGAATTCCTATGAAAGAAGAATTATTCATAATGCTTTAGCAAATTTTAAAGGCGTAGCTACTATTTCTGAGGGTGAGGAGCCTAATAGACACATTATTGTCAAACCAAGTGTGGAAAAATAAAACATTTGGTTTTTTTAATGAGATAATTAATTTGATATATGTTATAATACAGAAACATATTTAGGAGGTCATTATGGAAGATACAATAGTGGCAGTATCGACTGCTATGGGGTTAGGGGCAATTTCTATTATTAGATTAAGTGGTCCAGAAGCTATTAAAATAGTTAATAAAATATTTAGAGGTAAAGATTTGACTAAAGTAGCTTCGCATACTATTAATTATGGTCATATAGTAGATGGTGATGAGATAGTCGATGAAGTTTTAGTTTCTATTATGTTGGCTCCCAAAACTTATACGACGGAAGATGTTGTGGAAATAAATACCCATGGTGGGATTGCGGCTACTAATAAGGTATTAGAATTATGCTTAATAAATGGAGCTCGTTTGGCAACAAAAGGTGAGTTTACGAAAAGAGCTTTCTTAGCTGGTCGAATTGATCTGACGCAAGCGGAAGCTGTTCAAGATATTATAACCTCTTCAACGGATAAATCCCTTTCTTTATTTGTTAATCAGTTAACCGGGAGTTTGAAAAAGCTTATAATTAAATTACGTAAGGATATAGTAGGTATTTTGGCCAATATTGAAGTTAACATCGATTATCCAGAATATGAAGATGCTCCTGTAGTTACCATTGCTAGTTTAAAACAAGCCTTAATACCTATTAAAGAAGAATTAGAAAATTTGGTTAAAGAATCAAAGAATGCTAAAATTATTAAAGATGGTATAAATATCGCTATAATAGGTCGACCAAATGTCGGAAAATCAAGTTTATTAAATAAATTATTAGAAGAAGAGAAGGCAATTGTAACAGATATTGCGGGTACGACTAGAGATTTAGTTGAAGGTAGTGTTATTTTTAAGGGAATAAAATTAAATTTTATCGATACAGCTGGTATTCGTGATTCTGATGATATAGTAGAGAGTATTGGTATCAAAAAGAGTATTGATTCGGTAGATAAGTCAAATTTAACTATATTAGTTCTTAATAGTAATGAACAATTAAACAAGGATGATTTTAAGTTATTAGATATGATTAAAAATAAAACTCATATAGTTTTTATTAATAAAAATGATTTGCCATTAAAGATTAATACGGAAAATTTACAAGATTTTAATGTATGTTATGGTAATACGATTAGTGATGATGGAATAAATAGCTTAAAAGATAAAATAAGTGATTTATTTGCTTTAGAAGCTATTAAACCAATAGATAATATTTATTTAACTAATTCTCGCCAGAATTCTTTGATAAAATTAGCAATTAAAGAAATCGATCATGCTTTAGATAGTTTGAATAAAGAAGTACCTGTAGATTTAGTTGAAATAGATATTAAAAATGCTTGGAATTATTTAGGAGAATTAATTGGGGCTACTTATAAAGATGAGTTAATTGACGAATTATTTAGTAATTTTTGTTTAGGAAAGTAGGTGTTAGAATGAATTATGATGTTATAGTTGTTGGTGGTGGTCATGCTGGGTGTGAAGCTGCTTATATCTCAGCTTATAAAAACCATAAAACTGCTCTTATAACTATGAATATAAAGAATATAGCAGATATGCCTTGTAATCCTTCGATTGGGGGGACTGCTAAAGGAATTATTGTTCGAGAGATAGATGCTTTAGGAGGCATCATGGGGCAGATTGCAGATCAATCGCACTTTCAAATAAAAATGTTAAATACTAGTAAGGGTCCAGCAGTTCAAGCATTACGTGCTCAAGCTGATAAAATAGTATATCCTAAAAAAATGCTAGCTAAGCTAAAATCTATGGAAAATTTAGATATAATTGAGGCTATGGTTAATGATTTGATTATTGAAAACCACGTAATAAAAGGTGTTGTACTAGAAGATGGTACTAAGTGTTTTTGTAAATCATTGATATTAACTACAGGGACTTATTTAAAAGCTAATATTTTATATGGTGATCAAAAAGAAGTAAGTGGCCCCCATGGAGAAAGAAGTTCGTTGTATTTAAGTGATAGCTTAAAAAAAGCTGGTTTTAAATTACAAAGATTAAAAACGGGTACCCCCCAAAGAATTGAGGCATCATCTATTGATTTTTCTAAAATGCAAGAAGAATTAGGTGATAATAAATATTGGACTTTTTCTCATGATTATCCTGCTTCATACGATATAACTAAACAACAAAAGTGTTATTTACTGTACACAACAGCAGAAACTAAAAAGATAATCGAGGAAAATTTATCAAAATCAAGTATGTATGGTGGTTATGTAGAAGGTATTGGACCACGATACTGTCCTTCAATTGAAGATAAAATAGTTCGTTTTCATGATAAACCACGTCATCAGTTATTTCTAGAACCAGAATCGTTATATTATAATGATTGGTATTTACAAGGTTTTTCAACTTCTATGCCTCATGATATTCAAGAAAAAATGGTTCATAGTCTACCAGGACTTGAAAATGCTAAAATTAATAAATATGCTTATGCAATTGAATATGATGCTATTGATCCTTTGCAAGTAAATCCTACTTTAGAATCTAAAATTATCACTAACTTGTATACGGCTGGGCAAATAAATGGAACAAGTGGCTATGAAGAAGCCGCTGCTCAAGGTTTGATAGCAGGAATAAATGCCTGTTTAAAAATAGAGAAAAAGAAACCTTTAATATTAAAAAGAAGTGATGCATACATAGGCGTTTTAATAGATGACTTAGTAACTAAAGGGACAAATGAACCTTATCGTATGTTAACATCAAGAGCCGAGTATCGTTTAATTCTTCGTCATGATAATGCTGATTTGCGCCTTAGGCGTATCGGTTATGAAGTAGGAACAATAAGTAAAGAGCAATATGATAAACTTTTAGCCAAAGAAAAAGATATTGCTAATTTAACTACATTTTTAAAAGAAAATAAATTTAAAATAGATTCAACTATAAAAGAAATATTTGTTCAAAATGATAAACTATTACCTAAAGTGGCAATGAGCTATTATGAATTATTAAAACGACCAGAAATTAATATCGAATTTATTAATAAATTAATTAAATTAAATTATTCTTTAGAAGTTCAAGAAGAAGTTGAAATTCAAATTAAATATGAAGGCTATATAGCTAAAACTTATAAAGAAGTAGATAAAATGTTAAAATTAGAGGCCAAAAAAATACCGGAAGATTTAGATTATGATAAGGTTAAGAACTTAGCCACGGAAGCAAGACAAAAACTTAAGTTAGTTCGCCCATTATCTATTGGCCAAGCTTCAAGAATAAGTGGAGTAAATCCTGCTGATATTTCTATTTTAGCTATTTATCTAAAGAAGGAATATAACAATGACTGAAGAAGAATTTATTAATTTAACAAAGAATAATTTAGGTTTAATAGTTACCCAAGAACAGTTAGATTTGTTAAATACATACTGTGAATATTTAATCGATTATAATAAAAAAGTTAATTTAACAGCAATTAAAGATAAAAAAGATATTTATTTAAAACATTTTTATGATTCATTAACAATTGTTAAGGTACTTGATTTAAACAAAGTAAAAAGACTTTTAGATATTGGAACGGGCGCAGGCTTTCCCGGTGTAGTATTAAAAATATTTTTTCCTAATCTTGATGTTACATTACTTGATTCTAATAATAAAAAAATAACGTTTTTATCTAAATTGGCTTTAAAATTAGGTATCAAAGTTAATTTAGTAAATGAGCGTGCTGAGGTATATGCTAAAAAACATTTAGAAGAGTTTGATGTTGTATCTAGTAGAGCAGTAGCTGAATTACCGATATTAATTGAATTAGCTATTCCTTATCTGAAAATAGGAGGGATTTTTATTGCTTTAAAATCTGATGTTACTGCTGAATTAGCTATTAGTCAAAATATAATAAAAAATATAAAATGTCAGGTTGAACGTATCTATAATTTTGAATTACCTATTATAAATCATCAGCGTACAATTTTAGTTATTAGAAAGGTTAGAAAAACTCCTCATCGCTATCCTAGAACATATTCAGAAATACTTAAAAGTAATAAATAAGATTTTTTTATTAACGCAAAATTAAGTTGCAAAAAAGGAAATAATAAGGTATCATTATATTGTAAAAATAAAATAAAGGGGATGTAATTATGCAGATGGAATCTCAAGTGTTACAAGTAAATATTGATGATATCATACCTAATCGTTTTCAACCAAGATTAGCATTCGATGAACAAGGTTTAAAAGAACTAGCAGCATCTATTAAAGAACATGGAATAATTCAACCATTAGTACTACGAAAATTAGGAAGTAAGTACGAAATAATTGCTGGAGAACGTCGCTATAAAGCGGCTACGATGGCGGGACTAACTACAGTACCAGCTGTAATTTCTAATATAGATGATAATTCTTCTGCTGAAGTTGCTTTAGTAGAAAATATTCAAAGAAGAGATTTAACACCTATCGAAGAAGCTAAAAGTTACAAGAATTTATTAGATAAAGGGTATTTAACCCAGGAACAATTAGCTAAAAAAATGGGTATTTCCCAATCATCAATTGCTAATAAATTACGTTTATTAAATTTAGCTAACGAAGTACAACAAGCTTTATTAGATGGAAAAATTTCTGAGCGACATGCGCGTGCTTTATTAAGTTTAGATACAACTGAAGAACAAGTAGAATGGTTAAATAAGATTATAACCAATAGATTGACAGTTAGACAGTTAGATCAAGAGTTAAAGAAAGCAAAAGAAAAAAAGGAAGAAAGTAATATTCCTATTGTTAATATTAATCCAAATATAGATGCTATTAAAGAGAATGCTTCTGATATCAATCCTAGTAATCATAAAAACATTCCTAATATGATGGTTCCTGAGGATGTTTTAACGGATTATAGTGAAAATATTTCTCCTTTAAATAATAACGTTCAGCCTACTTTTATTGACTCAACACCTATTGATAATATTCCTCATCCTGAAAGTAATAAGTTTTTTGCTAATATTGGCGATGATACTGAAGATAATAAAGGTTTTGAAACATTAAATCAGGATATAGTACCAACTGAATCTAAAAGGGACTTAGAAATATTTGGTAACGATAATACCCATGATGATAATAAGACTGAGTCTACTTATGAAACGTTAGATATGACTGATACTAGTTCGATAGAATTAAAACCTAATAATAAATTTTTTACTGCTACGCCAAAAGTTGATGAAGAAACTAAGAATGAAGTTACAGATGAATTTGATCCAATGCAACTTGTTGGAGCAACTATTCCTTCTATAGATAATAGTGTTTCTACTTCAGCTATTCAAGAAATAAAAGATTTAATAAATAAATTAGAAGTTCAAGGTGTAGCCATAAGCTTTACCGAATCTGATAATGGTAATAATCATCAAATTATTATAAACATTGAAAAATAACTACTGGATAGTAGTTTCTTTTTTTTCAATTGTTTCTTGATTAACGTATTGACTTCCATTAATAAAATAATAGACAAAAATATTATTTTCATCAGTAGGTTCTGTTCCTGTTACGGCATCTAAGGGTATACCAATAACATTGTTTGGTAAATCATACCATGATGCTTCTTTATCCTTTAAATATTCTTCTACGGTATTAACCCATATATTTTTAGAGATACTACCGTCGGCAACTTCCATTTCTTGATTATCATCGTAACCATTCCATACTAGCATAAGAATATCAGGGTTATATCCAATCATCCAGCAATCTGTTCCAGTTGAACCAGTTTTCATTGCATATTTACGACTGATTTTAGAACCTAAACTAATAATAGTAGGATTACTATAATCAATGAATGCTGAATTATAGGTAGCTGTTAATAATTCGTTTAAAATAAACGTGTAACTAGAATTTAGAACTTGATTGTTATTATCTTTTTTTTCATATAAAACATTATCATGCATATCCGTAACTTTTACAATAGTTGATAATTCTCTTTTATAGCCATTACTTGCTAAAGTAGTGTAGGCATTAGCAAAATCTAACATAGATAATTCCACTGTTCCTAAAGGCAATGATGCGATAGCCGGTAAATCAGTTTCTATTCCCATTCTTTTAGCAGTATCGACTAGGACTTCTTCTCCTAAGAAAAGATGAGTTTTAACAGCATAAATATTATCACTATAACTTAATGCTGCCGCCATTGTGATTTCTTTATTAGCATAATTTTGATTAAAATTTTGAGGCGAGTAGGAATCATTATCTGAAAAGACAAAAGTCGTTTCTTCACTTAGAAAGCGTGAGGAGGAAGTCATTCCATTTTCTAAGGCGGCATAATATAGAATCGGTTTCATGGTACTACCAACTTGTCTTTGAGAAGAAATAGCCCGATTATATTGACTTATGTTATAGTTTTTTCCCCCTGTTAGGGCCATTATATTTCCAGTATGGGGATCGATTATTATGCTAGCTACTTGCATATCATTATCTGGCATATATTCATTAATATTTTTTTCCAAGATTGTTTGAAGTTCTAAATCTAGTGAAGTATATATTTTTAAACCTCCAGTTTCAATAAGTGATTTAGGAATATTTAAGTTATCAAGTTCTTGTTTAACTACTGTTTCATAATACATTAAAGTGTTTAAATTATTTTCTGAATTTTTTCCATATATCTCTAATTTATCTTTAAATAAATTATTTTTTTCCGTTTCAGAAATATAGCCATTGTTAACCATACTACTAGCTACTAATTTAGCTCTGTCGATAGAGTCTTCATAACTACTTACAGGGTTAAAGTAACTGGGACTTTTTGGAATGCCAGCTAAGATAATAGCTTCTTCTAAAGTTAAATCTTTACAATTTTTATTAAAATAATATTGTGCAGCAGCTGCTACACCAAAGTTTCCTTGGCCAAAGTTAATGGTGTTAATATAACCTTCTAATATTTCATCTTTTTCATAATGTACTTCGAGTTTTAAAGTTAGCCATGCTTCTTCAATTTTTCTTTGCCATGTTTGGTCAAAATCTAAGTAAAGATTTTTAACATATTGTTGAGAGATAGTGGAAGCTCCACCGACTATTTCTCCGTTTGTAAAGTTATCGATTAAAGTTTTAATTATTCTTAAATAATCAAATCCGTTATGTTTATAAAAATTTTTATCTTCAATACTTATAATAGCGTCTATAAAATATGGTGAAACATCTTCTAAATTAACCCATTTAGTATTACCACTACCTTGATAAATTATATTACTATTTTTATCATAAATATAATATTGTCCAGTATTCTTAATATCTAAAATAGGACTAAAATAAGCTAAGATGTATAGGCCAACAATTCCTAAAATTCCGATAATTAATAAACAAATATTTACTTTAACAAAACGCCTAAAAGTTTTCAAAATAACCACCTTTTTTTTATTATGTAAAAAAAGTAATATTTTATGTAGTCATTTTTAATAGGCTATGTTATAATGTTCTGGAAAAAAGGGAGGGTTATGTTTTGAATAATGAATTAGGGTTAAATATTTTAAAAAATAATGATTTAATTTATTCAAAAGAAAGTATTCCTTTTATAGAAAATGCTAATAGTCGAACTTTTATAATCGATGGTATTAACATGCAAATTGATATTGATAATGATTCTTTGCTTTTAAAAAGAGAGAATGAGGAATTTTTGTTTAATTTAACTATATCTTCGGAAAAAAATGAGTGTAGTTATTTATTAAAAGAGGTTGATACAAATTTTGAGATAAAAGTCGATTATGCTGATTACAAGTTAGATAAAAATAAACTAATAATTAATTATCAAATTGAAACAGACGATTTTTTAACAACTTTAGAGATTGTATTTAAAGGGTGATAAATATGAAAGAATTAATTCAAAATGTTATTAAAGAAACATTAACTAAACTTAATCTTACTGTTGATATAGATATAATTATTTTAGAGCCGAAAAAGAAAGAAAATGGTGATTACTCAACGAATATTGCTTTAAAATTAGCGGGAGTTTTAAAAGAAGATGCTATGAAAATAGCAACAGATATATCTCAGAATATTTCTTCTATCCAATTTAGTAAAGTTGAAGTTGTTAAACCAGGGTTTATTAATTTCTTTGTAAATAAGACTTATTTATTAGAAAATATAAATATTGTTTTAAAGGAAAAAAATGATTATGGACGCAATACTTTAGGACAGGGTAAAAAATATAACATTGAATTTGTTAGTGCTAATCCTACTGGTATCCTCCATTTAGGCAATGCTCGTGGCGGTGCTTATGGTGATTCTTTAGCTCGTATTTTGCGATTTTCTGGTTTTACAGTAACTGAAGAATATTATATAAATGATGCTGGCAATCAAGTAGATAATTTAGCCTTATCAATTTTAGCTCGATATAAAAATTTATGTGGTCTAGAAGCGGAAATTCCTCAAAATGGGTATCATGGTGAAGAAATAGTTACTATTGCAAAGGGATTATATGCTAAATATAGTGACACATTATTGAATAATGATTTAGATTATTTTAAGAAAACGGGGATTGATATACTCTTAAGTAAGATAAAACAGGTCTTAAAAGAATATCGAATTAATTATGATGTCTATACTAGTGAAAAAGAAATTTATAAGAAACACCCCTTATCAGAAGTAATAAATGAATTAACTAAAAAAGGTTATACTTATGAACAAGAAGGTGCATTGTGGTTAAAAACTAGTATTTTAGGTGATAATAAAGATCATGTTTTAGTTAAAAACGATGGTAGTTATACGTATTTAGTACCAGATATTGCATATCATATCGATAAGATAGAACGCGGTTACGATCATTTAATAGATGTATTTGGAACTGATCACCATGGATATGTAGCGCGTTTAAAAGGAGCTTTAAAAGCTTTGGGCTATAATGATGATATTCTTGATGTAAAATTACTTCAATTAGTTAAGTTAATATCTAATGGTCAAGAAGTTAAAATGAGCAAGAGAACAGGAAAAATAGTTTCTTTACAGGAATTAATTGATGTAACAGGGATAAATGCTGCGCGCTACTTCTTCTGTATGCATTCTTTGGATACGCAAATGGATTTTGATTTAGATTTAGCTACTAAGAAATCTAATGAAAACCCTGTTTATTATGTTTGTTATGCCTATGCAAGAATTTGTAGTATTTTGAAACAATACGAAAATATTACTCCCGTAACAAATTATAAAACCATTAATAGTGCAGAAGCATATAATGTTTTAGAACAAGTTTATAAATTTAAGGAAGTTGTTCTTAATGCTGCTAAAAAAGAATTGCCACATTTAATTACTAATTATGCATATACTTTAGCTGAATCTTTTCATTTATATTATTCTAAAAATAGAATTATTACTAATGATGCTGAAGAAACAAATGAAAACTTAAATATGATTAAAGCTGTTAAAATAACTTTATTAAATGCTTTAGATTTAATAGGCGTTATACCGCCAGAGAGTATGTAGGAGGAATAAAGATGAAAATAAATGATATGACTAAGGAAGAATTAGAAGCTTTAAGTTATGATGATATTGCCTATTTAATATTACAAGAAAGTGGAAATAAAACTAAGATTACTGATTTATTTCAAAAAATATGTGATTTATTAGGGTTAAGTCAGAATGAATATGAAGCCAAAATAGCTGATTTCTTTCAAATGTTATCTACTGATCAAAGATTTGTAATGTTGGAAAAAGGATTCTGGGATTTAAAATCACGTCATCAAACCAAGATTATTCTAGATGATTCTGATGATGAAGAAGATTTAGAAGAAGAAAATATGGATGATGAAGAAGATATGGCTGATTCTGATGATGAAGAAATATTTTATGATGATGAAGAAAATGATGATGATACCGATGATGATTTAAAAGATTTAGTAATTGTCAGTGAAGATGATGCTGATGAAGAGAATGTAAGCATGTAATAGTGCTTTTTCTTTATTGAAGAAGGGATGATAATGAAAGATAGATTAGATACAATTATAAAAAAATATAACGAATTGACAGAAACATTAACTAAACCTGAAATTTTAGCTGATTATAATAAATTAAAAGACTTATCAAAAGAACAAAAAGATTTGGAAGATATAGTAAAAAAATATAATGAGTATCAAAAATGTGAAGAAGAAATTGCTGAAGCAAAAGAATTGGTTAATGATCCTGAATTACGTGATTTAGCTAATGATCAGTTGGAAAAATCAACTTCTAAATTAGAGGATTTACAGCATGAATTAGAATTAATGTTAATTCCAAAAGATCCTTATGATGATAAGAATATAATAATGGAGATAAGGGGTGCCGCTGGTGGTGATGAAGCTAATATATTTGCGGGAGATTTGTTTAGAATGTATTCTAAATACGCTGAAAAACAAGGTTGGAAATTAGAAGTATATCATGAAGTTGAAGGAACAGCTGGAGGATATTCGCAAATTGAATTTATGATAAAGGGAGAAAATGTATATTCTAAATTAAAATTTGAAAGTGGTTCGCATCGAGTTCAAAGAGTTCCTGTTACTGAAGCTCAAGGTCGTGTTCATACTTCAACAGCAACGGTACTAGTAATGCCAGAGGTGAATATTGAAGAAGTTGAAATAAAGGAAAGTGATTTAAAAATAGATGTATACCATAGTAGTGGGGCTGGTGGGCAGTCTGTAAATACATCTAATTCCGCAGTTAGAATAACTCATATTCCTACTAATACAGTAGTTACTTGTCAAGTTGAAAGATCTCAACTTAAAAATAAGGAAAAAGCCATGAAAATGTTAGCTATTAAGCTTCATGATGCTGCTATCGCTAAGCATGAAAATGAAGTGGGTAGTACTAGAAAAAGTAAGATAGGTACTGGTGATAGATCGGAAAAGATTCGTACTTATAATTATCCACAAAATAGAGTAACTGATCATCGAATAAATTTTTCGATAATGGAGTTAGACAAAGTAATGGAAGGAAATTTAGATCCTATTATTGAAGCTTTGATTACAGAGGAACAGAGATTAAAATTATTAGGAGAATAGGAATGGAAAAGCCTAAAAATATATCAGATTTAGATTTTAATATTTTACAAAAGTTATATCCTGATAATATGGATGTTGTAATAAAAAAATTAAATGCTAATTATCCAGTTCAATATTTAATTGGCAATGTTAATTTTTATGGTTATCAAATTAAAGTTGATGAAAGAGTATTAATTCCTCGTTTTGAAACAGAATGGTTAGTGGATAAAACTATTAAGTTAATAAAGGAATTACAATTAACTCCTAAGATTATTGATATTTGTACCGGTAGTGGGGCGATTGCCATTGCTTTGAGTAAAGAATTAAATTGTCAAGTAGATGCTCTTGATATATCAAAATCAGCTATTGATTTAGCAGTAGAAAATACTTTATTAAATAATGCAAATGTTAAATATTTAGTTAAAGATATTAGAAATTGTGATCTTGATGGAAAATATAATGTTATAATTAGTAATCCACCATATTTGCAAGAAGGTAGCATAGTAGCTCCTCAAACAAAATTTGAACCTCAGAATAGCTTATATGCTGCAGATAATGGTTTAGAATTTTATAAAATTATTCTGGATAAAAGTCGCAGTATACTGGAGGATAAATTTTTAATTGCTTTTGAGATTGGTGATCAACAAGGAGATAATATCATTAGTTATGCTAAGAAGATATATCCTACTGCTAATATATTTTGTCAAAAAGACTTGAATAATTACGAACGTTATCTTTTTATAGTTAGTGATTAAAAAGTATTTAGATTACCCAATATAAAGTTGGGTGATTTTTTTGAAAAGAATCGTAGTTTTAATCGCATTTATTTTTGCTATTTTTCTTTTATCTGTACAAGAGTCAATTAAAATTCCTAATGAATCGATAAGATTTAGAATAGTAGCAGCTTCTAATTCATTTAAAGACCAACAATTAAAACAGAAAATAAAAAATGATTTAATTACTAATGTTATTCCTAACATATTAACGGATAGTTCTATTAATGATGCCAAAAAGCTAATAAAAGATTCAATTAGTAAAATAGAAAATATATTAGATAGTTATAAAATAAACTATTCAGTTAACTTTGGTCAAAATTATTTTCCCCAAAAAGTTTATCAAGGGGTTATTTATCCCGCTGGAAACTACGAATCATTAGTTATAACTTTAGGAGAAGGCTTAGGGGATAATTGGTGGTGTGTTTTGTATCCTCCATTATGTCTTATTGAGAATAATTATAATAGTACTGATATTGAGTATCGTTCGTATATTAAAGACTTAATTCTAAAAGATAACCATCATTAATATATATAAATAGGTGGTTTTTTTGTTGCTATTATTTACAATAGGATTAGCTTTAAGTATGGACACATTTTCTTTAGCCCTTTCTTTAGGAACTTTAAATCTAAATAAAAAGAGTATATTTTTATTTCCATTGTTAGTGGGAACCTTTCACTTTATTTTACCATTAATATCTAGAAATTTTGGTAAATATATATTTTTTATTAATTCAGATAAGTTATTGGGGTTTATTTTTCTTTTCCTTTTTTTAAAATTGTTATGGGAGTTAAGAAAAGAAGAAAAATTAGAGTTAAATATAAATTTATTTTCTTTAATAATATTAGCTTTATCAGTTAGTCTTGATAGTTTTTCAACCGGTATTGGCTTAGTTGAAATATCTAATAGTATATTTCTTCCATCTTTAATTTTTTTACTAGAAAGCTCATTTTTTACTTTATTAGGTTTACTAATTGGTAAAAATGCTAGTCAATCACTTGGAAAAATAGCTAATTATTTAGGCCTTTTTTTATTACTTTTGTTATCTTTAATTCACATACTCGTGAATTTTTAAACTAAATGCAGTTTTAAAAAATAAAACTTAATTTACAAGACTTATTACTGGTTTAGAATAAGA
>CALVXQ010000008.1 GCA_944371435.1 uncultured Bacilli bacterium
TATTATCACTAACAGTGATAGCATATTCTACTAATTTCCGTAGTGAAACTTTATCACCAATCTTATAATTTTGCATTTTAAATGACCAAGCTCTCTTATTACGAGCTAAATAAGTTACTTCACTATCTAAATCTATTTTATTATTATAGGCATATATATATATATATATAGCATCTAACATTTTTATCGTACTGGCAGCATAATATTGTCTATCCGAATTATACTCATATGCATATCCCGTATTAACATCTTTAAACGAAATAGAAGCATTATAATCATTTAAAAAGCTAGTAAGATTATCTTCTGCTGCTTCTAAGTATTCCGTATCATCACTTTCATTATAAGAAGCCATTAAACACTCATTATATAATCGTGTCTTTTCTTCTTCATAATACTCACTTATCTGAGCACTATTATCATAGATATGTAAATAATAAAAGTCATTTATATTACTTATTAAGATTCTTCCCACCAAGTAGATTGATAATAATATAATTACAAACATTAACCCTTTTATAATTCTTAACATAAAATTACCTTTATTGCTTGTCTTCACTTATAGTAAAGTCTTCTAGAGTACCTGCTTCTGTTAATATTTTATTAACTTTATCAGAAGCATTTTTTAATTTATCATTACAAATTTTAGCTATTTTCATTGCCTCTGAATAAGTATTGATAGCATTATCTAAATCGACATTACCACTTTCTAATTTTTTTACTAATTCTTCTAATTCATTTAAATTTTCTTCAAAAGTCTTTTCATTCTTTGCCATTATAATCATTCCTCTCTAAAACACTAGCTTTAATTATACCATTATGCATATCTATATCTATTATATCATTATTATTTAATAAATTTATATCCGTAATTACTTTCCCATTTAATTTTACTATACTATATCCACTATCAAGCAATTTTAAAGGATTTAAGACTTCGATTGTTTTTAATAGAATATCAAATTTATTCTTTTTCTTTTCGATTAAAGAGTAAGGATTTTTTAATACATTATTACTTACTACTTTAGAATATAATAATTTAGTACTATGTAATTTATTTTGGATTGATTTATTCAAATTATCAATTAGATTATCTAATCTTTGTTCTTTTATAGCATATAGATTTAATGGATTTTTTAAAGCAAAAGAACTTGTTACATTATTTAAGCGTAATTCATTCTTCTTTAAAATATTACTAATTCCTTCATTACTTCTAATCTTGTATTGTTCAAGCAAATTAATTAAGTCGGTTAAATTAGGTACAGCCATTTCAGCAGCTCCAGTGGGTGTTGGGGCACGTAAATCAGCAACATAATCGGCAATAGTAAAATCAATTTCATGACCAACCGCCGATATTACTGGTATTTTTGAGTTGTAGATAGCCCTGGCTACTATTTCTTCATTAAAAGCCCATAAATCTTCAATCGAGCCACCACCACGACCACAAATTATGACATCCAAATCATAATTTTGGGCTTTTTCTAATTGTGCGACGATTGATTCTTTGGCACCCACTCCTTGGACTAAAGCCGGAAATAATATTGTTTCACATATTGGATATCTTCTTTTAATAGTACTTAATATATCCCTAATAGCAGCCCCAGTAGGTGCCGTTATAATTCCTATTTTTTTAGGATATCTCGGAATAGGTCTTTTATGTTCTGGAGCAAATAATCCTTCTTCAGCTAATTTCTTCTTTAACTTTTCATATTCTAAATAAAGATTACCTATCCCATCTAATTGCATTTCTGATACATATATCTGATAACTTCCCGAAGCTTCGTAAACACTAATCCGCCCCGTAACTAAAACTTTCATGCCATCTTCTGGTTCAAAACTAATATTTTTAGCAGAAGAAGCAAACATAACAGCTGATAAACGTGATGTCTCATCTTTTAAGGTAAAATATAAATGTCCTCTTGTATGATGTTTAAAATTAGATATTTCCCCTCTTAAAAATACATTTTCTAAATGAGCATCCATATCAAATTTAGCTTTAATATATCGTGTTAAATCACTTATTGTAATATAATTATTATTTTCTATATTCATTCTTTTATCAACCTATCTAAAACTGCATTTATCATCTTTTTAACTTCTAGAGAAGAATACTTTTTAGCTAATTCTACTGCTTCATTAATAACTACTATATGGGGTGTATCTGTATATTCTAATTCATAGATAGCCATCTTTAAAATAGCCGCCCCAATTTTATCCATACTATTTATATCCCAGTCTTTTAAATATTTATTAGCTAAGTTAATTAGTTCTTGTTCATAAGTAATTACCCCATAAACAATATCTCTAACAAATTCATTATCGATATCTAAATTTTCCCTAATAATATTTTCAACATTATATTCAATTTTTTGACTTTTACATATATCTATTTGATAAAGAATTGTCATAATTTTTTCTCTTAATTCACTTCTCGTTTTCATTGCATACCTCTTAATCAATTATAATATATTTTTAATCTTTTAGCATCTTTTTTAACTTATCTAATTCTAATAAAGCATCTATCGGTCTTAAATTTTCTACTTTTAAACTTTTTAAATAATTTACTACTTCAGAATCATCAGTTTCTTCCTTTTTAGGAGTATCTAATTCATCAAAATTAAAGCTAACTTGTTTTGAAGGATTATTAATAGTATCATTTTTTTCATAAATACTTAATATTTCATAAGCTCTTTTTAATAATTCTTCCGGCATATTAGCTAATTTAGCTACATGAATACCATAACTTTTATCAATTGGTCCATTGACTACTTTATGTAAAAACGTTACCGTACCATTTTCTTCTTTAGCATCAACATGCACATTTTTAATACAAGGAAAATCTAGACTTAAACTCGTTAATTCGTGATAATGAGTTGAAAAAAGTGTCTTACATTTAATATGTTTATTAATATATTCCAAGATAGCTTGCGCAATACTCATGCCATCATAAGTCGCCGTTCCTCTTCCTAATTCATCAAATAAAATTAATGATTTAGGTGTGGCATTACGAATAGCATTACATGCTTCACGCATTTCGACCATAAAAGTTGATTCTCCTGATACTAAATCATCAGAAGCACCGATACGTGTAAATATCTTGTCAACAATAGGTAAAGTAGCAGCAGTAGCCGGAACGAATGAACCCATCTGAGCCATTATTATAATTATAGCCAATTGGCGCATATAAGTAGATTTACCACTCATATTAGGACCAGTAATTAATAATGTATTTATATCACGATTCATTATACAATCATTAGCAACATAACCATTTTTATTAACAACTTCAACAACAGGATGACGTCCTTTAATAACCTTTATAACATTATCTTCAGTTAAGGTTGGTCTTACTAGCTTATATTCTTCCGCACAAACAGCTAAAGATATTAAAGCATCGACCTCACTAATTACTTCACTAGCCCTTTTTAAACTAAAAATATGTTTTTTTACTTCTTCTTTAATATCATTAAAAATATTATATTCTAACTCAATTATTTTTTCTTCAGCATTTAATATCAAGGCTTCTTTTTCTTTCAATTCTGGTGATATAAATCGTTCACAATTAGTTAATGTTTGCCTTCTTTCCCAACCAAAATTATCTTGTACCATTTTAGTTTGTCCTTTAGATACTTCAATATAATAACCAAATACCTTATTAAAACCTACTTTTAAGTTTTTAATACCAGTTTCTTCTTTTAACTTTTCTTCAAAAGAAGCAATGAAATCTTTTCCCCCACTACGAATAGCTTTCAATTCATCTAGTTCTTGGTTATAACCATCTTTTATTAAATAGCCTTCTTTTAAAGTTACGGGAGGATTTTCATAAATAGATTGTTCTAACAATTGATATACATCTTGATTATCATCCATTTTATAATCAAACCCAAGAATATCTAATCGCTTAATTATTTCAGGAAATAACTTCACACTATTTTTTAACTGTAATAAATCACGTGCATTTAAGTTACCAGAATTAATTTTGCCACATAACCTTTCGATATCATACACTTCATATAAAAAATTACGTAATTCATCTTTAACTATAAACTCAGTATTAATCTTCTCTATTTTATCATAGCGACTATTTAATAAAGTAATATCTTTTAAAGGATTATTTAACCAATTCTTTAATTTACGAGAACCCATCGATGTTTTACACTTATCTAATAACCAAATTAAAGAATAAGTTCTTTCTTTTAATCTAATAGTTTCAAATAATTCTAAGTTTCTAATAGTATGAATATCCATACTTAAATATTGATCTTTATTTACAATAATCGCTTTTTCTATATGCGTTAAGTCTTTCATATTAGTAACAGTTAAATAATATAATAAATGTTTAATTCCCATTACATATCTTTTATCTTCAATATCTTTATATAAATATTCATAATCTTTTTCTAAGTATGAAGCACTATAACTTATTTCAATACCATAAGTATGTTTTAAAGTATTTATTAAATATGAAGCACTATTATCTATTATTACTACTTCTTTTAATCCTAAATTTAAAATTTCGTTAATTAATACTTGCTCATTACGAACAAGTTCTAAAACAAATAATTCACCAGTCGAAATATCAGCATAAGTTAAAATATAAGAATTACCATAATCTAATATACTTCCAATAAAATTATTATCAGTAGGTTTTAACATTTCATAATCTGTTAAAGTTCCTTTAGTTATTACCTGAATAACCCCTCTTTTAACCATTCCTTTAGTAGTTTTAGGATCTTCTAATTGTTCACAAATAGCAACTTTATAGCCCTTATCAATTAATTTTTCAATATATGGTTTAACAGAATGAAAAGGAACTCCACACATGGGAACCCTTTCTTCTAAACCAGCATTCTTTCCTGTTAAAGTTAATTCTAACTCACGTGAGACTAACTCACCATCTTCGAAAAATAATTCATAGAAATCACCAATACGATAAAATAATAATTCATTTTCATGTTCTTTTTTTATATCCATATATTGTTGCATCATTGGACTTAGTTCATCATAGTTAACATCTTTTCTCTTCATAAATAATCACAAAATTGATTATATCATAAATGTTTTAAAATAATTCAGGAAATTATTAGTTTTTGATTTACTTATTTAAAAAATTATATTATATTTATAATAAGGAGAGTGTATGAAAAAGCTATTATATGTTATTACTATAATGTTATTAATAATACCTGTTTTGGTAAGAGCTGATGGTTTAATTACTAAAATAGAGGTAGAAGGTATTGGAGAATTATCCCTTGATCGTACCAGTTGGGACTTAAATTTAACTTCTACTTTAGATTACGTTAACATCAATGTTGAACAAATAGAGGGTATTGAAGTTGAAGGTGCTGGCCAAGTTGCGATAAGTGAGGGTGCTAATACGCTTAAAATTACTGCTACTGATGGTAAAGATGCAGAAGAATACACTATTAACTTAAATGTAACTAGACCAGTTGAAAATGATACTGGCAATCCCGAAACTGGAGCCTTTTTACCATCTAGTATCTTAGTTATAGCAAGCATTTCTTTAATAGGAATATCGCTAATTAGTAAAAGAAATAAATTCTATCATGTTTAAAACTCGTTAATCGAGTTTTTAATTACCTATTAAAAGTCTTGAAAAAGAGTAAATTATTTGATAAAATCATAGACGTATCGAAGGAAGGAGTATATTATGGCTAATATTAAAAGTTCAAAAAAAGCAATTAAACAAATAGCTAAAACAACTCTTAACAACCACGAATTAAAAGCAAGAGTTAAGAATTCTATTAAAAATGCTGAAAAAGCCATTGCAGCTAAAGATAAAGAAACTGCTACAGAACTTGTAAAAGTAGTACAAAAGAATGTTGATAAAGCTGTTGCTAAAGGCTTAATTAAGAAAAATAATGCTGCAAGACATAAATCTAGATTAAACTGTAAACTTAAAGAAATGAACTAATAGCTAGTTTAGTTTCTTTTTTTTTGCTATAATAAATTTGGTGAATCTAATGAAACTTAAAAACATACTTATAACTTTTTGTTTAATACTAATAATTACTTTAGAAATAATTAATTTAGATAAAATAACGGAATTTTTTAAAAATTTAATTAATAGTAATCATACAGTTATAATTAATCCTAAAAATGAATATTATAAAGACTATGACTTTTTATTTATTCAAAATGTAGATAATTATGTTCCATATAGTTATAATGACTTACTAAATATCTTTTATAGTATTATCAATAATGGTTGGCAAAAATTCACTTTTTATTGTCCTGCCGAATATAGTGATTGTGTTAATGATATCGGATTAATATCTAACGATAAAGTATTACTTAGTCAGATTAATAACTTTGCTAGTCCTTTTAACTCTTTTAATGAAATAAATACTTTATATGACAAAACAGGAGAAATTACTGTTAGCCTAAATTGTGCTTATACTAAAGAAGAACAAGATATAATTAACAAAAAATTAGATGAAATTATGAGTAATAATATTAATGATAGTATGTCTTTAGAAGAAAAATTAAAAGCTTTACACGACTATATCATAAATAATACCGAGTATGATATTGATAAAAATAATACCGGTGAAAGTATGTACCATAGTAGTACCGCTTATGGAGCATTAATCGAAGGATATGCAACATGCAATGGTTATGCTGATGTTTATGCTTTAATATTAGATCGTCTGGGAGTTAAAAACTATCGTATTACAAGTGATACTCATATCTGGAATGCTGTTTACTTCAATGATGAATGGTTACATATTGATTTAACTTGGGATGATCCTGTAAGTGATAGTGGAATTGATTACTTAGATCATAATTATTTTTTAGTCGATAATGCTACATTAGAAAAAGAAGATGGGGATTTAATCGACCATCAATTTCCTAAATATATATATTTAGAATTTAAAGACAAATAAAAAAAAAGTAAATAATTACTCTTCTTTACATATTTCATCTAAGTCTGCTATCAATTTATCGATATCTTCTTTATCGGAAGTTCTAATTCCACTAGCAAATTGGTGACCACCACCATTATATTTAACTGCTACTTCATTAATTATAGGACCCCTACTACGAATGTTTATTTTATAAACATTATTTTTTTCATCTTCAGTTATAAATATCCATACTTTAACACCTTTAATAAAGTTAAAATTATTAACCATATTACTAGCCGTAGAAGAATCAACATTATATTTCTTAACATCATCAGCACTTATTTTAATATATGCTAACCCATTTTTAGTAACTACTAAATTCATAGCAATAAAACCTTGAAATCTTATTTCATCTAAAGGTCGTTCATATAATTTGTAATATGATTTATAAAAATCTATATGAGTTTTCTTTAAAATATTATTAACAATATCAAATGTTTTAGCACTAGTATAAGATAAAAGGAACCTGTCGCTATCGGAAACAATACCTAAGAAAAGGTTTTCAGCCACTTCATTAGTCATTTTTAAGTTAGTATTTAAGATTAATTCAGCTACTAATTGAGCAGCAGAACAGCTTGATGTATCAACAAGTTCTATTTTACCCATAGCATCCTCATAAGGATGATGATCAATTTTTATTACCTCTTTATACTTAGTAAAAGTTACCCCATCGATACGGGAAATATTAGGAACATCTACTACTATTAATAAAGCATCTTCTATCTCATTTTCATTTATTTTATCTAATTTACCAAATGCTTTAAAGCGACTAACACTGGCCCCAACAGCATAAACTTTTTTCTTAGAAAAAGTAGCCTTAATCGCATCACGAAGAGCTAATTGCGTAGTAACAGCATCAGGATCAGGTCCTAAATGACGAGCAATAATAATAGTATCATATTCTTTAATTTTCCTATATATTTTCTTAAATATTGTTTTTCGCATTTTAGAACCTTTTTCTATTTATTATTTATTAAACTATATGTATCACGAGCAATCATTACCTCTTCATTAGTAGGAATAACATAAACTGGTACACTCGAATTACTAGCAGAAATGATTCCTTCTTTACCAAAGCGAATCTCTTCATTTAATTCTCTATTTATTCTGATTCCTAAAGCTAATAAACGATCGACTATCATTCTACGAACATGAGGAGAATTTTCGCCTACACCGGCCGTGAAACAAAGGCAATCACAACCACCTAATTCAACATAATAACGGGCAATATAATCTACTACGGAATCAACAAATATATGATGTGCCATAATAGCGCGATGATCGCCAGTACTAATTTTTTCTTCGATATCTCTAAAGTCACTAGATATTCCACTTAATCCATACATACCACTTTTCTTATTTAAAATAGTATCTACTTCATCTAGAGTCATATTTGTTTCCTTCATAATATAAGGAATAATTGAATAATCAATATCGCCACAACGAGAACCCATTACTATTCCGGCATTAGGAGTAAATCCCATTGATGTATCAATACACTTACCATCACGAACCGCACTAATTGATCCACCACTACCTAAATGACAAACAATTATATTACAATACTTACGACCTAATAGCTCAGCAGCACGCATTGATACATATTTATGACTCATACCATGAAAGCCATATTTACGAACTCCATATTTAGTATACCATTCATATGGTACGGGATATAAATAATTATCTTCATCCATTGTTTGATGAAAAGCTGTATCAAAAGCTCCTACTTGAATAGCGTTAGGAATAGCTTTTTTAAATGCTTCAACCCCAATTAAATTAGCAGGATTATGTAAAGGTGCTAAAGGTATCAAAGCTTTAACATTTTTTATTACTTCATCATCAATGATAACCGATTTATTATATTTATCACCACCATGAACTAAACGATGTCCAACACCCTTTATCTCATCTAAATCTTTTATAACTTTATAATTAATTAATTCTTTAATTAAAATATCTACACAAACATTATGGCTTGGTAAATTCTTTTCTTTTTTTATTTTTTCGCCATTTATTTTTATTGTATAAATACCATTATCAATGCCAATTCTTTCAAACGTTCCCGAAATTAAAACCTTTTCTTCCGGCATTTCATATAATTGAAACTTTAGTGAACTACTGCCAGCATTTACTGATAATATTTTCATAATTTCACCTCTAAGAATATTATACAAAAAAAAGCTTAGAATATCTATCTAAACTTTTTAATTGGACATTATGTTATTCTTTAAAATTAAATACATAGCCTTCAATAATAATGTTATCATCTTTTTTAGCCCCTAACCGAAGTAATTCGTCTTCAACTCCCATTTTACGCAACTTATTAGCAAAATGAAGGACTGATTCATCTTCACTAAACTTAGTCATATTAAATAACTTTTTTATTTTATCGCCACTAACAAGCCACCCGTCAGCAACTTTAGTAATTGTAAATGGTTTTGTCTCTTCGTATTTATAAATTATTTCTGTTTCATAATCTAAATTATCTTCATTACTGCTTTTTACTTCATCTAAAATATCCGCAATTTTAATCATAGCTTCTTCAACGCCATCATTATATTCAGCACTTATTTCTAAAATATCTAAATTAGGAAATTCTCTTTTGAATTTTTCTAAGTTAACAGCAAAATCTGGTAAATCTTTTTTATTAGCAATTATTACTTGACGCTTATTTTCTAAACCACGGCCATAATTAATAAGTTCTCTGCGAATAATTTTATAATCATCAATAGGATTTCTTCCTTCATAAGAACCCATATCAATAACATGAGCTAATATTTTAGTTCTTTGGGCATGCTTTAAAAACTTTAAACCTAAGCCAAGACCAGCTGAGGCACCTTCAATAAGTCCCGGTAAATCAGCCATAATAAAGGAACGATGATCTTTTAACTTAACTACCCCTAAATTAGGATTTAAAGTTGTAAAGTGATATGCAGCAATTTTAGGTTTAGAAGCACTGATAACCGATAAAAGGGTTGATTTGCCAACGGATGGTAATCCGATTAAACCAACATCCGCTAATACTTTTAATTCGCACTTTATTTCTTTTTCTTCCCCTAATTCCCCCTTCTCACTCATTTTAGGAGTAGGATTATCATGGGTTGCAAAAGCTTTATTGCCACGACCACCACGACCACCACGACAAACTATAAATTGTTCTTTATCTTTAACCAAATCAGCTAATACTTTTTTAGTTTTATTATCGATTATTGTAGTTCCTTCCGGAACCTTAATCAAAACATCTTTAGCATCAGCACCAGTACGATTAGAGCCCTTACCATTTTCGCCTTTATCACCTTTTATTATCTTATTATACCTTAAATCAACTAAAGTATTTAAACTTTTATCTACTTCAAATATGATATTGGCACCACGACCACCATTACCACCATCAGGACCTAGATTAGGCATACACTTTTCATGATGAAAAGAAGTGCACCCATCACCACCCTTACCGGCAATTAATTTAACAGTTATTTCATCTACAAACATGTTTTCCACCTCGCTTTAATTTTACCATAATAAATCTTACTTTAAAATAAACTTAATTGAGAAGTTTCAGGCATATTATCTAAAACTTTTAAAGATCTTAATTTTTCAATTAAAGTAGCACTCAATTTACCACGTATTTGTAAATCTTCAATACTAATAAATGGTTGAATTTTACGTTCTTCAATTATTTTACTAGCAACCGAATCACCTAAGCCATCTAAAGTCCTAAAAGGACAAATTAATGTTTTATTATCACTAGCTAAAACAAAATTAATTCCATCGGACTTTTCAATATCAATATTACCAAATCTAAAGCCCCTTGCTGTTGCTTCTAATGATAACTTTAATGTTTCTAAAACACTACTTTCTTTATTAGTAGCATCATATCCTTTGGCTTGAATTTCAAATATTTTTTTCTTTATAGCATCATATCCAGCAACCATCGTTTCTAAATCAAAATCTGTAAATCTTGTCGAAAAATATGTTGTATAGTATACTTCTGGTCTATGTACTTTAAACCAAGCTATACGAAAGGCACTTGTTACATAAGCTGCCGCATGAGCCTTAGGGAACATATATTTTATCTTACCACAAGAGTCAATAAACCAATCTTCAATACCAGCTTCTTTCATAGTCTTTTTATGTTCTTCCCAAGTTCCTGGTTCTTTTGAAGCACGTCCTTTACGAACAAATTCCATAATTTTAAAAGCTTTAATAGGTTCTAAACCATGATACATTAAATAAACCATGATATCATCACGACAACCAATAACTTCTTTAAAAGGAACAATATTATTTCTTATCAATTCTTGAGCATTTCCTAACCAAACATCAGTTCCATGAGATAAACCAGATATTTTAACTAACTCACCAAATGTTGTAGGTTTTGTATCACTTAACATACTAATTGTAAAAGGGGTACCAAATTCCGGAATACCTAAAGTTCCCGTTGGACAATTAATCTGTTCACTAGTTACTCCTAGAGGTTTAGGACTTAAAAATATTCCCATTGTTTCCTTATCATCTAAAGGAACTTTCGTAACATCCATCCCCGTCATATCCTGAATCATTCTAAGTTGTGTGGGATCAGTATGACCTAAAATATCTAATTTCAAAACATCATCTTCAATAGCGTGGTACTCAAAATGCGTCGTACGCCAAGCGGCAGATATATTTTCAGCTGGATACTGATATGGTGTAAAATCAAAAACATCCATATATTCTGGTATTACGACTATTCCCCCGGGATGCTGGCCCGTTGTTCTTTTTGCCCCTGTACAACCAAGAGCTAAACGTTCAATTTCACTATTACGTAAAATAATATTATTATCTTCACACCATTTTTTTACATAACCATAAGCAGTTTTCTCAGCAACTGTACCTACTGTACCAGCACGATAAACATTATTTTCCCCGAATAATACTTTAGTATATTCATGGGTTGCAGCTTGATTTAAATCAGAAAAATTTAAGTCGATATCAGGAACTTTATCACCATTAAAGCCTAAAAATGTAGCAAATGGCATATCTTGCCCATCTTTTACCATATCGGTATTACACTTAGGACATTTTTTATCCGGTAAATCGTACCCACTTGAATAAGTAGCTCCTAAGGAATTACCATTTTCATCTTCAAAAATACTATATTTACAGTTAGGGCAACGATAATGAGCTGATAAAGGATTTACTTCGGTAATACCCATCATCGTAGCTACAAAACTAGAACCTACGCTACCACGAGAACCTACTAAGAAACCATCATCATTACTCTTTTTTACTAGTTTTTGAGCAATCAAATAAATAACATCATAGTGAGCACCAATTATACCTTTTAATTCTGAATCAACACGATCTTGAACAATCGGAGGAAGAGGATCTCCATAAAGTTCATGAGCTTTATTTCTAACCATATCCTCAGTAGTTTTAGCACTATCTTTAATAGTAGGAGCAAAAGGACGACCACCAGTATCAATAATAACCTCAATTTCACTTACCATATCACAAATTTTATTAGGATTAGTAACAACTATTTCATAAGCCAACTCTTCACCTAAAAAGCTAAATGCATCTAACATTTCTTGCGTAGTCATAAAATGCATATCAGGGACTGTAATTCCACTTCTATTTAAAGGATGCAAGCGTCCATTATTCTTTTGATGAACAATTATTTCTCTATAAACACGATCTTCACTACGTAAATTATGTACATCTCCCGTAGCTACTACTAACTTACCGGTATCTTTAGCAACTCGAACTATCTTCTTAATATGATTTTCTAAATCTTCTTTAGTCTTAAAACCACTTGATTCCATCTCCAATAAATGACTCATTGCACTTATAGGTTGAACTTCAATATAATCATAAAATTGCATCATATTAGATAATTCCTCATCATCTTTTGTCTTAGCAGCTTCAAATATTTCCCCATTAATACAACCACTACCAAATAATAAGTCTTCTTTATTTTCTACTAAACACTTACGTGGTACTTTAGGTTGATCGTTTCTAAATAAGTATTTAGTATTGGCATAACTTATTATTTTAAACATATTTTTTAAGCCAACTCTAGTTTTAGGAATTATACACATATGAAAAGGAACAGAAAACTTAACTAAATCATCAGTATCAATTGAATCATTAATATCTTTAACTGTTTCAATGTTTCGATCATATAAGGTCTTGCACATAATATAAAAGCAGTGTGCTGTTCCTTCAGCATCATAATCTCCACGATGGTGTTCATCCTCATTCCAAGGAACATTTAATTTTTTTACAAGAGTTGATAATTTATGGTTAAACCAATCAGGGTATAACATACGGGCTAGCCCCATCGTATCGATGACTGTTGTATTAAAATCACCAAATCCATATTTACGAAAAGCCTCACTAACAAAACCAATATCAAACTTAGCATTATGTGCTACCATTGGACAATCCCCAGCCCACTCTAAGAAACGAGCTGTAACATTTTTTTCATTATCTTTATCTTTTAACATTTCATCAGTTATATTAGTAAGGGCAGTTATTTTTTTAGGTAAGGGACGAAGAGGATTTATTAATTCATCAAAACGATCAATTATTTCCCCTTTCTTAATTTTTACAGCACCGATTTCAATCATTTGATCAACACCATAATAAAAGCCGGTTGTTTCCGTATCAAAAACAACAAAAGTATCATTAAGTAAATCATAGTTTTTATCATTCAAATTAAAAACAACATTAACATCATCATTAACTACATTTAACTCAGTTCCATAAAGACCTTTAAATTTATCTTTTTCTTCTTTACCACTGTTATATTTTTTAATAACTTTATACGCCTCGGGAAACGACTGACAACCATTATGATCAGTAATTGCCACCCCACGATGACCTAACTTGATTGCGTAATTGACTAAATCAGCAGCATGGATTACTCCATCCATAGTCGACATCATTGTATGAGCATGTAATTCTACTCTCTTAATTGGAGCCTCATCCTTAACTACAACGTCTTTAGACGCAATACTCTCCATATTACGGATAACTAAAACAATATCTTTTGCAAAATTATCAAATTCAACGTTACCATGAATACGATACCAATTTCCTTCTTTTAAATTATGCATTAACTCACTAAATTCTTCTTTGCTCTTCTTAAATATTTTGGCAATAATACTATTGGTCTTATCACTTATTTTAAGAGTCACAATATTTATATTTTCTTTTTCTAAAGTAACAATTTCACCAAATATATACGCTTCAACAATAATATTCTTAGCTTCCGAGTTAATATCATCAATTTTAGTCAAATCACCATCGATATGTTTACCTAAGAATACCGGAGTTTCTTCCTTAAGAGCTACCACATTATTATTGTGGGCATCATCGATAGCATCTTGAATTTTTTTATTTTCTTCCTCATTTAGTTTAGTTGTTATATTAATATCTTTCACACCATAAGTATACATTTCATTTACAAAGTATTTTACATTATCTAATATGTTCTTTTCTTCGGCTTTAGTACTTACTTCAACAATTATTATTCCATCATCAATTACAATATTTCCGTCTAATATATTGGTTAAAGAAGGCTTTTTGGCAATATATTTTTTTAAAATATAAGTAAATATAGTTAATATATTTTCATTTGTTAAATTTACATATTCAAAGTAAACTTTACACTTATTATTCCCATTTATGCCTTTATGAGCTGCGTTTATAATTTCTTCGATAACATCAGGTTGAATAAAATCTAAACATTTTAAATAAACACTAAATTCTTCTTCTTTTTTATCAAGAACAGCGTGTTTTAGTTCTAGTATTTCAACTAACTTTTCATCATCTATACCTATACTATTTAAAAATTTTTTTATATTTTCCATAATCACACCTTACCTATTTTCTCGATATTTACTTGGTACTTATCTCTTGTACGCGCTACTACTCCGCTTATTAAAACTAAGGTATCACTTAAAATATCTTCTAATTGATTAAAATATTTAGGAAATAAAACAAATTCAATTAAACCTGTTTCATCACTACCAGTTATAAACGCCATATCATCATTATTCTTAGTTTTTATCTTTTTTATCTTATTTATTAAAACAACTATTTTAATCCTTTTATTAAAACATTTGGGCACATCAATTATCTTAACTAGTCCTTTTTGTTTATACCTACTAGCAGGATGATTACTTATATAAAACCCATAACTATCTATTTCATCTTTCATCAACTTAGTTTCTGGATATTCTTCTAATATCTCTGGTAAGGGCTTTTCAATTCCTAAATCGGAATCGATTGCCACTTCCGCATACCTAATAGTATTATCAAGCATATTTACTAAAGTATTATGATTTAAGTTGAATGAATCGAATACCGAAGCATTTATTAAACTGGTTAATATCTTTTTATTTATTCCTAAATGATATGTTCGTTTTACAAAATCATAAAAATCTTTATAGCTATTACCTTCTCTTTCTTTTAAAATTATTTTAACACTTTCAGCACCCACATTCTTAATTATTGAAAGTGGTAATACTAATGCATTCTTTTTTAATAAATAAATATCCGAACTCATATTAATATCAGGCTTTAGCAAAACCACACCTAATTTACGAGCTTCATCAAGATATTCTTTAGTTTTAGCATCACTATTTATATTCAAATTTAAGATTCCGGCAATAAATTCTTTTTTATAATGAACTTTTAAATAAGCCATTTGATACCCAATTAAAGCATACGATACTGAATGAGCCTTATTAAATCCATAGTTAGCAAATTTTTCAATTAATTCGTAAACTTCTGTTGCTACTTCGCTACTATAACCATTATTAATAGAAGAATTTATAAATCTTTCTTTTTCTTGCAAAATAATATCGGCTTTTTTCTTACTCATAGCCCGTCTTATATTGTCGGCTTCACTAAAACTAAATTTAGCCATAATACTTAGTATCTGCATTATTTGCTCTTGATAAACAATAATCCCATAAGTTTCTTTTAAAATAGGTTGCAAGCTAGGAGTTATATAAGTAATCTTTTCTTTTTTATGTTTACGAGCAATAAAAGTATCAATATTGTCCATAGGACCAGGTCTAAATAAAGCAACAGATGCTACTAAATCATTAAAACACGTTGGTTGTAACTTTCTTAAAAGATTTTTCATACCCCCTGATTCAAATTGAAAAATACCATTAGTATCAGCCCTTTGAAATAGTTCATATACTGCTTTATCATTCAAATCAATTTTATTTAAGTTTATTTTTACCGGTATTAAATCTAGTATCTTATGAATAATAGTTAAATTAGATAAAGAAAGAAAATCCATTTTTAATAAGCCTAAATCTTCCAAATAATTCATCGTAACACCCGTATTTATAACATCACCATTATATATAACAGGAATAATATCATCTAATTGAACACTAGCAATAACAACACCAGCAGCATGAGTCGAAGTATGACGTTTTAAATTTTCTAAGTGCAAACCAATATCGACAACTTTTTTTAAGTTTAAATTACCTTCAACTAAGTCTTTAATTGTTTTATTATTCAAATTTTCTTTTAATGTCAATTTCGAATCAATTTGTTTTACTAAACGATCTATTAAAGTACTATTAACATTTAAAGCCTTAGCTATATCTCTTAAAACTTGTCTAGCAGCCAAAGTCCCATATGTCATAATGGGAGCTACTTTATCCGTACCATAACGATTTCTAACATATAAAACTATATCATTACGGCGAACATCTTCAAAATCAATATCAATATCTGGCATTGTTACACGACTAGGATTTAAAAAACGTTCAAATAATAAATTATATTTAACGGGATCTATCTCAGTAATACCTAGACAATAACTAACCAAAGAACCGGCAGCAGAACCTCTACCCGGACCAACTAAACAATTATTTTTTTTAGCATATAAAACATAATCATAGACGATTAAAAAATAGTCAATAAAACCCATTTCTTCAATAACTTTTAATTCGTAATTTAATCTTTGTTGATAAGTTAAGGGTATATTACCATTTAAACGCCGATATAATCCCTTATTACATAAACGATAAATTAATTCTTTACTATCATCACAATAAATAGGAATATATCTTCTATTTTTAGGAATTTTTATATCTATTTTAGAGACAAATACAGAAAGCAAATTTATATCAGAGACACCTAAATTATTTTGGAGATAAAACGTTTCCACATCTTCTAACTTTTTACTATTTATTTTATATAACACTTTTAAATAAGGTAAATCTTCTTTAGACAAAGCTAATACTTCATTTATATAAACTATTTTAGAAGTAATTAATAAAGCTCTTTTCTTTTCCAGAATATTCTTATAACTTATATAAACTTCATTAAATATCTTAGAATTATATAATTCTTTATTAAAATTATAATAAGGAATAACACATATCACATCTTGATTATATTTTTTTAAAGTATCTAAATTAAGAGTATTATTACTTATTTTAGTATTTATCTTTAATAAGGATTTATAGCCCAAATAAGATTTAGCATATAAATATAAAATATTATTATTTAATTTTATTTTTAGACCAATTATAGGTTTAATATTATTTTTAACACATGAATTATAAAATTCTAAAGAACCTGATAAATTTTCATCTAAAATTCCCAATGCTGGTAACTTATTATTTAAAGCCAAATCAATTAAATCGGGTATTTTTATTAAACTAGTTAATAAAGTATAATCAGTTCTTATTCCTAATGGTATATACATTAAACTACCCCCTAACCAAATTACTTACTTGGTTTTTCAATACTTAAATGTTTATATGCTAAATCAGTAGCAACTCTCCCCCTTGGTGTACGTTTAACAAAACCTTCTTGCAATAAAAAAGGCTCTACAACATCTTCAATCGTACTAACTTCTTCCCCAATCGAAGTAGCTATCGTAGCCGCTCCTACTGGACCACCATTAAATTTTCTGATTAAAGCCTCTAAATATTCGATATCCACACTATCTAGACCATAATTATCTACTTTAAGTCGGTCTAAAGAATTAATCGTCAAAGCATAATCGATTTTCTTATCACCAGAAACTAGGGCAAAATCACGAACTCTTTTAAATAAACGATTAGCTATTCGCGGTGTCTTACGACTTCGACGAGCTAAATTAGTAGCAGCATCTAAATCAATTGGCATATTTAAGACTTTACTCGTACGTAATATTATGGAAGTCAACTCCTCTGTTGTATAATAATTTAGCTTTTCTACTATGCCAAAACGATCACGTAGAGGACTCGAAATATCGCCAGCCCTAGTTGTTGCTCCTACCAAAGTAAAGGGAGGCAAATCAATCCGAATACTACGGGAATTACTCTCAGTTCCTACTACAATATCTAATACATAATCTTCCATCGCCGGATACAATATCTCTTCAATAAAGCGGGGCATACGATGTATTTCATCGATAAATAACACATCTCCTTCTTCTAATGAAGATAAAACAGCAGCTAAATCTCCTGATTTTTCAATCGAAGGACCAGAAGCAGTCTTAATATTTACCCCCAACTCATTAGCAATAATATGGGCTAGAGTCGTTTTTCCTAATCCAGGAGGCCCATATAAAAGAACATGATCCAGTGCCTCGTTACGTAAACGAGCAGCCTTAATAAAAACTCTTAAGTTTTCCTTGATTTCACTCTGGCCAACATACTCATCTAAAGTCTGGGGACGAATATTTTTTTCAAAATCTTCTTCTTGTAAATTTCCATCTAATAAGTTATCAATCATCATATCGCTTCCTTATCTCATTATAGATTTCTTTCCATGAACTCAACTTTTTACCCTTATAACTCTTATTGTATAATGTAGCAAACATAATAGTTTCAATCCCTCTTTTATTCACATCAGTAATTTGATTAATAGAATTATCAATAAAAATATCAATTCCTTCATCCACACATACTTGGCCTTTCATTCCGGAATTAGTAATCAATTTATTAAATTTAAACCCATACTTTTGTAAATACTGATATGTATCTTCGTAAGTTTCTCGCGAATCATTATCCTGACGATAAGTTATAAAACAAATATAATTACCATCATCATATAATTTATTTATATATTTAATAGCATCTTTTTTAACCGGTACATTCAAATATAACTTTTCTTGTTGATAATATTTTAAAAAGCTTCTTACATCATTTTCATCCCAATAAAACATATCAGTAAAAGCATAACTTTTCTTATCATGAAAGCCCTTATTACCTAAAAATTGCTTATCATAAGAAAGAGCAGCTTTTATAATATACTCATTAGTATTAACGATTGTATCATCTATATCAATTCCTATTTTCATTTACTCAATAATAACCTCAATGCTTCCTTTACTTGATTTTCTAAACTCTTAGTTGCATCAACCTTAGGTAGTATTTTATTAATATCAGCTTTCTTATACCCTAAAGACTCTAAAACCGCTACTAATTCTGTTAAATCCGATGCCGCAAATAAATCTTGATGATCGGCCAGTTTACCTTTTAAATCTAGAATTATTTGGCGAGCCAACTTATCACCAATCTTTGGAAATTTTGTTAAATAAACTAAATTTTCTTGAGAAATAGCATCTAGTAAATCATTAACACTCCCTGCTGATACCATTGGTAATGCCATCTTAGGTCCTAACCCTTTAACATTAATTAATTTTAAAAATAAATTTCTTTCTTCTTTACTTTTAAAACCAAATAATGTATGTTCATCCTCACGAATATGATTATAAATATATATAGTGTACATATCATTTTCTTTATATATATAAGGATTTCCTACATTAATTTGATAACCAATATTTTGATTTTCTATTACAACATAACTACTTGTTACTTCTGTAATAATGCCCTTTATATAGTTATACATCTTATCACCTGTTTCCATTTAATTTTATCAAATAATACTCTTTTTTAAAATACTTTTTTATCACTAAAATACTTTATTTTAATTTGAAAAAATGATAAAATAGAAACGTTTTAAGGGGTGAAGTCTTTATGGAATTAAAATTACCAGATATTAAAATATTAGATGAAAAAAATAAAATATTACATCAAAAAAGTGAAGAAGTAACATTTCCATTAAGTGTCAAAGATAAAAAGAACATTAAGGATATGTTACTCTACTTAAAAATGTCTCAAATAGATGAATATAATAAAAAATATAATTTAAGAGCAGGAATGGGTTTAGCTTATCCACAAATAGGTATCTTAAAAAGAATATTCGTTATCGTTGAAGAATTAGAAGATCATTCATTTAAAAATTATGTTGTAATAAATCCAAAAATAAAATCACAAAGTGAAGAATTAATCTATGTCGGAGAAGGCGAAGGTTGTCTATCAATCAATCGGGAGGTTAAAGGAATAGTACCACGTAGTGCTAGAATAACAGTTGAAGCGTATGATATCGATGGTAACCCTTACTCAATAAGAGTGCGTGAAGATATTGCAGTTGCCTTTCAACATGAAATAGACCACTTAAATGGAATTTTATTCGTCGATAAAATCGATAAAAAAGATCCTTATAAAAATCAAGAAAATATGCGGGAAATATAGCTATTTTCTTTTATTATGGTAAAATAGTGACGTGATTTTTATGAACAAATGGTACCCAATTAGTATTAACTATTTAAGAAATGCTTTTAATTTTAACAACTATCCCATAGTAAGTAATATTTGTTATACTTTTCAATATATAATTTATCTAGAAAATAAATTAGAAAATGATAACGTATCAAGTGTACTAAAATCTTTATTAATTAAAGATTACATAATTAATTCTATTTCAATTATCGAAGCTATTCTATATTTAATCATAAAAGATGCTAGGATTAATATTAAAAAATATAATCTTAATATTTTACTTATAATAACTAAAAAAAATAATCTATTAAAAATAGATATAAATAGTATAAACGAATTACGTAGACTAAGGAATAAAGTTCATATTTATGATGTTAAAAAAGCCAGTAATACTGACTACAACTCGTTTAATTTAAAAGAATTTAAACTTATGAAAAATATTTTAAAAACTATAATTCTTAATAATAAAGTTACTAACTATCAAAAAAGATTTTTTATAACTAAGTATTTTTATTCTTAAAGTACGGACAATGTTCTTTAAATAAACAGTTTAAGCATTTTGGGTTTTTAGCTGTACAAATGTAACGACCAAACAATACTAATTGATGATGAAGACGAATCCACTTATCTTTAGGAAATATCTTCATCAACTTTTTTTCTACTTGTAAAACATCATAATACTCCTTAACTAAGCCTAATCTCGTACTAACTCTTTTAACATGCGTATCAACCGCTATTGCGGGAACACCATAAATATTAGCTAAAACTAAGTTACAAGTCTTGCGACCTACACCAGGCAAACTCGTTAAATACTTTCTATCATTGGGAACAACCCCATTATAGTTTTGACCTAAAGATTTAGCTATATTAATTATATAAGCACTTTTTTTTCGAAAGGTACCAACTGGTCTTATAATATTCATAACATCATTAATATCTGCATTTTGCAAAGAAAAAATATCATACTTTTTAAATAATACTCTTGTTACCTCATTTACCCTAGCATCCTTACATTGAGCCGATAATACCGTAGCAAGCAAAAGTTCATAGTCTTTATTATATTCCAATTCACAACGAGGATTTGGAATCATTTTATCTAAATTACTTATTATTAAATCACTCTTCATCATCATTCAACCAATCATAATCAAATATCTCATCATTATAACTTTCTTTAGGCTTGTTCTTTAAATCTTTATTAACGTCATCCATCGAAGTAAATCCTTTCTTTTGCCACTCATATAAAATTCGATCTATATACCGAAAACTCTTTACCCCATTAAAAATAGCTTCCTTTAAAGCTCCTATTATCAATTCTTCACTTATCCCCGTATTTAACCAACCATTTATCAACTCATATTCAGTTGGCGAAAGATTTCCCGAAAATTCTTGTTGGAATATAGCATAAATATTATCTTTCTCTTTATCTTTTTCAACTTCTGTTAAATTACTAATAGCTAAATGATATAAATTATCTAAAGATATACTTTCGTTTATAATTCCATATTTATCTTTAATAGTATTCATTTTTATTAAGTTTTTATTTAACAAATTATTGAAGGCATTCATTACATCATCATTATTGATATTTAATTCTCTACTTATTTTATTAATATCAAAATTTTGACCTTCATCATTCAAAATATAAAGTAATACTAAGAATTCATTTAAACTCATATTTTTATCTAAAACTTTAACAATATTTGAATCAATAACTAACTTTTTGGATTGTAATAAATTAATTAATTTATCCATTATAAAAGTCCTTCCTTTTTAATAAATAATCATTAATAGCACTTTTTTCATTTAATATCTCTCCATTTAAAATAGCACTTACTAAATCATTATATACTATTTTTAATTTTTTGGAAGGTTTTATCTTTAAAATATTCATAATTTCATAACTATTTATTTGAATATCTTTTATATCATAAATAGGCATATTATTATATTTTTTTATAATATCAACAACATTTTCCTTTAATATAATTCCTGATACTTGTGATAAATAAAGACCATAGTTAAATAAAATTTCTTCATCTATTTTACCATAAGATACTATTTTCTTTATTATCTTTATATTTGATAATTCTTTTTTACTAAATGGATAATTAGATGGTACTACTAACTGAGCATACATCCCACATAAATCTTGGCAATCAACTAAGTTAGAATAAGAAATATTTAAAATTTTTAAAATACCTAGTATATCTAAATATTTAAGACCTTTAATAACATTAGTACTTGTTAATATCTTATCAAATTCTTTTTTTAAAATCTCTTTAGGAATATTTTTTAACAATTCCTTATTCTTTTTTATACTTCTTAAAGCATTACGCTCTAAACTAAAATCTAATACTATTTTAAATCTTAAAGCTCTTAATATTCTAGTAGGATCTTCTTTAAATTTAATATCTGGATTCCCGATACAGCGAATCTTTTTACTCTGAATATCTTTAATACTACCTAAAAGATCTATTACATCACCATTTTTATTCATCAATAAAGTATTAATCGTAAAATCTCTTCTTTGTAAATCTTCTAATAAATTATCAATATACTCAATTTTACTAGGCTTATTATCTTTATAATTATACTCTCTACGATAAGTAGCAATATCAAAATTATATTTACCATCACTAAACTTAACCGAACCATAATTATTAGTCATTTTTATAGCAAATAAAGTTTTAGTATTAATTGGTAAAGCATTAGTACATATATCAACATCATATGAATTCCGACCTAAAATATTATCACGGACAAAACCACCTACAATATAGGCTTCATAACCATTACTTTCAAAAATATTTAATACTTTTATAATTTTATTATTCATAAATCACTCAATGTAATTTTAACAAATTATTATTATAATGTCTATTAATTACCCTAGTAAAATCGCCTATTTATAAGATTTTATTATTGACAATAGACTAAAGTCTATGATAATATTGACTAGACAAAGAAACAAGGGAGGTATTATTATGGCAACTAAATTGACTGCAAAAAAACCTTTATCAGTAAATAGAAGAAGTCATGCATTAAATAAGACTAATCATTTTCAAAAACCAAATTTAATAAAAACTACTATTAATGGTCAAACTGTCATTACTACAGCTAGAGAAGCTAGAGCTGCAAAGAAAGCATTAAATAAATAATTTTATAAATCGAAACTATGTAATAATAGTTTTTATTTTGCCCTATCACACCACCGCGTATACGGCGGTTCAATTTATATCATTGTATGTACTTTGAGGTAATGGTCTAGTGGAAACTGATGTGAACCCCATCTAGGAGACATCATAAAAAGGACTATTCTTTTAATAAAAAATCAAGGGCGAACGAAGTGAGTTCATCTAGACCCTTGATTTTTATTAT
>CALVXQ010000009.1 GCA_944371435.1 uncultured Bacilli bacterium
TTGTTGATGTCTATTTTTTTGTATTCAAAAGGAGTGATACATTTTTCCATCACTCCTTAATGTTTAAGAACCGATTTTTCCCTTTATTTATGCGTTCTTTCCACAACATTGTTTATATTTCTTTCCCGAACCACATGGACAAGGTTCATTTCTTCCTACTTTTTTTACTTTTTTAGGAGCCGTTTTTAAAGCTTCTTTACCATCATTAGTATTTGTTTTTCCACTTGCTACTTGTTTTCTTTCAATATTATGTCTAACTTCTGCTTTTAGTAAAAAAGTAGAAATTTTAGCATCTATATTGTCTAACATTTTTTCAAAAATATCAAAACCTTCTTGAGCATAAGCCTGTAATGGATTAGTTTGACTATATCCTCTTAACCCAATACCTTCACGTAGATGTTCCATAGTAGATATATGATCAACCCAAGCTTCATCGATAATTCTTAAACATATTGCTCTTTCAAATTCACTTATAATTTCCTTTGGAATTTTAGAAATCTTCTCATCATAATCTGCTATAACCTTATCATAAATATACTCAATAACATCATTATCTTTTAAATTTTTTATTTCATCTAAACTTATATCTCTAGTTTTTAATAAATTGTTATTAACATCTTCTAGTATATCAATTTTATCTTGTTCCGTAAGATAACCCTCTGGTTCAATGTGATTATCAATTAATGATGCTATATTATTATGAAATACATCATTAATATAAGAACCAATATCACTATCTTCTAATAATTCATTTCTTCGCGAATAAATAATTTCACGTTGTTGATTCATAACATTATCATAATCTAGTAAATTTTTTCGCATGTCATAATTATTACCTTCAACCTTTTTCTGAGCTGTTTCAATTGATTTAGTAAAAGTTTTTGATCTAATTGCTTGTTCGCCATCCATACCAAGAGAAATCAACATATTCTTAATTTTCTCCGTACCAAATCTCTTCATTAAATCATCATCAAAAGAAACAAAGAATTGTGATACACCAGGATCACCCTGACGACCAGCACGACCACGTAACTGATTATCTATTCTCCTTGATTCATGACGTTCTGTACCAATTACATACAAACCACCTAGTTGACGAACTTCTTCACTTATTTTAATATCCGTACCACGACCAGCCATGTTTGTTGCAATAGTAATAGCACCAAGTTGTCCAGCCTTCGCTATAATTTCTGCCTCACGCTCATGATTTTTAGCATTTAATACTTCATGGGGCAAATTTTCTTTTTTTAATAAAGAACTTAAATATTCATTAGCTTCAACAGAAATAGTCCCAACCAAAATAGGTTGCCCAGTCTTATGAATTTCTTTTATACATTTAATAATAGCACTATATTTTCCCTTAGCAGTAGCATAAACTAAATCTGGTAAATCTACCCTTGCTATTGGTTTATTCGTAGGTATTTGAATAACATACATATTATAAATGTTTATAAACTCTTCCTCTTCTGTTTTAGCAGTACCAGTCATACCGGATAACTTATTATACATTCTAAATAAATTTTGAAATGTTATAGTAGCCATTGTTTTTGTTTCTTCATTGATACGAACATTTTCTTTAGCTTCGATAGCTTGATGTAACCCATCTGAATACTGACGACCATGCATAAGACGTCCTGTATGACTATCTACTATAACAACCTCATCATTTTCGACAATATAATCAACATCTTTTTTAAAACCATAATTAGCTTTTAATGCTTGATTAATATGATGAACTAAAGCAGAATTATTAATATCATATAAATTATCTAGATGAAAATATTTTTCTATTTTTCTACTACCGGCATCAGTTAAAGAAACATTCTTAGTCTTTAAATCAACATCGTAATCTTCATCAGCAACAAGTTTTTTTACGGCATGATCAGCATCAGTATACAATTGTTTAGCTTCAAACTTACCACCAGAAATAATTAATGGTGTTCTTGCTTCATCAATTAAAATTGAATCAACTTCATCAACGATACAAAAATTTAAAGGTCTTTGAACTTTATCCTCAAGTCTAACTACCATATTATCACGTAAGTAATCAAAACCAATCTCATTATTTGTTGAATATAACACATCACAAGCATAGGCTTCTTTTTTCTCTTTAGGAGATAAAGTACGCAAATTAAGGCCAACTGTTAAACCTAAAAAGCGATAAATATTTCCCATCCATTCTGAGTCTCTTTTGGCTAAGAATTCATTTACAGTAACGATATGAACCCCTTTTCCAGTTAATGCATTCAAATAAGTTGGCATAGTTTCAGTTAAAGTTTTTCCTTCACCAGTTTTCATTTCGGCTATATTACCAAAATGGATTGCCAGACCACCTAATATTTGGACAAAATAAGGTTTTTCACCAATAACACGATAAGCTGCTTCACGAACTGTAGCAAAAGCAGGAACAATTAACGCATCTAAATCTTGATTTTTTTCTAATTCTTCTTTTAATTCAACAGTTTTATGTTTTAATTCTTCATCACTTAGTTTAGAGTATTCTTCATCTAAAGCAACTATTTTTTTAGCAATTTCTTCAAAACGACAAAGTTCTCTATATTCTGAATTAATTAATTTTTTTAAAAATTTCATTACACCCTCCTCAAATATTTTAGCATAATATATCTTTTTTTTAAATATTCTTATATTTAATATCGACTAAATACAGGCCACAAGCGGGAGCAGTATATAAACTTATATTCTTCTCTGGTTCAGATAACATTACCTTAATATCCGCGATTGAACGGCGATTACTACCAACAAATAGTAAAGCACCCACTATATTTCTAATCATATATTTATAAAAAGATTTTCCGACAAATTTTATCTCTAGAATATCATTACTATATTTAAAATCAATTTTATCAATTGTTAAATTATAATTCTTACGATACCCAGATACAAAATTTTTAAAATTATGAAATCCTAAAAATAACTTAGCACACTCTTTTATCTTTTCAATATCTAATTTATAATCATACTGTAAATAATAATTACTTTTAAAAACATCATAACTCCCTAGATTTATCTTATAAACATAAGTCTTACTAACTACATTAAAGCGAGCATGAAAAGTATCTACTACATTTTCAATATCTATAATCCGAATATCGGCAGGAAGAATACGATTAATAGCTTTCTTAAATCTTAAAATGGGAATATTAACATCCATACTAAAACTAATAACTTGATGCAAAGCATGAACACCCTTATCAGTACGAGAAGCCCCTTTAACAGTAACTTTCTGTTTATTTAAGATACTTAAAGCTTCTTCCAAAACCATTTGAACACTTCTTTTAGAATTTAATCTTTGAAAACCATAAAAATTTGTACCATCATAACTGACTACTGCTCTATATTTCATTTATTCTCAACATCCCTATAAATAGCTTTTATTAATTCTTTTATATCAATATAATTATCCAATTCTACCCCTTTTTTCTTTCTTACTAAGTTTATAAATTTTATAATATGCGGTTCTTCAATATATTTATAAATAACATTGTTATATAATTCTTTGTTAGTCCCTTTAACTTCTAATACCCCATTATTAAATATTACATATTCATCAAGAATATCTAAATAATTACTTATATTATCACTACATATAATTATATTACGATTATACTTAATCTTCAATTTCTTAAATAATTTTTTAAAATACTCAATATCTTTATAATTTAATCCTTTTTCAAAGTAATCTACTATTAATACTTGGGGATTATAGAATAAAACACAAGCTAATGAAACTTTTTTTAACTCTGAAGTTGATAAACTAGTAATCACTCTACTTAAATAACTCTCATCTAATCCTACCATTAATAAAGCACTTTTAATCTTTTCTTGAACATTATTATATTTTAAATGATAATTATCTTTAAAATAAAGCATTTGTTCTGCTACTGTTTTACAAGTAAATTCTTTTAACGGATTGTTACCAACATAACCAATATCACTTAATCGACCATTAGGATTAACGAAAATATAACCACTTTCTCTTTGCTTTTTCAAAGTCAATAAATCTCGCAAAAGACGTCCTGATAATCCAGAACAAAAATTAATAGAATTTTCTTTAAATGTATAATTTACTTTATTCAAGCATTTATCCGCTTTAGTAGAATTACATACTATATCTTGTAATATTATTTCCATATAGCATCAATCATCTTTCTATCATCGATAATAACTTTGTTAATTAGTCCATAATAACCTAATTGAATTGACAAATCAACAAGAAATGGTAAATTAAATCCTAAACGTCTTAATAATTTTTCTTCCTTTAAACATTCAATAGTACTACCTACCATTGCTACATTCTTATTATATAAAACTACTAAATTATCCGTTTCTAATACATATTCCATTTCTGATGTAATATTAATTATAGTTATATTTTCTTGTTTACAATAGCTTATTATTCTTTTTACTTCTTTAAGATCCATATTTATAAAAATATCATCTAAGACAATATATGCACATCCTCGAATTAACTCTTTAATTATCTTAATATAATACTTCTTTTGAATAGTAAAGGAACTTATTCTTTTTTCCAGTATATCTTGTAATTTGAAATACTTGACTACTTTTTTTACCCGCTTTTCTTCTTCTTCATAATCTAAATTACAGGTATCTAAACCAGCAAATAATTCATCGATAACTAAACTATTCTTATTGTAACTATTATTTAAAACAACTCCTACATATTTTTCTAATAAATAATTATTACTTTCTCCGATTTCAATACCATTTATCAATATCGAACCATTATATTTTAAATCACCATTTAATATCTTACAAATAGTTGTTTTACCGGATCCACCTGGTCCTATTATAGAAGTATTTACTTTTTTATTAAATTCTAACGAAAGTTTATCAAATACTAAGTTTTGCCCTAAGGTTATTGATATATCTTTTAAAACCAAACTCTCCATACTTTCACCAACAATTATTATACATAAAAGCTTAAAAAAAGGGAATAAATTTTATTCACCTTCAGGATAAATTTGAATTATTAATTCCCCATCTTTAGAATATCCATATTTTTCACGAGCATACAAAAGAATGTAGTCTAAATCTTGAAGTTTGGTTACTTCTGAAGATAGACGTTTTTCTTCTTCTAATAAATCATCATACTTAGCAGTTAATTCTGTTTTTAGTTCGCGATTATTAAGTATTTGCCGCCAATCATTAAAGACACTATTTACCAATAATAAAATTAATACAGAAAGAGTAATTAATAAGGCTCTTAATCTTCTTTTATGATATACTTCAGCATTTACTTTTTTTACCTTTCGCTCTTTTACCATAATCTACCTCAATAGCATTATAGCATTTATTTAATATTTTTTCTATTTCTAAATAATTTTGTTTTACTTTTAGAGCCGATAATTATTCCTACTATCATAAATATAATAAAATATAAATGGAAATTACCATTATTTATAAAGTATATAATGTCTATATAACTTATTACAAATATATAACTTAATAAAAAGCTTATTAAAAGTTTAGAAATACTTGATGCCTTTTTTAAGACTTTACTATGAAATCTTATAAGTTTATTTATAAAAAAGCCAAATAAAAAGGAAACTAATAAACATAATAATTGAATAGTTATTTTCATTTGAATAATTTTGTCAAAACATTTCCCTTAGATTTTACATCTCGACCATCTAAATAGGATATGGAATTAACTTTCCCTTTAATATTCAAATTTCCAGCTAAAGTATCTAACTTAACAATTTCTAAATTACTACCCTTTAATACTAACGGCCCTAAAGTTGTATCCATTAAAAATTCCTCTGGATCAAAACTAACTAATTTTTTTACTCCACTTAACGAAATTTTTTTACGATCTACTACTTTAATTTCACTTAATAAATTTTCTACTGCTAAATCTTTTATATCCATTAGTATCACCAATTAATTATATGCTAAATTTTTTTAGAAAATTCTTAAATTATAAGAAAAAAATGTTACTTACAAGTTAAGTAGCATTTTTTAATTTTATTCAGCTTTTTTATATTCACCAATAATAGCGTCTTCAAGCATTTTTCGAGCATCAGGATTAATTGGATGAGCGATATCACGATAACCACCAGTAGCTGTTTTACGGCTTGGCATTGCAATAAATAGCCCATTATCTCCCTCAATTATTCTAATATCATGAACAGCAAATGAATCATCTAATAGAATAGATGCTATACCTTTCATTCTTGAACCTTCTTTTTCAATTTTTTTTACGCTTACTGATGTTACTTGCATAGCAATACTCTCCTTCTAAAGTCTATTTCAACTTATCTTAATTTTATACCACTTAAAGATAAATTTCAAGAATTTTCATTACATATGATAAATCTTTACATCACCAATTGCCACATCAGCATAAGTAAAGCTTTTATTAACACCATTTACTAATACCGTGAATATATTAGGATAAACTTCATTTATAATTCCTTTATACATTTGTTTTTTGCTTCTTGAACCAGTTACATTTAACATAACTTCCTTATTGACAAGTCCTTTTATTTCCTCTTTAATATCACTCAAATTCATCTTGGGTACCCCACATACATCATACCATTACACATAATTCCCCCAATACCGGAAGGACCATTTTTTGTTTTATCTAAAAGATTGATTAAATCAACTCTTTTACTTTTTTCTGTTAAAGCTATATTTACGGCAATTATAGCTGGATCAAGAGCATGAATATTAACTCTTTTAGGACTACTAGCAAAATTGGCACCAGCTTTAATCAACTCTTCATAATTACTTTGACAAGCTCCGGCAATTATTATTAATTTTTCATGCGATTTTTCATATTTACGAGCTTGTTTTACCGAGAGAACAAAATTTTTAGAATTTTTATAATTATTTATATCTGTTTTATCCCCTTTTTTACGATAATACGCATCATGCCCAGTAATAATAACTATATCAGGTTTTACTTCTTCTAAATATTCGATAATACTATTACTTAAATTTTCTTCATCAATTTTCCGGCCTATTGCAAAAACTTTATTCTCTTTATAGTAATTCATACATCTGCTTAAATATTCTGAATCACCATCTAAATGTAAAATCTTGGCAGGAATAAAAAAATACTCACTTCTATCTAATAAATCACTTTCTAAGTTTTCAGGAACAAATGAATCTTCTAATACATCCTTCGAGACTATTTCACAATCTTCAACTGGACTATCAGCATATAATCGATCATTTAATCCTTTTAAGTAAACCATATTACCTTTTACACTTAAAACGACAAATACCATATCATTTTTATAACTTTTTCTCGTGATATAATCGCCACTTTTTATCAAAAAAATCACCAATTAATACTATGCATATTAAGGTGATTTTAGTCATTTATTCTTCAATTTTTTCTTTAACTAGTTTTATCATATTCTCAGTATTACTTACAAACCTTTTTGGTTTAAAATCTTTTACCCTTTTTAAAGCCTTATCTAAATCATCAAGATTCGTTACCCCTATTATATAGCCTGTTTTATCAAAATTTTCAATAATCTGTTTCTGATGATCATTTACAACTTCCTTATATTTAGCTAACCTAGCACATGCTATTACTTTTTTTCCTTTTTTTAACCCCGTCATAATACTTCCTACTCCACCATGAGTAATAAGTAAATCACATTTACTAACTAATTCATCAAACTTTGTCATCGAGATTAAATCAAATATTTCCATATCCTTTGAGGCAAATTTGGTTGCTCCAGCCTGAACGATAACTTTATCATTTATATTTCCTAAATCTATCTGTTTTTGAACAGCTTCTAATAACCTATTAAATGGTTTATCATGTGTACCTAATGTAACAAAAATCATAACTTCCTCCTAAAAAATCCAACCACCATATATAGCTTTAGGATAATACTTTAACATTGATTCCCATTGAACTATAAAAACATCAGCAATTGGGTAAACCATCCGTCCCGATTTAGTTGGGTATTCACTATTAGCAAACGTTTCAATAAATATTACTTTTTTCTTAAAAAAATGAGCTATATAACACATCGGAACAGTATTATGTGTACCAGTTGTTACTATTACATCGGGTCTAATTTTAAAATAAAAATATAATGATTTTATACAGTTAATTAAAAACTTAAAAGGATAAATCAATTTTGCACGCATAGTAGTATAAGTACCAGAAACTAAAAAATATACTCTATTATTAAACTTTTCTTTTAAAGGAATATTACTTTTAGTTTTCTCTGTAATTAAATAATAATCATAATCTTTAAAACACGATTTTAATTGTAATAACTCATTTAAATGACCTCCAGTACTAGCTATAAATATTACTTTCTTCATATAAACACCTCATATTCTTATGATTTTTCTTAATCATTATCTACTATTATTTTTATTTAACAAAACGTATATTCCAAAATATAAGGAAACACAAGTACTAGTTAAAATGTGACCAGTAAATAATGACACTATAACTAATAAAATAAAACTAAATTTATACGTTCCATCTATCTTAATCTTTTTTAATATTAAAATATTAGTAACTATATATATCAAAAAGCCTATTAAACCTATACTATAAAAGATATCAAATATATCAATTTCAACTAATTTTAAATTTAATAAGGTAGTCTCTCCTAAACCAAATAAATGAACTAGTAGAGAAGAATCATTATATATTTCATTAATATTAGCTAAAATATTTAAACGACCAGAAAATATTATATTATCAATAACGTCAAGATTAGCAAAATCCCCAATAGAATTAACATTAAAAAATTTTAAAGCTAAATAAATATTTTTATAAAGTGGAGTCATTGGTAATACTAGGTAACCAACTAATAAAACTAAAAATGCTAGAATTAATATTTTAACTAAGTTCTTTTTGTTAATTTTTTGATAATTATGATATAACCATTTAAAGATAAAATAAATAATTACTATTATACTTCCAAGAAGTATCGTTTTAGTACCAATTAAATAGATACAAAATATAGTTTCAATTAAAGTAATTATTCTTAAAAAATTATTTTTAATACCAACTAAATATTTTATTGCTATAGGCATTAACCCTAAAATAATCGCACTAATTTCATTTCCTCCGTTAAAAAGACCGTAATATCCTGATTTTCCCACATAATAATCACTAGCATATACACCTATATTTAAAAAATAAGGAATTATTATAAGATTTAAGTAGACTAAATATATTTGAAATATAAATTTATCATTAATAACGCTATTTTCATATTTCATAAAAAAGTATAATACAAATGGCAAATAAAATATTTGAAATAAATTAGCTATTTCTTGATAAAGACTATTAGATGTAAAAAAGAAGATATAAATACAATCAATAATAAAGTACCCAATAATTAAATATATTAAATGCTTTTTTTTACTATTTTTATACAACCAAACTACAATTATTATTAAAAATAAACCTCGTAATACAACCGAAATAGAAGGAATATTAAGTGTGCTACGAATTTGATACATTGTAATAGCATCTATAAAAGGTTGAAGAAAAATATATAAAATTATTAATTTATCGAAAATTTTTTTACTGCTTTTCATTAATACCACCTAATTAAAAATATTTTCCCATTCTTTTATAACATTATCACCGGTATATTTAAGTACACTTTTGAAGGCATTAGTACCAAGCTTTTTACGTAATTCATAATCATTCATTAATTTTTCTAAGTATTTACAGTACGTTGATTCATTTCTATCCGCAATTAAATAACCATTTTGACCATTTTCAATAATCTCGTTTGCTCCTTCAGCAGAAGAATACGCGATTAAAGGTAACCCAAAACTAGCCGCTTCTAGCAAAACAATTCCAAAACTTTCTGTATATGATGTCATTAAATAAATAGAAGAATTTATTAAAACATTATTTATATATTCTTTATCTCTAAAACCATGTAAAGTAACATATTGAGATAAATTATTTTCTTCGATAAATACTAATAAATTTTGTTTTTCATTACCATCACCAATTATATCTAAATGCCAATCAGGATACTTTTTAAATATTATTTTAGCTATTTTTAATAAATCAATAAAACCTTTTTCTCTTGCCAATCTACCTACACTAACAAGTCTTTTAACAATTAAGTTTGCCTGTTTATTAGGGACTTCATCAATTATATTAGGAATATATACACATTTACATTTGCTATTCTTTAATAATAAAGTATATTCCTTTTCTAATTGTTGCGAAACTAAAACAAAATAATCTAAATTCTTAACACTTTTAGCCGTCTTTTGCGCCAATTTATAATTACCATGAAAATGATTATGTTCCCATCCGATGGTTAAGATTCCTTTTTGGCAAGAAGTAGCTAAAATCTTATTAAATAACAATCTACTTGAAATTATAATATTACTATCTGTACTTTTAATGTAATTAATCATTGTCTTTTTTCGTAAATATAGTATTTTAATACTTTTAAATCCTTCTTTAAATATTTGAAATACATTTTTACTCTTTACTGCTAATCTAAATTCTTCCTTATTAGGTAGAAGAGAATTCAAATATTTAACTTTTACGCGTTTATCCAAAGGAAAAGCTGGTTCATCTTTTATCTTATATGTACATGCTATTTCAACCTCATATTTATCACAAATAAGATTAGCTAAAGATATGATTGCGTGTTCAATACCACCATAATTCAAATGTAATGCTAAAATTGAAATCTTTTTCATCATTGTCTCCTCATTATATTGATTATATCAAATAAGCCTTTACTTTTTATAATAATTTTTAAAAAGTAATAAAAAAATATATGAACAATTTAATAATTCATATATTTAAGCTATTAAATAAATCAATAAATTCTACTAAAGTAAAATCTTCTGCTCTATTAGATAAATTATGATTATACTTAGATAAAACATTATTAACTATGTTTAAATCGTATTTTAACAAATTATTTTTAATATTTTTTCTTTTAAATCTAAAGCATTCTTTTACAAATTTAAAGAATTTTTCTTCATCAACTTTTATTCTATTTTCTTTTATTTCTAATTTAATTAAAGCACTATCAACATTTGGTACTGGATAAAATAGCTTTCGAGATACATTACTGATTTTACTAACTGTATAGTAGTAACTTAAGTACACGGTAAAATAGCCATAATCATTCGAACCTGGTTTAGCACTCAATCTATCTGCTACTTCTTTTTGAACCATTAAAATCATAAATTTTATGTTTAACTTAGATTTTATTATTTTTTCGATTATAGGTGTAGTGATATAGTAAGGAATATTAGCAATAACATAAATTTCTTCGTATCCCTTAATATAATCTAGTAAATCAATTGTTAAAAAATCTTTATATATTATTTTTAAATTTGGAGAATTAATTTTATCTAATTCTGGTTTTAATTCTTGATCGATTTCAAAACATAAAATATCACTGTTTAATTGGACTAGTCGTTTCGTTAAAGCTCCATTCCCAGGACCTATTTCAATAATTAACGTTTTTCCTATTATTTTAATATTGTTTATTATTTTATCGATTGTATTCTTATCAGTTAAAAAATTCTGTCCGTATCTTTTCTTGAACCTAAATTCACTCATAAAATCTATTCTGTGGGATTAGCCCAACCTTTTCTTAATATATCATAATTTACTATTGAACGACCTACATACTGATATGCATAATCTTCACTTACAGTAAGCAAGTCTAAATTATTACGACCTACGCCTCTATCAAGTACTATAGCATATAATGGACCATTAGCATTTTTAAAATCGTTAATACGAACAACAGTTCCACAAGGAATGGAAGTTGATGAAGCAACTATATTTAACTCTCCATAAGTATCATCAACATAGGTTACATTTCCATTTAAAACATCTAAATTAGGCATACAAGCCAAACGTCCGGTACATAAAGGACAATCAGCCGCATAACCGGTTAAATATCCTGTATAAGAATCTTTAGCCGAATACAAGTCATTCTTTATGTTTTCTTCAATTTTTTGAGCCATCGAACTTAAATCTAGAGTTAAATTCATATTAGAATTACTTACCTTTACAAGGTTATTACTCGATGTAGAAACTAATAAAGTTAAAAATGCTCCCATAAAAAATACTTTTGCACCTTTAAAAATCTTCTGTTTCATGAAAGTAAAACCACCTCAAATCACTTAAATCTTATCATAGTTACGTTTAAATGTCAAAAATACGCTTAACATTAGCGGTGGTAATTTTTGCTATTTCTTCAACATCGATATTATAAACATCTGCTAAAAATAATGCTATATCCTTAATATGCGAAGGTTCATTTTTCTTTCCTCGATAAGGAACAGGTGTTAAATAAGGAGAATCTGTTTCTAAAATTATTGATTTTAAGGGGATAAACGGTAATATTTCCTTCAATTTACAATTCTTAAAAGTTACAACGCCATTAATCCCTAATAAATAGCCCATAGCAATATATTCCTTAGCAGTTTCTAAACTACCACTAAAAGAATGGATAACTCCTTTTAAATTATAATTACGCAAAATATTAATTGTATCCATTGTAGCATCCCTACTATGAATAACTACTGGCAGTGATAGTCTTGTTGCTATATCTAATTGCCTTTTAAAAACATTTATTTGCTGTTCTTTATAATCTTTACCATAATGATAATCAAGACCTATTTCGCCGATGGCAATAATTTTTTTATCTAAATGATTAAAAACATCATAATCAAAATCTTCCATACAATTTTCAGGATGAAGTCCTACTGTTCCATACATATTGGGATATTTACTAACTAACTTTATAATTTCTAAACTACTGGAGTAGTTATAAGCTGAATTTATAATAATTTTAATATCATTATTTTTAGCATTCTCTATAATATTTGGTATATCATCATAATATTCTTTTAACACATGACAATGGGAATCAATTAGCATATTTTCCTCCTCAATTATTTCCCGGGAAATATTTCCCAAAGAAAAATAGTAATTAAATTATACATTTAATCACTATTTTTAGCAAGTTATTTCACTAAAATTCATCAATATAGAATTTATAATTTTAATAATTTCTTCATTGCATATACTATTTCCCAATAGTATAAAACCTTCAATATTTGAATCAATAATTATTGGTTTACAACTTAAATCATAACTTTCAATATTTCCCGAAAAGATATTTTTTATATCAATATCAATATTTCTATTATTGAAAATTATATTATCTCTATTAGTTGCTATTAAAGTATAATTGAAATTCTTATCAATTACTTTTAATAATTTAATTACAAATTCATCAAAATTGTTGATTGCTTTCGATTTAGAAATTTTAATGGCATTATTATCTATTGATACCTCTAAACTATCATTAGCTTTTATAGATAATCTCTTTCGCATGTCTTTAGGAATGACTATTCTGCCCAGTTCATCAATTCTTTTAATCGAACCATTATTATTCATATTTACCTCTCTATAAATAGAATAACCAATATTTATTATTTTATTCGACTTTATTGTATTCAGAAATTAATAGGTTTAAAATATCTACTAAATAATAAACAAAGTGTTTTTCTAAATTATGCAAAGGTATTGTTATATATACTATATTACCTAAAGATTTTAATTGAGCTTTTGGACATATATTATATATTTGCAAAAATATTTTTTCAAATTTTAATTTCATTACAGCCATACTTGGAATTTCAACTTGGACAATTTTATCATTTTGAATAACTTTTGTTATATGTAAAACTTCAGCTAATTTTTCAAACCATTCTTCATACATATAAACACGTAATTTTTCATCGAAATTACCAAAACGGTCACGTAATTCTTTTTCTACCTCTACCAGTTTTTCATAGCTATCAATTTCATTAATTTTTTGATGAATTTCAATGCGTAGCGCTTCATCAGAAACATAATCATTACTTATATGAGTATCTACTGATATCAATGATTCATTACTATCATCATCAGGAAGTACTTCTTCACCCTTTAACCTTTTAACTTCATCATCAACCATTTTTAAATATAAATCCAACCCAACGGCATCAACAAATCCAGCCTGACTACTACCTAAGATATCACCAGCGCCACGTAAAGCTAAATCACGCATGGCAATACGATACCCACTTCCTAATTCGGTAAATTCTTTAATTGCCGTTAATCTTTTTATAGCAATATCATTTAGTATTTTATCTTTTTTATATAATAAATAAGCATAAGCAATTTTATCACTGCGCCCAACTCTACCCCTAATTTGATATAATTGGCTCAAACCAAAACGGTCGGCATCATAGATAATTAGGGTATTAACATTAGAAATATCAATTCCAGTTTCAATTATTGTAGTACATAATAAAATATCAAATTCATGATCCACAAATTTAGTCATAACATCATCTAATTGTAATTTAGTCATTTGACCATGGGCTATAACTATTTTAGCTTCTGGTACTAATGCTTGCAAAGCAATTTTTTTACTTTCAATAGATTCCACTCGATTATATAAAATAAATACTTGACCATTTCGAGCTAATTCTTTATATATAGCCTCTTTTATTAGTAATTCATCTTCTTTAATAACATAGGTTTGAATTGGATACCTATTTACTGGAGGAGTGTCAATAATTGATAAATCTCTTAACCCCGACATAGCCATCTTAAGAGTACGAGGTATAGGAGTTGCCGATAAGGTTAAAACATTAACATCATTCTTTAATTCTTTTAATTTTTCTTTATGCTTTACTCCAAAACGTTGTTCTTCATCAACTATCAATAATCCTAATTTTTTATATTTAACATCTTCACTTAATAATCTATGGGTGCCAAATAAAATATCAATTTTACCCAAAGCTAAATTTTCTAAAATTCTTTTTGTTTCACTAGGACTAGTAAAGCGATTTAAAAGCGCTATTTCTATTGGGAAATCTTTAAATCTTTTTAAGGCATTTTCATATTGCTGTTTTGATAATATTGTAGTTGGACATAGATATGCTACTTGGTAATTATTAGCTACCGTTTTAAAAGCAGCACGAAAAGCAACTTCGGTTTTACCAAAACCAACATCGCCACATAATAACCTATCCATAGGTGTCTGGCTTTCCAAATCTTTTTCAACATCTTTAAAAGCTTTAACTTGATCTATGGTTGGTTCATATTGAAATTCATTATCAAAAATAGTTTCTATTTCATAGGTCTTGTATGGTTCTTTTTTTATTTTAGCACGCGCAGCATATAATTTTATTAGTTCCATTGAAATATCTTTAATCTTTTTAGAAATATTATTCTTAGTTACCGTCCAAGCTTTACTATTTAATTTATTTATTCTTGGAACAGCGCCATCTTTAGACGTATATTTAAAAATCGAACTTATTTTTTCAACTGGTATGTATACCTTATCATTATCAGCATAAATAATAGTTAGATAATCTTTTTTGATTCCATTTTTACTTAAAGTGGTTATGCCATTATATATTCCAATTCCATGGGCTTGATGTACTACATAATCGCCAATATTTAATTCTGCAAAATTTCTTATTCTTTTACCTATTTTATATGTATTTTTATACTTTATTTCTTTAGGTATATTTTTTTCAATATCGTATTCTGAAATAACAATATAATTATTAAATTCAAATCCTTTATTAATTTTAGAATTTATTATATTGATTTTATTTAATTTTATTTCATTTTCATTTGTGATAATAGCCTTGGGAAATAATTCTATAATATTATCTATCTCCATTTTATTAGATAAATAAAACACTACTGTCTTATTTTTAACTATACCTGAATTTACAAAATCTTTTAAAAACTCAAAATTAGAATTAAAGTTATCTATTTCTCTTGCATTATAACTATAACTTTCTTTTATATCTGATTTTAGACTATCTAAATATATTTTTTTATCAATATTTAACTCTTCAAGCTCAAACATTTCCTTTTGATTAGAAATATTATTTTCTAAATGATAATTAGTAATATCATCTTGCAACTTTTTATATCCAGCAATTATTTGTTCCCTTTCAACAAAAAATACAAAAGGATTGCTTAAATAATCAATAATAGAACTTTTCTTATCAGTAGTTACCTCTTTAAATGGTAGTATTTTAACCTCATTAATTTCTTTTATAGAAAGCTGAGTATTTTCATCAAAATATCTAATTGATTCAATCTCATCACCAAAAAACTCAATTCTAATTGGATGATCATCCTGAATTATAAACAAGTCGATTATAAAACCACGAATAGCATACTCTCCTGTTGCACTAACCATTACGTCTTTAATATAACCATATTCATCCAATATTTTGATTAATTCATCTCTTTTTATCGTCTGGCCCTTTTTTACAATCATGCTAAGTTGCTTGAAATCTTCTTTACTTGGCAGAAAATGGAGTAATCCCATTAAATTAGTAATAACAATACATTTTCCTTGCTTAATCTTATTTAGTGTTTCTAAGCGATTAATTTTAAATTCTGGTGATGTTGCTAAAGCTTTAGAAATAATAAAATCGTCCATAGGAAATAAAAAGCAATTATCTGTATAAGTTGAAATTGCAGCAAAACACTTATTTGCTTCATACAACGTATCTGCAACAATTAAAATATTATCTACATTATTATTAAAATAATTTAGTACATAAAAAGAATTAAGTTCTTGAGTTAAACCTAATACTTCTGTATTATTCTTATAAACAAATAAATCTTCTAAAAATTTCATAATTATTCCCTATCTAAACTATTTTCTATTATACATTGACATACATTTTTCGACATCACTAACAATAAAACTTTCTATAATCTTTATAAACGTTGGCAATTCTTCATTAAATAATTGCAAATCTTCATTATTAAACTTTGCTAATACATAATCTTTTGTATCAATGCTATGATTATAGGATATACCTATTTTTAAGCGAGGAATAGCATCAGTGCCTAGTGAAGAGATAATTGATTTAATGCCATTATGTCCGCCTGAAGAACTTTTATATTTAATTTTGTATTTTAAATAAGGTAAATCAAGATCATCTTGAATTATTAAAATATTAGGTAAATCAATCTTAAAATATTTAACAAACGCTTCTACACAAATTCCAGATAAATTCATATAAGTTAATGGCTTTAAAAAAATTACTTTTTCATTATTTATAACTTGGATACAATATTCGCCATTAAATTTTTTCTGCCAAGAATTATTTCCCGGGAAATTATTTAATACCATAAATCCTACATTATGACGAGTATTTTCATATTCTTTACCTGGATTTCCTAATCCAACAATTAATTTCATATTTACTTATATACCTTTCTACTACTCATTATTAAAATTGTTCAAATATTCCCTTAAAGGTTTTGTAATTCATTATATTAATAGGGGGATTAACAATGAGCCCTTCCGCACCGTTTTTGGTTGCTTTAACTAAAACAATAATTGCTCTCTTACTATAACTGGAATAGATAAACTGTAATTTTTTTATTTTAAACTTATATTTTGTTAATACATTTATTAATTCCATCAATCTTTCAGGGCGATGTACAAAATAAATTGGAGCTTTATTTTTTAAAATATAACGAGCCATTACTACTATTTCCTCTAAATTAGTAGCAATTTCATGACGAGCCAAAGCTAAACTATTATCTTCATTTATTAAAGAGCCCGGATTAACTTTAAAATAAGGTGGATTGCACGTTATAGCATCAACTGATTCAGGAAGAAGATATTCTAATGCTTCATTTAAGTTTGCATTTATTATTTTAATTCTATCTTCTAAACTATTTAATAATACGGAATTAAATGCTAATTTAAAAACATCTTTTTGAATTTCAAAACCAATTATTTTAGCTTTAACACGTGTAGATAATATTAATGGAACAACAGCATTACCAGTGCAAAAATCAACAATAGTATTTAATCCAGCCTTATTTTCAACAAACTCAGCTAATAAAATAGAATCAATCGAAAATTTAAATAAGTTTTCATTCTGATAAATTTCTAAGCCGTAATCAAACAAATCATTCTTTACTACTTTCATCATCATCTAACCTTATTTCTTTTACCTCATTGCCTATAAGAATTTTAAACTTACGATTTAATATATCAACAGATAAGACTTTTCCTAAACCATAAATAGTATCTTTTTCTTCACCGATATTTGGTAATCCATTATGCTGTTTAGTATACTCTTCATCTTCATAAGCCAAGCAGCATAGTAATCTACCACAAATGCCATTAATTTTATTAGGATTTAATGCAAGACCTTGATTTTTTGCCATATTTATTCCTACCGAATTAATTTTCTTTAAATAAGACACACAGCACAGCTCACGACCACATATCCCAATCCCACCAATTTTTCGTGCTTTATCTCTAGCTCCTATCTGTTTTAATTCTATTCTTGTTTTGAATATAGCGGCAAGTTTTTTCAATAATTCACGAAAATCAATTCGTTCATCTGCTACAAATTCAAATAAAAGTTGTTTTTTATCAAAAGTATAATCAGCAGTTAAAAAACGCATTGGTAAATTTAATGACTCAACAATTTCATTGGCTTTTACTAAAGCTTGTTCAGCATGTTTTAAGTTTTCTAAATATTTATGATAGTCCTCTTTAGTTGAAATCCTAACAATTATAGGCATTTTATCTAAATCACCAGAATAATTGTCTTCTTTATTTACTACTTTACCAAATTGCTTTCCCCTGTCAGTTTCAACAATTACTGTCACATTTAATGGACATTCAAAACCATCAGCTTTAAATTGATAAGTATTGATATCATTTCTAAATTTAACACTATAAACATTAATCACTTATTTTCCTCATTTCTATAACAAAATAATCTAATAGCAACTCTATACTAACATTAAATCTTATCATTGACAAAGTATTTGTTATAATAATTAATTGCTGTTTTAAAATTGATAAAGATAGATTGTTTTTTACAGCTAAAATATTTCCCGGGAAATAATTTCCGTTGATATAACTTAAATAAGTATTAAATATTTGCTTAAAAATTTTTTTGATTTGTGCTCTTGTTAAAGATTGTGGTAATAAGTATTCTTTATTAACTGCCAACCTTTTATCATCTAAAACCTTTGTTAAATAGGTAGTAGCAATTTCTACAAGATTTTCATCTTCATTCTTATCATCAGAGTATGTTGCCTTTATCATTTCACAGCGACTTTTAATGGTACTTATAATTTGCTCTTTATTTTCCGTAATAAAAAATCCTATAATATTATCTTCGGGCTCTTCTAAAAATTTTAGTATACTATTAGCAGCAGATTCATTCATTAATTCAGCATTGCATATAATATACGAATTAAATTTAGAATAAACTGGTTTTGTGTTAAATTTTTCTTGTACTTCTAATAATTGATTTTTTTTAATACTCATACCATCTGGTTTTATAATGATGACACTAGGTAAATTATTCAAATTAATCAATTTACATAAATTACAATTTCTTGAACAACTTTCCGAATATTCATAAGGACAATTTATTACTTTTATATATTCTTTAATATCTTCTAAGCATTTTTCTAAATTATTTGTTTCTACTAAAAAAGCATGAGAATATTTCCCATTGCTAAAATTAGATATAATTTGTTTTATACTCTTTGATGTAACCATTAAAAATTCACCACCATAAATTTTATATAATAAATATCTTGATTATTATTAAAGACAAAATACCAAATGGTCCTAAAAAATATGTTATTAAAATGTTTATGAAATTTATTGGTATTAAAACGCCCATACGAGATAAAGTTATATTTAAACCATATAGTAACAAAAAAGAAAATACAATTTTTTTCAAAAAAACAACTAGTTTTTTCATATAGTTTCACCAATATATTATATTAAGAGACAATATTATTATGATATATCTTTACGATCATTTAAAGCATTAAATAAAGTTACTTCATCTAAATAATCAATATCAACCCCCATAGGAATTCCATACGATAAACGTGATATTTTAATATTTCGATTTTCAAGTATTTTCTTTATATACAAAGTAGTTGTCTCTCCCTCAATTGAAGGTTTTAAGGCTATTATTATTTCAGGATTTTCTAAATTATCTATTCTTTTTATCAACGAAGCTATATTTATATCATCAGGGCCAATCCCATCAATCGGAGATATTAAGCCATCGAGTACATGGTAAGCTCCATTATATTTTCCCGACTTTTCAAAGGCAAATACACCTTTAAAATCTTCTAGCACACATATTGTATTTTTATCACGATTTTCATTAGCACAGACGTAACAAATGTTATCCTCCGTTAACGAACCACATATAGCACATTTCTTTAAGCCATTTTTAGCTAATACTAATGAATTAGATAAATCACTAATTTCTTCAGTGCTCATTTTTATAAGAGCTAAAGCCATTCTTTCTGCACTTTTTTCGCCTATACCGGGCAATTTTTTTAAATAATCAATTAAATTCTGTAATAATCTAGGATAAATCATTAGAATAGACCATTCAAAGCACTACCATATTGACCCATGCTTTTTTCAATTGCAGCATCTACTTTTTTTAAAGCATCATTTACCGCAATCACAATCATATCTTGAATCATTTCTAAATCTTCATCTTTCATTTCATTATTAATCTTAATACTTAATACTTCTTTTTTTCCATTTACTGTAACCTCTACACCTTGAGAGTTACCAACAAACTCTTGTTTATTTATCTCTTCTTTCTTATTCATTATTTCTTTTTGCATTCTTTGGGCTTGCGCCATTAAATTTTGCATATTCATATTATATACCTCCATATTATTTTACTTCATAATTATTTCCGAAAATATCAGCAGCTAATTTTTCTAGCTCACTCAAATTTTCTTCTATAACTATATTATCATCAATTAATTTATAATTAAAGCCTGAACGAATATTTTTTATATATTTTTCTTTCTCGACATTCCAACGTTTTGTAGAAATGGAAACTAATTTATAATTTAGGTTATAAAATAAATTAAAATCTTTTTCTAGAATATCGATATTTTCATTAAGTAAGTCATTAGTTGAATCAACATTATTTGTTAAAATAGCATATTTTTCGGAAGCAGCTACAACAACAGTATCTGCTATATAAGAAAGTAATGTTTTATTCGTATTTGATTCATAAATAATAAAATCATTCCATTTACCTTTTATAAAATTCAAATTTTCTTTTTTGGCACTAACAAAAGTATTATTTATTCTTATGTTAATATCAAATTTTATTTTCTGATTACTTTCCTGACTTTTACTCTCATTAACTAATTCAGGTGTATTCTTATTATCATCTTTGTCTTTCGAATCTATTTTTTCTATTTCACTGGTTTTTTCTTCATAATCAGATTTACTCTCTTTAGTTGATTCTTGTTCAATATTATTAATAATTTTATTATCATTTTTATTTCCCGGGAAATATTTTAAAAGTACAACTTGAATTATATCATAAGAATTAACATTATATTTTAAGTTACCTATGACTGAATTCAATTCGAGTATTAAATTATATAAGTTATCAAAATCTAAACTATAATTGTAATTATCCGCCTTGATATTTATTAAAATTTCCTTAAATGCTGTAATTAATTTTTCAACTAATAAATTAGCTTCTACACCATCATTTTCAAATTCTTCTATAGATGCGAGCATATCCTTAATATTTTCGGAAGCAAAAATTTTTAAAAAGTTATTAATTTTTTCTTGAGAAATACCACCAAAAGTTGATACAACATCTGCTAAAGTTATTTTCTTGTTAGCGGCTGCTAACTGATCTAGTATACTTAAAGCATCTCGTAATCCGCCATGACATATCGTAGCAATCTCATCTACTGCTTTATCTTCAATTTCAATGTTTTCTTGAGAACAGATATACTTTAATCTATCCATAATTTTATCATGTTCGATTAATTTAAAATCCAATCTTTGACATCTTGATAATATGGTTATTGGTACGTTTTGAATATCAGTTGTAGCAAGAATAAATACTACATTAGCTGGTGGTTCTTCGAGTGTAAGTAATAAAGCATTAAATGCACTTGTAGATAACATATGAACTTCATCAATTATATATACTTTATACTTTGAAACCGATGGTGCTAATCTTACATTGTCTATTATTTCCCTTATTTCATCAACACCATTATTTGATGCTGCATCCAACTCTATTATATCTGGATTATTATGAAAATTTTGACAACTTTCACATTCATTACAAGGGTTCCCATTTTGAGGATTTTGACAATTAATAGCACGAGCAAATATCTTAGCTGTACTTGTCTTTCCGGTTCCTCTGGGCCCAGTAAAAATGTAAGCATGGGATATTTTATTACTAATTATAGAATTTCGCAATAAACTAACCGTATATTCTTGTCCTACAATTGAGTCAAAGTCAGCGGGACGATATTTTCTATAAAGAACCCGATAATTCATATTTATATCCTCCTTCAATAAAATGTTACATTGAAGATTATACCATAACTAATAAAACATTAACGCATTTTTTTAAAAAAGTTCAAGAAATCTTCTTTATATTTTTTTACCAATTCTAATTCTATATTATCAAGCTTTTCATAACCTTTTATTTTCAAATTTTCTGAATCAGGACGACTTAATATATAATATACTTTATCTATTCTAGACTCTTTAATAACCTCGCGGCACATTGGACAAGGCATTAATGTAGAAATTAAAACACAACCATTCAAACGATGATCATTAAGTTTTTTTTCAGCAGCTAAAATGGCGTTTATCTCGGCATGACCAGTAACTTTTTTAGCTCTATACCGATTATTATACCCTTTACCAACAATTTCATTATCTTTTAGTACGATTGCCCCAACAGGTATATCGTTATATTTTAACGATTTATTAGCTAATTTTATCAATATTTTTACATATTCATTCATAAAATTCCCCTAAAAAAAGTGCACACAAGAATTGATAATTATGGCTGCTGCATTCCTGCCCTGACCAGTTTCTTATATACTTGTTGCACAACTAGATTTTACCATAAATTTTGCTTAATTACAACAATTTTATTGCCGAACATTTGTTCGTGTTTCACGTGAAACATTGATATTTTTTATACTCGTATAATTAATAATTTAAAGTAATACTTTTTAAATTTCTTTTTTTATTTTTCATTATAATTATATATGTTTCACGTGAAACATATATATTACTTTATATTAATTACATATTTTAAAAAAATATAATCATAATATTTTAAAGCCTTATGTTTCATGAACTTCTTTATTTTAAAATATATTTATTATTTCAATGTTTCACGTGAAACATTGAAATTGCATTTTATTATAAAATTACTTCAGAATTTTTTATTTATGATTTATAAATAATTATTTTATTTTTTTATGATGTTTCACGTGAAACATCATAAAAATTTTATAAATGAATTTATGTCTTTTGATAAAATAATTTTTTATTTATTAAATTTTATATATATTGATTATTTGACAAAAGATATGTTTCACGTGAAACATTAAACTAGCTTATTATTATGATTTAGTAATTATTTAGAAATATAATAAAAGCAAGTTTTTCTAGATTTTATGCGGAATAAACACATATGTTTCACGTGAAACATAGTAAAATTTTCTTCATCTTTAAATAGTTATTAATGATTTTATTTTAAAAATATTTATAAATTTTTAATTCAATGTTTCACGTGAAACATTGAATTAATTTAAATGTTGATTTATTAATTAAAATAACTTTAGTTTTTT
>CALVXQ010000010.1 GCA_944371435.1 uncultured Bacilli bacterium
ATAATATATTTAATTATATGTTTTGTCAAGTGTTTTCGATACTTTTAAATGCTAAAATAATCCAAAAATAATCAAGAAAAAACAAGAACTAAGTCTTGTTTTTTAGTAATGCAGTTTATAGCCTTAAAATACCTAAGTAGTCCTCGACATCTGCATTTTACATTTTGGTCTATTACCAAGGAATAATCTTGTTTCCATTTTGCCTTTATCGTAAATATACCATTGTATATTTCTACTTCCTCTAATAGACAACCTTAATCATCTATCCTGGGTGCATTAGCTTACACTAATCTTAGTAGTTTATTAAAATTGTGACATTAACATATGGAATTGCGAGTAATTGTAGACTACCCCTAGATGCTAAATATGCATCTACTAGTAATTTTACTCTGGAATTAACTTATAGTCAATTAAAAGTTTTGAAATATATAAAAAATGTATACTACTTAACTTCGTATACACTCACTTTTTTCTTATCTTTGCCTAAACGTTCAAACTTTACTTTTCCAGTTATTAATGCAAATAAAGTATGGTCTTTTCCCATTCCTACATTTACTCCTGGATAAATTTTAGTTCCCCTTTGACGATATAAAATGCTACCAGCGTTAACAACTTGACCATCAGCAGCTTTAGCACCTAATCTACGGCCCGCAGAATCACGGCCATTTTGAGTAGAACCTTGAGCTTTAACATGAGCAAATAATTGAATATTTAATTTCAAAAAATTCATTTTAATCCTCCTATCTCAATATTCTTGGGATATTGGGTTTCTAACTCACATAACATACGTAACATATTATCAGCAAGTTTCAAAGCAATATCACTATTTTCCTTGATAGAAATGTCTAACTTTCCATCTTTCATTTCGTATTTACAAGCATCACTATCTAAAGTTAAAATTGCATTTACGGTTGTCGTAACAATACTACTAACAGCAGCACAAACTATATCTTTACCAAAATTAGCATAATTAGCATGTCCTCGTAAACTTACTTTAGATATCTTATCATCTTTATACTGAACTTTAACTCTTATCATATTACTTAACATTAATAGCTTTAATAACTAATTTAGTATAAGGTTGTCTATGACCTTGTTTTTTACGATATTTCTTTTTAGGTTTATACTTAAATACAGTAATTTTCTTACCTTTACCTTGTTTTTCAACAGTAGCAACAACAGTGGCATTCTTTACAGTAGGATTGCCTACTACTTCGCCAGCCATTAAAACTTCGTTAAAAGTAACATCACTGCCAACTGATGCATCTAGTTTTTCAACGTAAATTACATCACCTTCAGAAACATAATATTGTTTACCACCAGTAACAAATATAGCTTTCATATTTTCCCTCCTTAATATAAGACACGCCTTTAAGGTGACTAACGTACTTTTTACCTTTTTAGTGCGGTTTTAAAGAAAGCTTTAAAACGTCTTAATTCTATCAAGAAATTAAATACTTGTCAAACATTTTAAGAGAATTTTTCCAATAAATATTGATGAAAAATATTTTTTAGCATATACTATCGTTGTTTAAAGGAGAAGAATTTATGGAAAAAGTATATAACAAATTAGTACGTGATAATATTCCTGAAATTATACTTAAGGATAATTGTAATCCAATAATTAAAATATTAAATGATGAAGATTATAAAAAGAACTAGAAAAGAAATTGTTTGAAGAATATAACGAAGTCTTAAGTTCTACAACTACTAAAGAAAGAATTGAAGAATTAGCCGATATGCTAGAAATAATTCAGGCATTAGCAATATTAGAAAATAAAACTTTAGATGATGTAAATCAAGTTGCTAAACAAAAAAGATTAATACGTGGTGGTTTTGAAAAAAAATATTTTTGGAAAAAGTTATAGAAAATGAATGATAATTATAGACTTATCTAAAAAATTTTCTATGCGTTTATTTTGAAAGAATTCTAAAAAATAAGAGTATCTCTCTTATTTAGACTTATGTATTCTTTCTTCTTCCCGACTACAAATACTACTTACTCTTAGCATACACCATAAACAAAATAATATAATACTAATAACTAATATTATTATCATTTAATCACCTATATTAATTATAACAGTAGCAACTAATAATATTAAATATAATCGTTCGTCAAATTAATACATATATTTTATCTTCTTCTTTCTTTTAAAATGTTTTTGCCAATAATTATATATAACTAAATAAACAAATATTCCTAAAGATGCTCCTAAAGAATCAATAAATACATCAAGGATTCGACAAGTTCTTTCCGCACTAAATAACTGATGAATTTCATCACTAATAGCATAAACTACACAAAATAATAAAGCATATAATAATGTCTTTTTATTTATCTTAAGATGATCTTTTAAAACATTTATAACTAATATTCCTAAAATTAAGTACTCTAAAAAATGAGCCGTTTTACGAACAATTAAAGTTTTATCGATAACCAAATTATTTAATTCTTCTTCTGTATAAGAATTACCCGTAATATTAGCAGTTATTGTAATAAATGTTTTCGTAACTTGATTACTAGTATCTGTCGATTTAGGACCATTTTGACTAGAAAATAAGAAAATAACAATCATCCAGATAACAAGTAAAATAATATTTAAAACTTTCTTATGTTCCATTAACTTATCGATTATTTTATTAAATATAATCATCATCAGTAAACCAATTACTAAGAACACTATTCCTACTATTTCCATAATCATTAAAATATTACTTAAATAACTACTAATTATAGTACTTATTAACTTAGTATAGATAGTAATGTTACTTATATCGATATTCTCTTTAATGTAAAAACTAAAGAAAACAAGAAGTATACCAGCCGTCAATAGACTAGTTATAATATTTCTTTCTTTAAAGAAATACTTAGTACCCAAATAAGTTATAACTAATAAAATACCACTAATTATACAACCAATAAATACAGCTGTATAAGCTTCATTAAAAATATTCCTAACTTTTTCTATTGTATTAGAATAACCAACATTAGTTACATAAATATTAGCCATTTCTTTAACAAATTTATTAACAGCTTCTTCATCATCTATTGCCAGCCCTCTTTTAGATACATATTCTTCAATATTAAGATTTAATTGTTCCTCAATACTAGTAGTACTAATTTCAATCTTACTATTATCATATAATCCATCTAAAACTTTTGCTGTACTTCTTCTTAACATATTATCGTCAAAAATATTTTCTAAAACTTCTTCATCAAAACCAGCTTGAACTACTTGATAAGACATTTGTTCTTGAATAACTTCGTGTAATCCAGCATAATAATTATTCTTTTCTAAAATATCTAAAAGAAAATTTTCATTAAATACCGTTGCTAAAAGAATAAGTAAACAACTAAAAAAGAAAAATAAGATAGCTGCCCAAAACTTAGTAATATAATTCAAAAAATATTTTAATCTACTCTTCATAATTAGCCTCTACTAACTTAGCATATACGACATAACGACGATATTTATACCCAAACCCAGATGTCGGATAACAGGTATAAAGCATAAGTATTTCCGCATCATCCTGAATAGGCATTACATTTAATTCATCAGCTTTTAAAATATTAGTCGATGTAATCTCGTAAGTAAACTCACCATAATCAGCATCAATGATGATTTGTGCGCCAATTTCTAATTCTGGCAATTTACCAAAGTGATATACACTATTATGCGCATCAATTACTATAGTACCACCTTCACCCGGAAAATATGAGCCAATAAAATGACCAGCTCCATATTTAATTAATTCAAGATTATCACCTTGATAAACCTTTATATCGACATCAATATCAGGAATAATTATATGGGCCCAAACAGTACCATAATTAGGATACTTAGCTAAACGCATTTTAACGGAATCAAAAGTTAGTGGTATATCACTAGCTTCATTTACCTCAACTGTAATTTTACTTGCTAAACCAAATATTAAATCAATATCATCTTTAAACACAAAATAAAATATACAGAAAAATAAAGAAGCAAAGAAAAAAGCAATTGCGAACTTGGTCGCAATCACTTTTATTAGAGCTATTACCTTCTTAAGCATTAGCTTTCTTGGAATTCTTAGCAATTACAATGATTCCGCATAAAGCAATTGCACTAGCAAGTGAAATAACAATAGCACTATCAGTATACTCAACATCACGAGTAGCATTAATCTTACCAAATACAGTATTGTCTAAGTTATAAACTGTAACAGTACCATCATTATTTGGTGTAGCTTTAATAGCTGTATTATTTGAAACATCTGTAATTAAAGCTTTTAATTCATCTTTAGTACTTCTAGATAAATCAGCAACAGAAGTAGCACCAGATTCTTCAATAATCTCGATAGCTTCATCTAATTTACCATTAATATAGTTAATATCATCTTCAGTAATACCAGGATTATTAGCTATATATTGTTCTAAGCTGTTCTTTTGAGCATTTGTAATTTGGAATGTTACGCCATTAATAACGTATTCTTTAGTTAATTTATCCTTTAATTCATCTATTGTCATAGCATTAACTTTAGTTAAACCAAGGACAACAACACATAATAGTGCAAAAATCATTTTTTTGAAATTTCCCATAAATCTCCCTCATTTCTGCTTATATTGTACTACCTAATTTTAAAAATTGCAACAAATTATTAACAATTTATGTAAAATTCGTTAATTGTGTAAATGAATTCCTACATATTTAGGAAGTTTCTTAACATCTTTTAAGATATTTAAAGAAAGTTTTTTATCCATAAAAGTTATAATCCATCCCTCTAAATAACGAGGAGGACAAATATTTAAAGGAAACATATGTGTTCTAATACAGCTTAATATTGCATCATCTACTAAATCGGGAAAGAATTTCTTTGCATTTAAAGCCGCTTCTTTAGCATGAACAAACCCATGCAAATCACTAATTTTTTTCGACTTACTATAATATCTTGTTAAATATCCTTTATCAATTTTTTCTAATTCTGGACTACTTTGCCAAGCATACGGATAAAAATCATGTAATAACCCCGCAATAGCGGCCCTTCTTTCATTTAGATGATAAAATCTAGCTAAAAGGAAGGACTTAAAAGATACAGCGATTGAATGCTCCCAAACACTATTTTCATGATGGATAAATAATCTTCTTCTTTGAAATTCATCATTTAATAAAATAGGTTCAACTATCTTGTACCAATCATCAAAATAACTAATTTTATTTAACCAATCTAATTCATTATATACATCTTTATTATAATAACTCATAAATTTCTTAACTCCTCGATAGCCTCACTAAAAGTAGCAACCCCAATAACATCTATATTATAACCATATTCATTTTTAATAGCAAGAGCTTCTTCTAAATTTTCTTCCGGACAAATAAATACTTCGGCATCATTATTAACAGCACCAATCAATTTATACTTAACACCCCCAATTTCACCAACATTACCATCGACATCAATCGTCCCCGTACCAATAATTTTTTTACCTTTAGTTAAATCTTCCGCAATTAAAGAATCATAAACGGCTAAACTCATCATTAAACCACCTGATGGCCCGGATTCATTATCTCTTATCTTAATATTAACTTCCGGAGTTGTTTCTAACTCATAGTCATAATTAAAGGAAATACCTATTACTTTAGTTCCATCCATTTCTTGAATAACCGATTTAACATTTAACTCTTTACCATCTCTTTCTACTAAGATATTCACACTATCCCCAACATTATAACTAGCTAATATATCCCTAATGCTGTTTAGATCATCGATAGGAATTCCTTCAATGCTTTTTACGACATCTAAAAGTTCTAACTCGGTATCAGAAGAATTAAGATACGTAACATATAATTTCTTACTAGTTATAGTATAAGGCATATTAGCATATTTATAAGCATTAATAATCGCATTATCAACAGCTTCATTCATTAATATCTTTTCTCTTTCATTTAACTCGGCCATCGTTTCATTATCATACTTTATATCACTTTTAGGCACTAAATCCCACTTATCACTTAAAAAACTAAGCAACATAAAAGGAATGTTTCCCTTTAACATCGAAACATAAGCCATGCCCATTTCCCCTTCGCTAGAATATCCCCCATCAACCTCTACTCGTTCATTTAATGATATAAAACCACCGGGTATTTCCACTACATATGGTAATTCAAAATTGAAAAGAAAAATTATAAAAATTATAAATAAAAGATATTGATAATACTCTTTAATTAATTTCTTTGTCTTTTCATATATTTTACTAAACACATTATCACCTATTAAATTATAACAAAGAAAAGGAGAAATATGAAAAAAAATCTAAGTGTAATCACAATAATTATTCTTCTTTTTTATCTTGTTCTTGTAAATAACAACTTAATATCTACTACTATTATAGCCAGTAGTAATCTTTTTTTAACAAAAGTTTTTCCAAATCTTTTTATTTTTTTAATCTTATCAAAAATACTAATTAATTATAATTTTGCCTACTATATATCTAAATTCTTTAAATCTAGTTATTTATATATTTATCTTTTAGGCTTATTTTGTTCAACTCCTACTAATGTGACCATAATAAAAAAAATGGTCGATGATAAATTAATAACTTCTAAAACAGCAACAACTTATATTATGGCTTCCTTCTTTATTAATCCCTTATTTTTATTTAATATGTTAAAAATCATCTTTCCTATTAATATAACATTAAAATTAATAATAATAAGTTACTTGACTAATATCATTATTTATTTTTTATTTAAAACTAAAGAAAAAGTAATACCTACTAAAATCAAAGAAGATAAAATAAGTAATATAATAATCAATAATATTAAAGGTAATATGTATGTTATATTTAATGTTTATAGTATGATTATTATCTTTTCTTTAATAAGTCTTTTACTTCCCTTTAATCTAGTAGCTATCCAAGGTATTTTAGAAGTTACTAACGGTTTAAATTATTTAATTAATAGTAACTTAGATTTAATAACTAAAGAAGTATTAGCATTAATTTATCTAAATTTTGGAGGATTATGTCTTTTAATGCAAGTAAAAAGTATCATTAAAGATACTCTAATTGATTTTAATAGCATTATCTTATCTCGATTTTATGCTTGTTTAATTGCTATAAGTCTATTTCTTTTAACTCTTTTTGTAACTTAGTTACTTCTTTTTTTATCTTAGTACTAGGAGCCTCTTCTAGGGGATACCAATTATTATTATAAGCATAATAAAATAATTCTTTAGTAACTTTACTTAGACTTAAAAATTGTTCTAAGTATTCTTCATATATAAAAGGACTACTAGCTTCATTAAGACTATAAGCATAATTAACAACCATGCTTTTTAAACTAGCTATTACATCATAGATAATATATTTACTTGCCATTACTATCACCACTTTCTAACAATTTAGTTAGTTTTTGGACATTACTTTCAATGATATCTAAAGTGCCATCAAGTAAACTTAAAAGTGCTTCATCTGTTTCTTCTTCAATATAATGATTTAATTTATGAATCATTGTATTATTCCAATTAAACATATCGCTAATATACGATAAATCTTTAGTTGAAATCATCTTAGGAGCCTTTTTCATAATATCACCTTCCTATTATTATTATGGCTAAATATAGTTAATTTACGATGTCAATATTTACCAAAGTATGTTATTATTACTATGGTGGTAAAAATTATGAAGAAAAAGATATATTTAATTATTTTAGGAATATTAATTTTGTTATTAATAGTAAGTTTAGGAATACTATATATTAGAAAAAAAGAAGAAGAAAATACTTTAGTATATGATATTACTATGACTGAGTTAGAAGAAAAAATAAGTAATAAAGATACATTTATTCTCATTATGACGCAAACTGGTTGTGTTCATTGTCAAAGCTATTTACCAACAGTAAGAAAAGTCTCAAGAGAATATGCTGTTCCATTTTATATTCTAAATCGGGCTGAGCTAACTAAAGAAGAATATAAACGCTTAAATGATATTGCTAATATAAGTGGGACACCGGCAACTATTTTCTTTACCGAAGGAGAAGAAAAAACAACTTTAAATCGTTTAACAGGAAATATTGAAAAAAGTCGTTTAGTAGAACGTTTAATTAGTGAGGGATATATTAATGAACAAAATAATTAGTTTTTTTAAAGGTATTTTAGGACTTTTTTTATTCTATTTTATCCAAATTGGGTGGCAATTACTATTTTTAAAAGTAATTGAAAAAAATAACTTGGTTACTAATAATATTATTTTAATAATTATGGAAGTAATCTTAGTAGTTGTTTTTACTTTAATGAATTTTAAAAGATTAAAACAAGATTACAAAGACTTTAATAAAAACTTTAAAGAATATTTAAAACTAGGTTTAAAATACTGGGCTTTAGGTTTTATTATTATGGGTGTTTCTAATACGATTATTAGTAACTTTATAACTAATAATATTGCGGCTAATGAAGAAACTAATCGCTTATTACTTTTAAATTATCCAGTATATTCGGTTTTAGCGATGACGGTTATGGGCCCATATATCGAAGAATTAGTGTTTAGAGCTAATTTTCGTGATGCATTTAATAAAACAAGTTTTATAATATTTACAACTTTATTATTTGCTGGCGTACATGTATTCAATGGTTTTTCAGGATTAATTGATTTAGTTTACTTTATTCCCTATGGTTCTTTAGCATTTTTCTTTGCCTTAACATATGTTAAGACGAATAATATATTTACGACAATTATAATTCATACTATGCACAATACACTAGCAGTAATCCTTTTAATTTATGCTTATACTATGGGAGTCTAAAATGAGCAAAGAAAGAGAAAAAAAAGGTTTTAGTTTATTAAAGTTTTTTAAAATATTATTATTAATAGGAGTTTTAATTTTTATGTATGCACGTTTTATTGGTACCCGCTTTTTAAATATTAAAGAATATGCCATCTATGATACAGTATTACCAGAAACATTCGATGGTTTAAAAATAGTACACTTAACAGATATTCATTATGGAACAATTGTTAATGCCAAAAATCTTACTAATATAGTTAATCAGATTAACCAGTTAAAACCAGATATTGTTGTCTTTACCGGCGATTTATATGATGAATCAATTGTCCTTAATGATAAAATTGTTAACGAAATTGTTACCTGTTTAAAAAATATAAATAGTGCTCTAGGAAAATTTGCGGTAGCTGGTAATCACGATTATTCAAGTGATTTATTTGCCCAAATTATAACTGATTCTGGCTTTACCTACTTAGAAAATAGTAGTCAAATTATTTATGATGAGAATAATACTCCTCTTGAGATAATCGGTTTTGATGATGCTTGGAAAGGAAATCCTAATTATAATATTCCTTTAAGTAATAATTATAAAATTGTTTTAGTTCATGAACCCGATGAAATAAGTAAAATCTTACCATTAAATGTTAATTTAGTCTTGGCTGGGCACTCCCATGGTGGGCAAATTAGATTACCATTTATTGGGGCTTTATATACACCAAATGGTTCTAAAAATTATAAAAATGATTATTATGAATTTACTAATACTAAAATGTATATCTCTTATGGGATAGGTACAAGTGTTTTAAAGATTCGCTTATTCAATCAACCGTCAATTAATTTTTATCGTTTATATAAATCTTAAGTTGTTAATTTAAGATTTTTTATGTTATGATAATGTTAAGGTGATAATATGATTAATAAAAATATATTTCGTGAATATGATATCCGTGGTAAATACCCCGATGATATAAATGAATTAGTAGCTTATAAAGTAGGAAGAAGTTATGCTACTATTTTAGTAACTAAATTAAAAAGAAATACATGCTGTATTGGAATGGATAATCGCCATTCTTCACCAGCTTTAAAAAAAGCTTTAGTAAAAGGCTTAATGGAATCAGGAATGAATATTATCGATCTTGGCCTTGTTACGACGCCAATGTTCTTTTATGGTTGTATTCATACTAATAACTTAGGTATTATGATAACTGCTTCCCATAATCCTAAAGATGATAATGGTTTTAAATTTTCTTTTGATAATTTAGGCAATGCCCGTGGCGAACAAGTTTATAAATTTAGAGATTTTACTTTAAAGGATGAATTTATCGAAAAAGAAGGAAGTATAACAGAATTTAATATTTATCCATATTATAAAAGTTTAATTAGAGATAATATAAGTATGGGTAATAAGAGAATAAAAGCTGTATTAGATCCGGGAAATGGAACGACATCAATTTATGTTAAAGATTTATATCGTCAGTTTCCTAATCTTGATTTAATAGTTATCAATGGTGATTCTAATCCAGATTTTCCTAATCATCATCCTGACCCTGCTGTCGAAGCTAATTTAACGCAACTAATTAATAAGGTTAAAGAAGTTAAAGCCGATATTGGTATCGCTTATGATGGTGATGGTGATCGCGTTGGTTTTGTCGATGATAAAGGAAATATTATTGCTGCTGATAAATTCTTAACAATCTTAATTCGTTATTTATTTCCTAAGTTAAAAGATAAAAGAATGCTTTATGATGTAAAATGCTCTAATATTATCCCAGAAGAAGCTAAAAAAATGCAAGGAGAAGCAATATTATATCGTACAGGAGCTAGTTATACCCGCGCTAAAATAAATCAAGATAATATTCCTTTTGGTGGCGAATATTCAGGGCATATTTGTTTTAATGATAAATGGCCTGGATTTGATTCAGGATTATATGCCGGATTACGAATGTTAGAAATTCTTTCAAATGTTGATAAAAAGGCTTCCGAACTATTAGAAGGAATAACGAATTATTATAATACCCCTGAAATAAAGATTCCAGTTAAAGATGAGGTTAAAGCCCAGATAGTAGAAGATGTTAAAAACTATTGTCTTAATAAGCAATATGAAATAAACACAATAGATGGAGTTAAAGTATTCTTCCCTTATGGATGGGCTTTAATAAGATGTAGCAATACAACTCCCAATTTAACTGTTCGCTTTGAGGCAATAAGTGAAGAACAAGTAACTAATTTAAAAAAGGAATTTTTAGAAGTAATAAATAAATTTATTCAAGAAAAATCTTTATAATACATATACAATTATAAAGGAGAGATATGTTAATAAATTTTAAAAAATATTTTATTAAAAAGAAGCATGAATTATCTAAAAATGAATTAAAAGAATTAGAAGTTGTTAAAAATCATCGTCATTTAATGGTTAGAACTATTAGAAATAATACTTGTTTAGAACCATTTAATTTTTATATCACAAATTGTCTTGGTTGTAGTTTAACTAATAGTTATTTTATGTTTAATGATTCTTTTTCTAAAGAAATGCAATCCTTATATTTAGAAGCGATAAATAAAGATAATCTCGAATACTTAACTCTGGATTTACTAGAGTTTCCAGAAGTCCAAAGTATTTATAAAGATTTAGTTAAACAAGGATTAAGTTATGAAGAAATTAAAGATAAATTAAGAAATATTTTAGATAAGCAACCAAAATTAAGTTTAAAAAAAAGATAATAGGACCTAGTTACCTATTATTTTTTATATTCTAAACGAATTAGATTTAATAAATCAGGATTAAATTTTTTCTCTCTTAACATTTTTATCTCATACTTATAAGGGGGATATAATCTATTTTTATCATCATCATAATCACCAATATAAGGTGTTTCTAAGATAATTGGTAATTTATTTATCACTTCATTATTAATAACATTTAATAAAGTCTGAAAACCAATCTGTCCAAAGCCAATATTAGCATGACGATCTTTATGTGCTCCCAAAATATTTTTACTATCGTTTAAATGTAGACACTTAATTTTTTCTAAACCTATCTCACGAGCAAATTCTTCTAAATAAGAAGAAAAATTAGTTAAATCAACTCCGGAATCATGAAGATGACAAGTATCAAGACAAACACCTAAATAAGGAGAATCAATTTCCTTAATTATATAAGCTAATTCGGCAATATTTATTCCTCTTTCACTACCCTTACCGGCCATAGTCTCAATAAGAATAGTTACCGGAATGTTTTTTCTTAATACTTCTTTTAATACAGTCACTATATTAGCTAATCCTTCATCAATACTAATATCAACACTAGAACCCGGATGTAAGACAATATATTTTATTCCTAATTGTTGACAACGCTGTAATTCTTGGATTAAGAAATTAATAGCAAAGTTTCTTTTTTCTAAATCAGGAGTAGCCGGATTTATAATGTAGGGAGCATGACATATAACATTATTAATATCAATATTATTTTCTTTCATTAAATCCCAAGCTAATTTAGTATTTTGGGAATCTATATCTTTTCTAATAGTATTAGTGGGAGCTCCTGTATAAAACATAAATGTATTTGCTCCATAACTTATTGCTTCCTTAACGCTTGTAAGTAATCCTTCTTTTCCATAAGAAACATGAGAACCAATAATCATTTTTATCACCTGTATAATATAATAACATATTAAAGAAAAATAAAAAACTAGAAAACTAGTTTTTAATTAAATTGACCACCATTTATTATCGCATCACCACGTTCAATGGCATCCCTATTATCAGAAGCAGTAGCACAACCTATAACTGGAGATTCTGTTCCTGCATATAACCCTCCGATAACTTCTTGATTTTGGTATGAATTTTGGGCAAGTGTTGTTAATGAAACTGTATTTAATACATAACTACCATTAGTCATTGTAATAACTGTAATAGCACTAGAATTAGTAACAGTAGAATTTGGATAGAAAGCCTCAACTACTCCAGCATAGCCAGCAGCATTACTTTTATCCATATGATCCTTATTTAATTGATCAATTGTCATACAATAATAAGTATATGTATTACCATTACTTAATCTAACATTTTTTAATAAAGATTTTTCAGAAGAATTAGTAAAAGCACCACCAATTTGACTTAAAACATAATCTTGTTCCAAAGCCTTAGCATACCCAGTAGCTTCAGTTACAAAAGCTCCCGTTTGAGCCCTATTTATTAAATTAATAACATTAGGCATGGCAAGTAAAATCAATAATGCTAAAATGACAATAACAGCTAATAATTCAATTAACGTAAAACCTTTCCCATTTAACCTTTTCATAATACACTCTCCTTATGATATGATTATACAATACTAATTCGCTCCTAGTCAATAATTATTCCATTATTAATTTTGATAAAAATACTACTTTTAAATTTTTAGAATTAATATAATTTATCAATAAATCTAAGTATTCGTAACTAGTACTATCACTAACTAATATAATATCCCCACTTTCTAAATTATTTTTTATTTCAATGAAATTAGTATTATCAAACGTTTTATTAATTTCTACTAAATATTTATCATTCTTACGACAGTATTCTTCAATATTTTTATTAACTATACATAAATTATTATTTTTATTAAGATTATTTAATTTCTTTTCTACTTCTTTATAATTAACATAATCATTATTAATTAGTTCACCATAATTAATACTATCAATGTTATTATTATCTACTAATAATGAAACTTCAATATTATTATCAGCAAAGTACTTAAGCAGTTTATCACTTTCTAAAACCAGACTAATCATTTTTTTCTTAGAATTTCCGCGAATAATTATTTTATCTAAATTGTCGGCTAATGATATATCGGGCATTACTTCTTCCGTAACAATTAAAAGTTCATTAAATAAATTATTTTCACGCATTTTTATTAAACTTTTTACTTCGTTAGTTACTTCCCCTGCTAAACCAGGAATAATGTAATCATCAATTATCGTAGCATCAACTGGTTCAATATCATTAGACTCTTTATAAGCCTTTATACTTGTCATTAAAGGATCTTGATTTCTGAATAAAACGGCTGTTTTTTCAGTTACATAAAAGCTTATTAAAGCAAATAAGGCAAAAACACCATAGTTAATTAGCTTTTTCAATAATATCACCTATCTAAATATATGTTTATAATTGTAATATTTTATCTTTTTATTATATAATATAGTTAGGTGGATAGTTTTATGGAAGTATTATTAGTAAACGATATCTTTAAAAAGATAATACTTTATATTTATGGTTATTGTAATCAAGATATAGAGTTAACAATTATGGTATTAAAAAGCATTTTAATCCAACAAGATTATACTTATTTAGAAGATAAACCTTTTTATCAAGAAATCATCAAAGAATATAAATCTTATTTAATGAATGTAATTTATAGTGAAGTATTAGAAATTTTAACTTATAAAAATGATGATCAAGAATTATTAAATTATGTTCATAATATGTTTTGTAATAATTTGACTCATAAATTTCCTTACAACGACGTTATTACTAATAAAATATTATATACTTACATTAAATATTTATTGATAAAAGATATTAAACGTAAAGAAGTAAAGGCTTATACATTTACGGATCAAAAAACTCTTAATTTAGTAAAAAAAGCTAATCCTCTTTATCTTTGGAGCAATTAACTTTATCATCATCCTTCTTACTCGATAAGAAGGATATTTTTTCGGCTATTATTTCTAATAAAGAATGATTTTTTCCTTCAGCATCAACATAATTATTAACTTGAATTCGCCCCTTTATACCAATCAAATCACCACAGCGACAATACTCTTTCGTATTTAGGGCAATGCCATTCCATAATGTTACTCGAATATAATCTGTATCATATAAACCAGAAGAATTTTTATACATTCTTGGCACAGCAATTACAACACTCGCTAATTTTTTACCTCCTTCCAAATCTGTTATTTCTGGATCTTTGGTAAGACGGCCAACTAAGGCTACCTCATTTAACATAATATACTCCTTTCTTGAAAGGAAGAATACCATATTTAAAAATATTAAACAAATATTAAAAATAATAATTTTAAAGATAAATAGCTTACTAAATTTTAAAAATTTATTAACAAAATTAATCTCTTTATTAAGTTTTCACAAACTAAAATATTATTATTATATAATTTTAAAAAATTAAACTATAGATTATTGAAAAAGATAAAAACATCTGCTAAAATATTTTTAGAATAGAGGTATTTATGAATAATTTAATTATGCTATCCCGCTTAATGCAAATTAATAATGATTTTAGGAAATTAAGTCTATCAGGTGGGACTTTACAACTTCAAGACCGAAAAATAAACATATCTAATATAAATTTAGAAGATATAGTAAAAAGACATAATGTATTAGAAAATAAGAGTATGTCAGCAGAAGAATTCTTTAATATATGTGCTTTCTGCTCTAATAATGTAATTGCCCTATTTCAATTAATCGACTTAAACCCAGATTATAATCGTTTAAATATCGAAGAAAATTACTTAATACTGGGAGAAAGAAAGTTAGATATTAAAAACTTTTGTATTGGTGATACCATAGAAAAAAATGGTTTATTAGATAAAATAAGTAGTATACCTGTTGAACAATTCTTCGATATATGCCTCTTATATGCCAATAAGAATTATATTAAAAGTAACGAAAGTGTTGTCTATGGTGCTTTAAATAATGATAGCAAGGATAAAGCACAAATAGTAACTATCTTTAATAATTATATTTTTAAAATAATGGAACTCGAAAAATATGTCGATGAAGATATTACCGGTATTAAACAAAGATTTTCTAACTATATTGCCGAATTACAAATAAATCCGGATAAATTAAATCCAGCCCAAAAAGCTGAAATCGAGTTATATAATAATAAATTAGGGTTAGCTAATAGCCTAGAAAAAAAAGAAGAGAAAACTTTAACAAGGACTCTTACTACTAATAAAATAACGGCTAATGGGTATATTAATATTTTACTAATATCTATTTTGACTATTGTTGTTGGAATCACTATGGGTGCTATAATATTCTTAAAATTTCATCAATTTTAAGAATTTTTTTTATTCCCTCACATATAATTTGTTAGGAGGAAAGATATGGAAATATTAAAAGTATCATCGAAGTCTAATCCTAGTAAAGTGGCTGGAGCCATAGCAAATATATTCCGTGAAAATGGTACAGCTGAATTACAAACAATTGGAGCAGGTTCTTTAAATCAAGCGATTAAAGCAGTTGCTATCGCCCGAGGATTTTTAGCACCATCAGGAAAAAATATAGCAGTCATTCCTGCCTTTAACGATGTTTTAATCGGTGGCGAAGAAAAAACTGCTATCAAATTAATCTTACAGACCATCTAGGTCTTTTTTTAATTAATGGCTCTATTATTTACAACAATCTTACTATTAAATATTTTACCCATTTGCTCATTAGTAGCATTTATATCCATCCATAAATAAACTTCATATGTCTTCGTAGCTTCTGGCGCTAAAGTAGTACTTACAAGCTCATAAACATGAGAATACGTATCATCAGATGGAGCAACATCATTTTTAATATCACTAAGAGTATTAAGCAATGCTGGTGAAGAAATGCTATCCTTTTCTCCGTAGGCTATTTTTATTGCATCAACACTCATTGTACTTGTACCCATAACATTTAACCAAACATCTAATTTAGAATTAATTGTACAAGTATTTTTTACAGTAACAGAATAAGGTGTGTTACGTAATCCAGAAGCATCACTAATAGGATAAGTATTAGTTAAATTCAAATTAGAATTTTCTGTAATACTAATTTCAAAACAACCTGTTTCTACTACATTAGTACTAGTTTGTCCTTTAGTAACTACCCATAAAGAATAAGAAGTACCAGTAATAACAGAAATAACTAATAAAACAGTAATAACTAATAATAAAATATAATATTTATTGTTAATCATATATTCCCTACTTTCTTACTCTAATATCATATCATATATTTATCTTTTTAGGGAAATTTTTTTCTTTAAAATTCTATTTTTTTCATAATATAGTCTTTTAACTCAGAAATATTTAAACTTATTTGTTCCATCGTATCACGATCACGGATTGTAACCATATTATTATTTAGCGTATCATCGTCAATTGTAATACATATTGGAGTTCCAATTGCATCTTGACGACGATAACGTTTACCAATCGAACCAGATACATCGATAGAAACATTAAAATCTTTAGCTAAAAGTGAATATACTTCATAAGCTTTCTCTTCATGTAATTTCTTGACTAAAGGTAATATTGTAGCCTTAATAGGAGCCAAAGCGGGTATAATATGTAATACCTCTCTTAACTGTCCATCTTCTAATAATTCTTCTTCATAAGCATCACAAATAAGGGCTAAAAATAAGCGTTCTACTCCAACTGAAGGTTCAATAACATAAGGCAAATACTTTTCGTTAGTTTCTGGATCTAAATATCTTAAATCTTTAGTAGAATGTTGCATATGCGTACTCAAATCATAATCAGTTCGATCAGCTATCCCCCATAATTCTCCCCAACCAAATGGGTAATTATACTCGATATCAGTAGTAGCTTTCGAATAAAAAGATAATTCTTCTTTTTCATGATCACGATTACGTAAATTTTCCTTTTTTAAACCTAAATCTTTCAAAAAATCATTACAATATGATTTGTAAAAGCCAAACCATTCTAAATCCGTATTAGGCTTGCAAAAAAACTCTAATTCCATCTGTTCAAATTCCCGAACACGAAATATAAAATTCCCAGGTGTTATCTCATTACGAAAACTCTTACCAATCTGACCAATACCAAAGGGAACCTTAGCGCGCATAGTTCTTTGCACATTTAAAAAGTTAACAAAAATTCCTTGAGCAGTCTCCCCTCTTAAATAAATTTTTGATTTAGTATCCGTAGTAACTCCTTGACTAGTTTCAAATAATAAATTAAACTGACGAATATCAGTAAAGTCACTTGCCCCACATTTAGGACAAGTTATTTTATGTTCAGTAATATAATTAATTAACTCCTCATTACTCCAACCATCAGCACTACCACTAATATTATGTTCCTGAAAATAATCTTCGATTAATTTATCAGCACGATAACGAGCTTTACACTTACGACAATCAATTAAAGGATCAGCAAAAGAGGCAACATGTCCTGAGGCAACCCAAACATTCGGATTCATTAAAATAGCAGCATCTAGCCCGTAATTAAACTTATTTTCCTGAATAAATCTTTTCCACCAAAGTTTTTTAATGTTATTTTTTAATTCTACACCTAAAGGGCCAAAATCCCAAGAATTAGCTAAACCACCATATATTTCACTACCAGGAAATATAAAACCATAATTTTTACAAAAATTAACAATTTTTTCCATATCGTATTTCATAATTAACCTCCACTATAAATTTCTTTTCCTATTATATTCCGCAATAACTTTATTAACAAATTCTTCATCTTCTTCTAAAACATTAAAAGCAATATCTTCTAAACTAAATATACCTATAATTCTTTGTAAAAATTCTTCTAACACTTCCGGTTCAATAGTTAAATATAAAATATTATTAGAATAGCTAACTTTACCAGCCTTTTTTCTTATATCTAAATAAATTTTATTAACACTACCTTTATGTAAATAAATATCTAATAACTTAAATATATCTTCTCTTAATCTATTTAGAAAATAACCATATTCTTGCTCGTTAAGATTTAGTTTATCAGTCATAAAAACTCTTTTACCAACATAAACTACTGCTACATTATTTAGATTATAATAGTTTACTAAACCATTATTAACAAAATCCTGTATATTATAATTATTTACCATATTTACCTCTCTACAAGAATTGTATCACGATTTATTTTTTTATTAAAGAAAAAATTAAAACTAGGCATTACCTAGTTTATTTGATGAATAAAGAAAGAACATTAATAAGCTCTTCCTTATTATCTAACATTTTTAATATATTATCATTTTCTACTTTTCTAACCATTACATCAGCAGAATCCATTTCATTAGCCAGAAACACATAAGTATTTCCTTGATACTCTTTTTTATTTAAAACTAAATATATCTTATTATCAATTGGATAATACCCCACACTTATCATTACAATCCCATACCTTTTTTCTCTTCTAAATCCTTTAATATTTTTACATTTTCAATATAACCAACCTGATTTTGATTACTGAAATACTCGCGATAAGGAGCATGTGAGCCATCTTCGCGGGTATATAAATATCCCTTACTCATTAAAAGGTCATCTATACTATCTTTACCATAAATCTTAGCAATTAGATATAAACCATCATTCCCAAAAGCTTGAGAAATAGCAAACCAAGATTCTGTTTCACTAAAACCATCTTCTTGTAAACATTCTAATAATGCCTGCATAACCATAATATTATCATCATTAATATTAAGTTTTTTAAACATTAAAAATTCTTCTGTTTCATAAGGCATATTTAATCTTTCAAAATACTCTTTAAACTTAGTATCAATCATATAGCTATTAGCAGCATGTAAATCTAATTCATTACTAACTTTAGCAGATATTCCTAACTTTTCATTAAAATATAAAGCTGTAGCAGCTACACCCAATCCAAATACTGTATATTTAAGAAAGTCACGTCGTGGTATCTCTTTATTTTTTGGTGCCACTACCATAGCATCAGAACCGACACTATTGGATACAAGCCTTTCTGCTAAAATTTTATTTTTTTCATGATTAATATCTAAGATATGCTCATTTATACGATAATCATTTTCCATAATAACTCCTATCTACAACATTATAGCACAACTTATCTTTTTATCGCAACAAGTAATAAGACACCTGTTTGACTAGGTTGACATGTTTGTAAATAAAGGACGTTATCACCAACATAATCACTATAACTATTTACTACTCCTACTACTTCATAAGTCAATAGCTCATTATAATAACTTATTTCGATTATCTTATTAGAATGCCAAAAACTTGAATCTAAGTATCTTTCAATCACATTAAATGGTAACTCATAATAATTAGAACTATGACCATAAATAGCACAAGAATCACTAGTAAATAAATTACAACGATAATCTAAAAAAATAGTCCCAAATTCATTTTCCTTTTTGTTTACATCATGGTGTAAATAAAAATCATTATCACTTCCTTGAACTAATATATATTTACTTCCTGCTATTTTAATACTACCTACAATATCTGGATTAGATAAGGATATACTATCTGTAAAGCTTATAGTAGCTAAATATTCTTTATTTTCTTTATAACTAGTCTTTACTTTACAAATATTTAATAAAAATAATAATAACTCTATTAACAAAAAAATTCTAATAATCTTTTTTTTCATTTTTCCACCAGAATATCAATAAAATAATTATAATAATTAGATGATATGGCAAAAAATTAGCTTTTTTAATTCCGGTATTAACATAATTATCATCTTCATTAAAAACTAACTTCTCTTCGCCAATCAAATCATAAATTAAATAAACATCTGTTATTTCTGTGCTAAACTCTCCTACAGCATTCCCTTTAATTTCTTTTAAATAGTAGTTATTAAAAGTATTTTCTTTAACTTCATATTTAGTACCTATTAAACCATTTAAAATATTTATCGTAGTTAAATAATTACCTAATGTATCTAAATAATGAACTTTTAAAATACCATAGTCTTTATTATCACTAAACTCTATATTAAATGAATATTGCTTTAAATCATTTAATTCTAAAGTATAAGTAGTAACTGTATTAGGAAATAAATTACTATTATCTTCTTCTTTATAATAATTATTGTAAGCTTGAATTATATTCAAATTACTTTCTAATACCTGAGAATTCTCTTTTTTATCCGGCCATAATTTAAAGAAATACTTTACAAATAATTCATTAATATTTAATAAATTTTCTTTATAATTTTTATTAAAATAATCTAAATAATATAAATCTAATTCTTCTACACCCGAGTAGCCATTTATTTTTAATTTTTTATCTAACAATTCATCACTTAATTCATAATCACTTAGTTCTTGCCCAGAATATAAAGTCATTAAAGCCTCATTATATCTACTTCGATAGACTTTATTTAAAACATTATCCCTAAAATCATCTAATTTATATACTTTACTACTTAAATTATTGAAAATAATATTAATATTTTTAATATTATCTATATTGATAGTATCACTTAGTAATATCTTTTCTTCTTCATAAATATTAGGTATCGTGTATGATATATCACAAGTATTATCATAACAACTTACCTTTTTATCGATTAAGGTACTATCGGCTGCTACATGATTAAAACTTAAAAGGAAAAATAAAAATAATATTAGTTTCATTTAATCACCTAATATTATCTTATCAATTATTATTGTCTTAAAATGTCATAAATAGTCATACTACTTTATCTTATCGTGATCCCATGGAACCTCCTCCACCAAAGGAACCACCGCCGCCTCCGCCGGCAGAAAATCCACCACCACCAGCAGAATAATTCCTAGCAGCAGCATCATGACGGGCTTTACTTATCTGACCAACACTGTGATAAGAAAAAGTATTTAAAATCAAAATATCACTATATTGGTCTTCAAAATTTTCTAAATATTCAGGATATAGTTCTTTAAATTCTTTAGCAACTTTGTCAGCAATACCAAATATTTGCGCAAACATTAAGTATTCTTGCCATAATTTAACCTCAATAGGCTTCTTTTCTTTAATTGAACCAAAATCATTTAAGTATCTTTTTAAGCCAACTACTTTTTTACCTTCTTCATCAAAAGCTGGTGTTGCTACATATTTTTTTAGACTTACCTTTTTAGGATTATTAATAATTATTCCTTTATCTAAATAATATTTTATTTCAGCATCAATAATTTTAATAAACCAATTATATATTTTATAATAATTATTCTTACACCACTTTTCAAATTCTTTACTTTCTAGTATTCCATCACGAGAAGCTTTGTACATATATTTATATAATTCATTTTCTAAAGGGTCATCAACTTCAGCAACTAATTTTATTCTATTTTCATCTTTTTTAAATAAACCATTTTTCTCTATTTTAATAATTTCTATGTTCCCAGACTTTAACCATTTTAAAAGAATTGCTCCAAATAGATTTGTATCTTTATTAACAGCATTATACTCACTACCAATAAAATAGCATTTTTTAATATCCTTATCACAAGGTAAATCTCTAAAATAAGGACTATCTTTCTCTATTTTTTTATTACCTACTCTACTACCAAATGGTTTAGCACTACGAGCTGATATATATACTAAATAAACAATTGTACCCCAAAAAATTATTTGGACAATTACTACTATTATCTTAGATATTAAGCTAGTTTTTTCACTATAAGCTGTACTTCCTTCTTGAGCCATTTCTAAATAGTAATTAAAATCATGATTCAAATTATCATCAGCATTAAAGTAATTACTTGGAAATTTAACTAAAACCGTAACATATTCATCACTTGCTAGGGAATCATCACTTGCTAATGTAATATAACCATTATCAACATAAGCATAGGCACCATAATCCCCAAATCCCCAAACATCTAGATTATCCGCAAAAGATTGATCAGCAGATATCGTAATATCATATTTTAATCTCTTCTCATTAGAAGGAGGAATTAACTGCCAATATACTAATTGCGAATCAGTTAAGTTTTTAACAAAATCAGTTATTGTATAGCTTAAATAATAAGTATACTTGCCATAATGGCTAATGCCTAAACATAGCTCTACACCATCACTTACATAATTATAGCCATATTTATATGATTTATCAGCCAAACTACCATTAACATTCCACGGATTTATATAAGTATAATCTCTACCAGTCGAGTCTTTAACAGTAAAATTAGTTATTGTGCTATTGCCCATATCTACATAAAAATGATATATTTCAGTATTACTGCTACTACTATAAGTAATATTTTCTTTAATATGAGCATCGCCATTAGAATCGATATAGATATCCATATCAATCAAATCATAACTATTAGCCAAAACTACTACATTCCCAATAAAAAATAAAATAAAACTATATATAACTCGTTTCATAAATCCTCACTATTAATTACAAAATAATTTTTCTATATATTAATATTATATCACACAAAATATATTTATAATACTTGGTATTTCATACTTTTACAAACAATATATAAAGAAGGCTTAACACCATCATCAGCAAAACAAATATATTCTTCATTATCTAGATGAACGTATTTCAAATATGCTTTAGTTATATTATCCCATAAAAAAATTTCTTTGTTATTACACTTGTAAACATCTTCAAATAAAATTTTTACTTCCGATTTATCTCTATTTAAAGAAGTTTTACGTAATCCTAAAACATTTATAACAATAGTTATACGAGAATTTAAAATATCGTAGTCAATACTTATTATACTGCTCCCCTGAAAATCGTGATAAAAAGACATAAAAGATTCTAAATTTTCTTTATTAATAC
>CALVXQ010000011.1 GCA_944371435.1 uncultured Bacilli bacterium
CAGTATCTTCATCTTTGGCAACTTCTGGACTAGGTTTTACCTCTACAGTAGGTGTTTCATCAAAACTTACACTTTTTAATTCAGGTTCCATACTTTTTGGCATTACTGGTTCTAAAACAGGTTGAGCTGAATCAAATTTTATTTCTTGATTTACAGTAGGTTCTGGAGTAGGAGTTACTGATGTAGTTACTCTAAAGTCTTCATTAATAGCCTCACCTACTTTTTTCTTAGCATCTTGAACTACACTTATAGCATCAGCAATACCATATTCAGTAGTTCCAAAATTGCTATAAGCAGCAAGTTGTCCATCTAAATCAATTTCAGACTTATTTAACTTAGCCTCTGTATCCTTAATAGCGTCACCACTATACTTAATATGACGCCCTTGAACATTCACTAATTCATATAGATAACCTGCAAAATCTGTTATATCCAAAGTCTTTTTATGCTGATTACAAACTTCTTTTGCCAAAGCTAATTGGTCAACAAGAGTTTTCCTTTCATCATCAAGTCTTGTAATCTTTCCCGTTAAATCAGCTATTGTCTGCTCTGTATCTTTTATGATTTTATCCATCATATCAATCACGCCCTTTATCTATCCTACAATACTTAAAGTTTATCACAATATGGCATTATTTGCAATAAAAAAATTAGAATTTATACCAATTCTAATTTTACTGTTAAAGCATCGTCCCCAATTCTTTCTTTTAGTTTAATTATTCTAGTATATCCACCATTTCTAGTTTCATACTTAGGGGCTAATTCATTAAATATTTTAGCAACAACATCTTTATCATTATGTAAGAAAGCAAGGGCTTTACGACGTGATACTAATGTTCCCTTTTTTCCATAAGTTATCATACGATCAACAAATTTTCTTACTTCTTTAGCTCTAGCTTCTGTAGTAACAACATATCCATTATTAACTACATCTTTAACAAGACTAGCCAAAATACTTCTACGAATACGAGATTCTCTATTTAATTTTCTATAATTTGCCATGTTACCTCCGTCTAACTACTCTTTAAAACTTAATCCCATTTCTTTAACTTTATCTAGGACTTCTTTTAAAGACTTTTTACCTAAGTTACGTATCTTATTAACTTCACTTTCTTTTTTATTTATTAAATCTTCTACAGTGTTAACACCAGCTCTTTTTAAGCAATTGTAAGCACGTACAGAAAATTCAATTTCCTCAATAGGTGTTTCCAAAGTCTTGGTTATAGTATCAACTTTTTTCTCTGCAATCAAACCTGTAATATTTGAAATATTATTTAAGTCTGCAATTATATTTAAATGTTCAATTAAAATCTTAGCTGATAGGGCCATTGCTTCTTCAGGAGTTATTGCTCCATTAGTATAAACATTCATAATAAGTTTATCAAAGTTTTCATTTTGACCTACACGAGCTGGTTCAACTTCATAACTTACTCTATCAATTGGTGAATATAAACTATCAATTGCAATGACACCAATTTTCTTTTCTCCTAATAATTTTTCATTTGCTTTAGCATCAACATAGCCACGACCATTACCAACAGTCATTTCCATATCAATTTTTCCACCTTTAACAAGGTTACAAATTACTAAATCAGGATTAACAACTTCGATATCTGCATCCTTTTCAATCATTCCAGCTGTTACTGGACCTTCTGTATTAGCAGATAATCTAATAGTCTTAATAGTATCACTTTTATCATGATTTATTAAAACAACACTTTTTAAATTTAATATGATAGTTGTTACGTCTTCAACTATACCATCAATTTTTTGAAATTCATGCATTACTCCATCAATTTTTACAGAAGTAATAGCACTTCCTGGTAAACTAGATAACATTACTCTTCTAAGAGCATTACCAATAGTAGTTCCAAATCCTCTTTCTAGTGGATCTAATTCAAATTTACCATAATGATTATTCTCAATTGATTCAGCTATTTTATAATCAGGTTTTTCAAATTTTAACATATAATCAAGCTCCCCTTTCTTAATTTCTTGGGCGTTTTGGTGGACGACATCCATTATGTGGAACAGGTGTTATATCATTAATAGCAGTTATTTCCAATCCAGCAGTTTGTAATGAACGAATAGCGTTTTCTCTACCAGCACCTAATCCTTTAACAAATACTTCTACTTTTTTTACACCATTATCAACAGCAGTCTTTGCCGCAGCCTCAGCACTCATACCAGCAGCATAAGGAGTCTTCTTTTTTGATCCCTTATAACCGATTGTTCCAGCTGATGCCCAAGATATTACATTACCATTAACATCTGTTATAGAAACAACAGTATTATTATAAGTAGAATGAATATGAGCTTGTGCTTCTGGAATATTCTTCTTTACTTTTCTTTTTCTTCTATTATAAGCCATCTTAGTACCTCCTATTTACTTACTTTTTTCTTATTAGCTACTGTCTTACCCTTACCCTTACGTGTACGAGCATTTCTACTAGTTCTTTGTCCACGTACTGGTAAACCTTTTTTATGTCTAGTACCTTGATAAGAATTTATTTCCATTTTATTTTTAATATTTAATTGAACTTCACGACGAAGCTCACCTTCAACAGTATATTTATCTACTTCAGCTCTTAAAGCACTGATTTCTGCTTCTGTTAAATCTTTAGCTTTTTTTGATCTATTTACTTTAGCATCATCACATATAGTATTAGCTAAATTTCTACCAATACCATAAATTGATGTTAAACCGATACATATATGTTTTTCATTTGGTATTTCAATATTTTTAATACGTGCCATAATTCCTCCTATTAACCTTGGATTTGTTTGTGTTTTGGATTTTCACAAATAACCATTACTTTTCCTTTTCTCTTAATTATTTTACATTTTGGACAAATCTTTTTTACTGATGGTCTAACCTTCATAATTTTACCTCCATTATCTTTTATTCCATGTTATACGCCCACGTGTTAAATCATAAGTCGACAATTCAACTGTAACCAAATCACCTGGTAAAATACGAATCATATTCATACGCATTTTACCAGAAACGTGAGCATGTACAGTTTGATTATATTTGGTTAATTTAACCAGATAGTCGCCGCCTTTTAAAACTTCAACTACCTTGCCTTCTACTTCAATTTTATCTTCCTTAGCCATATTTTTATTCTCCCGTTAAAATTTCGTAACCATCTTTAGTGACTAAAACAGTATGCTCAAAATGAGCTGATGGTTTACCATCTAAAGTTACTATAGTCCAATCATCATCAAGCATACAAACTTCTCTAGTTCCTAAATTTAACATAGGTTCAATCGCTATAGTCATTCCTGCTTTTAATACCATTCCTGTATGTGGTTTACCATAATTAAATACGTTAGGATCTTCATGAAGTTCTGTTCCAACCCCATGGCCACATAATTCTCGTACTACTCCTAAATGATATTTATGAGCACATTGCTCAATTGCATGACCTATATCACCAAGTGTAGCACCTTCCTTAACTTGTTTAATTCCTTCATAAAGGGCCTCTTTAGTATGTTCCATTAATCCTTTTTTCTTTTCTGATACAGTACCAACTGCATATGTAGCAGCCGAATCAGAATGATACCCTTTGTACTTAATAGATATATCTAAAGATACAATATCACCATTTTTTAACTTTCTTTTACCTGGAATCCCATGTACTACTTCATCATTAACAGAAATACATAAGTAGCCAGGATAACCTTCATAGCCAATTGTCGACGAAGTACAATCATTTTCTTCCATAAATTTTTTAGCAATATCTTCTAATTCTTTAGTTGTTATTCCTGGTCGTAAGTTTTTTTCTAATAATTTATGGCATAAATAGTTAATATGCCCAGAATGTTTCATTAATTCAATTTCTTCTTTCGTTTTAATATTAACCATTTATACCTCCACAATCTTTATAATTTTATCTACCATATCTTGCAAATCCTCAGCTGCGTTAATTGTATGTAATAAACCACGGTCTTGATAACACTGTATAACCTTAAAAGTCTCCTTTAAATATTCATTATATCTAATCTTAAAGACTTCTTCAGTATCATCACTACGAGTTATTAAATCAACATTACATACATCGCATTTATAGTTAACCTTAGGTTTAGAGGTAATAATAAATTTATTATAATTTCTTCCACATTTAGGACATACCATTCTACCTAAAGCCCGATTCATTGCCGTTTCATAATCTATATCAAGGTAAATTACAACGAATTCAGATAAATTTAGTTCTTTGACTAATTTATCTAAATGCTTAACTTGTTCAATACTTCTTGGAAATCCATCTAGTATGAATGGTTTATCCTTTATTCCCTTAATATAATCATCTAAAACTTCATATACAATTTCATTAGGAAGCAAATTACCAGTTTTTAATAAAGAAGATACTTTGCTTTCTAAATTACTATTATTTATATTTCTTAATAAATTACCAGTAGAAATATGGATATAACCATATTTTTCACTAAAAATATTACTTATCGTTCCTTTACCAGCAGCCGGCGGCGCTAAGAAAATGATGTTTCTCATCTTCTACGACGTCCTCTTTTATAACTTCTGCTAACTAATGAACTTTCTATCTGTTTATACGTTTCAATTGCAACACCAACAACTATTAATAATCCGGTTCCGCCAATCGTTACACTACTAGGTAACCCAGAAACTTTAGAGAATATAATAGGTAACCCAGCTATCACAATTAGAAAAAGTGTTCCAACAACAGTTAAGCGTTTAATTATATTAGATATATATTTAGCAGTATCATTTCCCGGACGAATACCCGGTATGTATCCACCATTTTTATTCAAATTTTTTGCCATTTCTTCTGGATTCATTTCAATAAAGGTATAAAAATATCCAAAGAAGAATATTAATAAGATATATAAAATAAAACCAGTTGGACTTGTATATTCAATATAATTATTAACAAAATTTATAGCATTTGTATTTCCTATTAAATTTACTATTGTTGTAGGAATAGCTATTAATGTTGATGCAAATATTACTGGCATAACTCCAGCTGAATTTAATCTAATTGGTAAAAATGATGTTTGAGCACCATAAGCACTATTTGTACGATTAGAATACTGAATTGGTATTCTTCTTTCGGCTAGTTGAATAAAAACTACACCGACAATTATCAATATATAGATAATTACAAATAGGGCAAATAATAAACTACCAATTAAAGTTGTATAAGTACCTGATAGTACTAAACTTTGAAATGTCGTTACAAACATCGATGGCATACTTTGAATAATACCTGCCATTATTAATAAAGACATTCCATTTCCTATTCCCTTAGATGTTACTTGATCTCCTATCCACAATAAGAAACATGTTCCTGCTGTCATAACCAAAGATGTTTTTAATATTTCTGATGTTCCCATTCCTTGCATGTAAACAATAGTTAAAATATAAGCTTGTAAGAAAGCAAATATTATTCCCAGATATCTAGTTATTCTATTTATCTTTTGTCTACCTGTATAACCCTCTTCTTTTAACTCTTTAAAATAAGGAATTATATCCATCTGCAATAATTGGGTAATGATAGAAGCTGTAATATAAGGTGATACACCTAAAGCAAATATTGAAAAGCTTCTTAAACCACCACCAGACATAAGGTTAAATATTTCAAGAAAACCTAATTCTTGATATACCGCTGATGCCCAGGGAATAGTTATTGTCGTACCTAAGCAAAAAATACCTAGGCACATTAAAGTAAAATATATACGTTTTCTTAAATCTTTATTTGAAGGACTTAATAGTTGCTTCATGCTAGCAAACATATTAGATCACCTCAGTTTTGCCACCTGCTGCCTCTATTTTAGCAACAGCTGTCATTGAAAATCTATTTGCTTTAATAGTCAATTTCTTTTCAAGATTGCCATTGCCCAAAACCTTTACACCAGATAATTGTTTTTTTATTATACCCTTTTCTTTTAATAATTCTGGAGTAACTACGTCTCCATCCTTAAAGAATTTATTTAAATCACTTAAATTAATAGTAGCATATCTAACACTATATCTAGCATTATTGAAGCCTCTTTTTGGTAATCTTCTATATAATGGAGTTTGACCACCTTGGAACCAAGGGGCAATTGAAGCTCCACTACGAGATTTTTGACCTTTTTGACCACGAGTGGCAGTTTTTCCCATTCCTGATCCAGGTCCACGACCAACTCTTTTTTTTGATTTAGCTTCTGGTAGAGCATTTAATTCATGTAACTTCATATTATAATTCCTCTACTTTCTTTCCTCTTAATTCAGCTACTTGTTCAGCAGTTCTTTGACATTTTAATGCTTCTAAAGTTGCTTTAGCAACATTTACTTTAGTATTTGATCCTAGTGATTTAGATACAGCATCTTTAACTCCTGCAAGTTCTAAGACTGCACGAGCCGCACCACCAGCAATTAAACCAGTACCTTTTTTAGCTGGTTTTAATAATACTTCAGCACGACCAACTTTGGCAATAATTTCATGAGGAATTGTTCTATTATCTACCAAAGATACTTTAATTACATTCTTATTTGCAGCTTGTAAAGCCTTCTTAATAGCTTCAGGAACTTCATTTGACTTTCCACTACCTAAGCCAACTAAGCCTTTTCTATTTCCAACTACAACAGTAGCTAAAAATCTAAAATGTCTACCGCCTTTTGTTACTTTTGTAACACGACCAATTGATATAACTTGATCTTCAAGCATATTCTTCTTTGTTTCAGTTTCTCTTTTTGGCATAATATCCTCCCTCTTAGAATTCTAATCCGTTTTCACGTGCTGCTTCTGCTAAAGCTTTTACACGACCATGATAAAGGTATCCACCTCTATCAAAAACGACTTTATTAATTTTTGCTTTTTTAGCTTTAAGTGCAATATCTTTACCTACTTCTTTAGCGCCTTCGATATTACCGCCATTTTTAATTTTCAACTCGACTGATGAAGAGCTAACTAAGGTAGTTTGTTTTTCGTCATCAATTATTTGAGCAAAAATTTGGTTATTTGATCTAAATACGTTTAATCTTGGACATTCACTAGTACCACTAATCTTGTTACGAACTCTAGCATGTCTAATTTTACGCATATCATTATTTGATTTCTTCTTTATCATAACATTATCTCCTTACCCTATTTAGCTGCTTTCTTTCCTTCTTTGCGTCTAACTACTTCGCCTTTATATCTAATACCTTTACCCTTATAAGGTTCTGGTTGTCTTATCTTACGAATGTTAGCTACAAATTCTGCTACTTTTTGTTTATCAATACCAGAGATAGTAATCTCAGTATTGCTTTCTTGTTTTACTTCTAAATCATCAGGAACAATAACTTCAACTGGATGTGAAAAACCAGCACTAATGCTTATTTTCTTACCAGCAACATTAAATCTATAACCAACGCCAACTGCTTCTAAAGATTTACTGAATCCTTCAGTTACTCCTTTAATCATATTGTTAATTAAAGAATTTATTGTTCCATGTAATTGTTTAGTTTCTTTAATATCATTTGGTCTTTTAGTTAATACCAAATTATCTTTTATTTCTACATTAATAGGTTTTTTAATATTTAACTTTAATTCTCCTTTAGGTCCTTTTACAGTAACAACATCATTTTCTACAGTAACATTTACACCTTCAGGAATAACTAATTGTCTATTACCAATTCTACTCATAAATTAATTTTCCTTACCAAATATAGGCAAGTACTTCTCCTCCTAGATTATTTTCTCTAGCCTGCTTATCAGTCATTAATCCTTTAGATGTAGAAATAATTGCAATTCCAAGTCCATTTAAAACACGAGGAATTTCATCTGCTTTGGCATATACACGTAATCCTGATTTTGAAATTCTTTTTAAACCAGTTATTACTTTTTCTTTCTTTTCACCATATTTAAGAATAATTGTTAGTTTATCACCAGTAATATTCTTTTCATATTCATAATCTGTAATGAAACCTTCATTCTTTAGTATTTCAGCAATAGCTAAAGTCATTTTAGTTCCATTAACAACTACCTTATCATAACGCATTTGTAAAGCATTACGCATTCTTGTTAGCATATCTGCTATATTATCTTGTACCATTAAAATTCCTCCTTTCCTACCAACTTGACTTCTTTACGCCAGGTATTTGACCTTTATTTGCTAATTCTCTAAAACAAATACGACATAGTCCATATTTTCTAAGTACGCCATGAGGACGTCCACATCTTTCACACCTAGTGTAACTGCGTGTTGAAAACTTTGGTTTTCTTTGTTGTTTTACAACCATACTAGTTTTTGCCATAAAATATTTCCTCCTCTAACTTACTTTCTAAATGGAAGACCAAATGCACTTAACAAGTGTAATGCTTCTTCATTTGTTTTGGCCGTAGTAACAAATACAATATCCATACCCATTACTTTTAATACTTGATCATAATCGATTTCTGGAAAAATTAATTGTTCTTTAATACCTAAAGTATAATTTCCTCTACCATCAAATGCTGTTTTAGAAATACCTCTAAAATCTCTTACACGAGGAAGGGCAATTTTTATTAATTTATCCATAAAATTGTACATAGCCGCACCACGTAGTGTAACCTTACATCCAATTGGTTGACCTTCTCTTAACTTAAAGCCAGCAATTGATTTACGAGCTCTTGTTACTACAGGATGTTGACCAGTGATTGCTTCTAAGTCTTTTACAGCTTCTTCAATATATTTAGGTTCATGAGATCCTTCCCCAACCCCCATATTTACAACTATTTTTTCTAATCTAGGAACTTCCATTTTAGAACTATAGTTAAATTCTTTCATCAAAGAAGCAGTTATTTCTTTATTATATAATTCTTTTAAATTACTCATAATTTCTCCTAACTAGCTTTCTTTTCGCTCTTTTTACTTGTAGTTTTTGCTTTTTTAGTCTTTTGTGTTTCTTCAATCTTTTTTACATTTGATACATGAATTGGAGCTTCAACCTCTTCGATTGTTCCATTTTGACCAGTATATCTTGGTTTTAAGTGTTTTTTTATCTTATTAAGACCTTCAATAACAACTTTTTCTTCATTTTTTAATGTCTTAATAACTTTTCCTTCTTTGCCTTTTTCTTTACCAGCAATTACCTTGACTTGATCGCCAACTTTAATCTTCATATTCACTAACCTCCTATAAAACTTCGTTAGCAAGTGAAACTATCTTCATAAAATCTTTATCACGAAGTTCACGTGCTACTGGTCCTAAAACTCTTGTACCAACTGGACTTTTATCATCCTTAATCAAAACACAAGCATTGTCATCAAATTTAATATAAGAGCCATCTTTTCTTCTAACCCCTTCAACACTTCTGACAATAACAGCTTTTACTACTTTACCTTCGGGAATATTACTATTAGGAATAGCTTTCTTTACTGTTCCGATTACAATATCACCGATATTTCCATATTTAACTTTTGAACCGCCCATTACTCTAATTACAAGTAATTCTCTTGGTCCTGAATTATCAGCAACTTTTAATCTACTTTCTTGCATTATCATAATGAGACCTCCTATAAGACTACAGCTTTTTCAACTACTTTAACTAGAGTATATCTTTTAGTTTTAGATAATGGTCTAGTAGATGCAATTCTAACTGTATCTCCTTCTTTTGCTTCATTGTTTTCATCATGAGCTACATATTTCTTAGAATATTTAACTCTTTTACCATAAAGTGGATGATTTTTATAAGTTTCAACTAAAACAGTAATAGTTTTATCACATTTTGCAGATACTACTTTACCAGTTAATTCTGCTCTTTTAGTTTCATCTTTCATTAATTTTCTCCTCCTTCTGATAATTCTCTTTCACGAATGATAGTCTTCATTCTAGCTACATCTTTTCTTAATTCATGAATCTTAAAAGGTTTTTCTAAACTACCATTAGACTGTTTAATTCTCAAATCTAATAATTCTCTTTTTTCTTCAGCAATTTTCTTATTAAGCTCTTCAGTAGTTAATTTTCTTAACTCATTAACTTTCATTAGAATTACCTTCTTTCTTTACAAATTTGCAAGTAACAGGTAATTTATGTGAAGCAAGACGTAAAGCTTCACGAGCTGATGCCTCATCAATGTCACCAACTTCAAACATAATTTTACCTTTTTTAACAACTGCAACCCAATCCTCAACATTACCTTTTCCTGTACCTTGACGAGTCTCAAGAGGTTTCTTAGTTAAAGCTAAATGAGGGAAAATATTAATATAAACTTTTCCGCCACGTTTCATATAACGAGTCATAGCGATACGAGCTGCTTCAATTTGACGAGCACTAATCCATGCTCCTTCTTTAGCCATTAAACCATATTCACCAAAATGTAATTCGGTATTACCTTTAGCATGGCCATCATAAGTTAATCTTTGTGGCTTACGATATTTAGTTCTTTTTGGAATTAACATTTAAAGTCTCTCCCTTCTTTTCTTGTTTTTTAGTAGGAAGAATTTCACCTTTATAAATCCAAACTTTAACGCCTATAATACCATAAGTAGTTAAAGCTTCAGCTGTACCATAATCAATATCAGCTCTTATTGTATGAAGTGGTACTGTTCCCTCAGTATATCCTTCACTTCTAGCCATTTCAGCACCACCAACACGGCCTGAAACTAAAGTTTTGATACCCTTAGCACCAGCTTTCATAGTATTTCTAATAGCGCGTTTTTGAACACTTCTAAAAGGCGCACGTGCTTCAATTTGTAAAGCTATATTTTGAGCTACTATTTGAGCATTCAAATCAGGATTCTTTACTTCAACTATTGATAAGTAAATATCTTCCCCAACTAATTTTTTTAATTTGTTTCTTAATTTTTCGATGTCTTCGCCGCCCTTACCAATGATAACTCCTGGTTTAGCAGACTTAATAGTTACATCACATTTATTATTTTTTCTTTCAATTGTTACAGAGGCAACAGCAGCTTCCTTTAATTCTTTTGCTAAAAAGTTACGAATTTTAATATCATTATTTAAGTATTTAGCATAATCTTTACTATTAGAAAACCACTTTGATTCCCAATCTTTATTAACACCAATTCTTAATCCAATTGGACTAACTTTTTGTCCCATTATTTTGCCTCCTTCACAGAATCACTAACTTTTATAGTTATATGACTAGTACGTCTATCATGGCGGTCAACATTTGAACGACTACCAAAGCGAATCTTTTTACGAGTCTTTCCTGGATTAATATAGCATTCAGAAATAACTAGATCAGATTCATTTGCACCCTTATTATTTACAGCATTAGCTATTGCTGAATTTAAAACCTTGCTAATTAAACGACTAGCCTTTGTATTAGTATTTGCTAAAATACCAAGTGCAGTTTGTACATCTTTTCCTCTAATCAAATCAAGAGTCATTCTTGCTTTACGAGGAGCTACTTCTGCACCTTTATGTATTGCATAAGTTTCCATATCTAATTAATCCTTCCTACTTTTGACCAGCATGGCCACCAAATTTACGAGTTTGAGCAAATTCGCCAAGCTTGTGTCCAACCATTTCTTCTGTTATATAAACAGGGATAAATTCCTTGCCATTATGAACTGCTATTGTATGTCCGACAAAATCAGGGAAAATTGTTGAACGACGTGACCAAGTCTTAATAACTTCTTTTTTACCATTTTTATTTAATTCTTGAACCTTTTTTAATAATCTATCAAATACATAAGGTCCTTTTTTTAAACTTCTTGCCATCTATTTCCTCCTATTTTTTTCTACGACTAACAATTAGCTTGTCAGATGCTTTCTTATTCTTTCTAGTCTTTAAGCCTAGTGCAGGTTTACCCCAAGGCGTCATCGGTGCTTTGCGACCAACAGGAGCACGGCCTTCACCACCACCATGTGGATGGTCATTAGGATTCATTACTGAACCACGGTTTGTTGGATTAATTCCCATATGACGTTTACGACCAGCTTTACCAAGATTTACAAGTTCGTAATCTTCATTTCCAACAACTCCGATTGTAGCCATACAACTACCTAAGATTTTTCTGGTTTCACCAGATTGTAATCTTACCATTACATATTTACCTTCACGGCCAAGAATTTGAGCACTAGTACCAGCACTACGAGCAAGTTCAGCTCCTTTACCAGGTTTTAATTCGATACAATGAATAACAGTACCAACAGGAATATTTTCAAGTGGTAAAGCATTACCTACTTTTATATCAGCATCCTTGCCATTTTCAATAATCATACCTACTTTTAAATCTTTAGGAGCAATTATATAACGTTTTTCACCATCTAGATAATTAATTAAAGCAATATTAGCATTACGATTTGGATCATATTCAATAGTAGCTACACGGCCAGTAATACCAATCTTATTTCTTTTAAAATCAATAATTCTATATTTTTGTTTAGCACCGCCACCAATATGTTGTACGGTCATTCTACCTTGATTATTTCTTCCACCAGTTTTAGTCTTTTTTACTAACAAAGATTTTTCTGGTTTTGTAGTAGTAATCTCTGTATTAGCAAGTGTAGACATACCACGACGTCCATTACTTGTTGGGTTATATTTTTTTATTGGCATAATCTTCACTCCTATCCTAATATTCTATTTTAGAGCCATCTTCAAGAGTAACAAAAGCCTTTTTATAAGTCTTTGTTTTGCCTGTATAGCGTCCTACCCTTTTATCTTTTGCTTTAGTATTTAATGTATTTACGCTTTTAACTTTTACACCAAATAACTTTTCAATAGCATTTTTTATTTCAATTTTATTGGCACTCTTAGCAACTTTAAAAGTGTATACATTTTTTTCTTTGGCATACATACTTTTTTCTGTTATTACAGGTGCAATTATTATGTCAGTATAATCTTTCATTATTTAAGTGCCTCCTCAATCTTTTTAACAGCTTCTTCTTCAATTACCACTTTATCAGCATTAATTAAATCAAAGCAGTTTATTTCATCAGCTAATAATGTATATGCATATCCTAAATTTCTTGTTGCTAAATATAAATTTTCGTTTTCTTCTGCAGTTATAAATAAGACTTTACCGCTTAATTCCATATTTTTAATTATATCTTTTACTTCTGCAGTCTTAGAAGATTTCAAGTTTAATGAATCTACAACAATGATTGCTTTTTCATTATTCTTTATAGTTAATGCACTCTTAAGAGCTAAATTTCTTTCTTTTCTATTAATTTTAAATGTATAATCACGTGGAGTTACGCCACCAGCGATTCCACCACCACGCCATTGTGTAGCACGAATAGAACCTTGACGAGCTCTACCTGTTCCTTTTTGTCTCCATGGTTTTTTACCACCACCAGAAACTTCAGCGCGATTTTTAGTTTTAGCAGTTCCTTGTCTTGATGCAGCAAGTTGTAAATCGATTGCCTTTTTAACAGCATTTTCGTTTACTTCAATACCAAAAACCTTTGCATTTAATGTTAAATCTTTAGTTTTTTCATTATTAATATTTTTAACTTCTACTTTTGCCATTTTAGATCACCTTTCTAGAAAAAATTAATTCTCTTGGTTTTCCTCTTTAGCTTCTGGAATGTTTTCTGTTGAAGCTTCATTTTGCTTACTTTTATCTTCGTAAGTAACTAATTCAACATTCTCTGCTTTTCTTTCATTCTTAGCAGCTGATTTTATTAAAACTAAAGATTTTTTAGGGCCTGGAACATTTCCGCTTACTAAAATATAATTTTCAGCAGCATTAACATCTACTACCATCAAATTTTGAATAGTAACAGTATCAACACCCATATGACCTGGTAATTTTTTACCTGGTAATACACGCATTGGTCTCATAGTACCCATTGAACCAGGTCTTCTATGATAACGAGAACCATGAGCTGAAGGTCCAGAAGCTTGGCCATGTCTTTTAATAACACCTTGAGTTCCATGACCTTTACTTGTACCTGTTACATCTACTACCTCACCTACAGTAAATATAGATGCATCAATAGTGTCTCCTAAGTTATAAGAGCCATCATAATCTCTTATTTCTTTTAAGAAGCGCTTAGGAGTTGCATTAGCTTTTTTAGCATGGCCAATGCTAGCTTTAGTGGCGTTTTTCTCCTTTTTGTCACAAACGCCCAATTGAATTGCGTTGTAACCATCGGTTTCAACAGTTTTAACTTGCATTACTTTATTTGGTTCAACTTCAATTACTGTGACAGGAATAACTTTACCTTCTTTAGTGAAGACTTCAGTCATTCCGACTTTACGTCCTAAGATTCCTTTCATTTTTTCCTCCATTATTATAATTGCTTAATATTGATAGCAACTCCACTTGGTAAATCTAAGTGAGATAATGCTTCAATAGTTTCTTTACTAGGTTCTTTAATATCAATAAGTCTCTTGTGAGTACGACTTTCAAATTGCTCACGAGCATCTTTATCTTTGTGTACAGCTCTTAATACTGTTATTTTTTCAATATCAGTAGGAAGAGGAATAGGACCAGAAATTACTCCCCCAGTTCTTTTTACAGTTTCGACAATCTTTCCAGCAGCTAAATCAATTGAACGATGATCATATGCTTTAAGATTAATACGAATTTTTGACATTTAATTGTCCTCCTTTCGCCTATATCCAGTATAGACTTGCTCCGTAACGAATTACCTGCTTGCACTATAAAAAGTTAATTTATTCAATCAACTTTGCCTAGTGTATCAGCAACCTCGCACATCTTTGCAGTCATACAGCTAAAATACTATCAAATATTAATTAAAAATGCAAGCCTTTTTTATATAAATTTTAAATAAAAATTATACAAAAAAAACAGTGAATTTTTTTAATCCACTATTTAATGTCTGAGCAGTAATATATAATTAAAACCTCGTTCTCTAATCGAAGACGAGGTCAAAATAAACTAATCAATTATTAGTGGTTTTGTATCTTTCATTTCTTTTGGCAATGCAATATCCATATATTTTAATATTGTCGGTGCCACTTGCGTTAAATTGCCATTTTCTAACTTTACTTTCTTATCAGTAATAATAAATGGTACTGGATAAAGAGAATGAGTAGTACAAATATTACCATCATCATCAATCATTTCATCACAATTGCCATGATCACTTAAAATAATAACAGTATAATAATTTTCCTTGGCAGCAACCATGATTTTTTCTAAACATCCATCAATAGTTTCTAGCGCGCTAATAACCGCTTTTAAATTACCAGTGTGTCCAACCATATCCGGATTAGCAAAATTCATAAAAATAAAGTCATAATCTTTATCTAAACAATCTAGACAACGAGCTGTTACTTCTAATGCTGACATACTAGGTTTCAAATCATAAGTTGCTACTTTTGGAGATGGAATTAGAAAACGATCACATTTATCTAATTTTAATTCTTTACCACCATCAAAAAAATAAGTAACATGGGCATATTTTTCTGTTTCCGCAATCCGTGCTTGCGAAAGCCCAAGTGTCGATAAATATACTCCTAATGAATTTTGAACATCAGGCATTTCCAAGAAATGTCGAGAATTTTTAGCTTCTTCAATTGGATAGAAAGTATAACAATGCAGATTATTAAAATGAGTAGTTGGATATTCATTAAAACTATTATCTGTTAAAACCGTTAAAATTTGTTTAGCTCGGTCAGGACGATAATTTAACCATAGTAATATATCACCATCACAAATTGTCTTACCAGAATTAACTATCATAGGAGGCAAAAATTCATCAGTCACATTCTTTTGATAGCAAAATTCAATTGCTTCTTTTAAATCATTAACCTTACTCCCAACATTTTCCGTAACCAATTGACTATATATCTTAGTACGTTCCCACTTTTTATCACGATCCATAGCATAATAACGACCACAAACGCTAACTAAATAGCCCATATTATACTTACGAAGTAAATCATCAACCTCTTTTAAATATTTATAACTTACAGTTGGCGAAGTATCTCTTCCATCAGTAATAGCATGTAAATAAACATTACTTATATTTTCCTTATGTAAAGCCTCAATCATCATTTCAATAAATCCAATATGAGAATGAATCTTGCCATCAGAAGTTAATCCCATTAAATGGATTGGCTTTTTGCTATCTTTAGCATATTTTACTAAATCTTGAAAAGTACTATTCTGATATATATCTCCACTTTTAAATAAGTCATTAATTTGCATAAAATTTTGCTTAATTAATCTACCGGCCCCAATAGTCATATGTCCAACTTCACTATTGCCCATTTGACCTTTTTCTAAACCAACGGCCTCTTCACTAGCTAATAACTGACAATGGGGATAATCATTCCATAAACGGCGAAATGTTGGCATATTAGCCAACTTAACAGCATTACCAGTTAAATTCTTACGAAGGCCAAAACCATCTAAAACTATTGTTAAAACTTTTTTCATTCATACCATCTTCCCATAATATAAGTTTAGCACAAGAAAAAAAATTACGAAAGATTAATTTTCGTAATATTATGGTAATTTTACTTTATTATCAATAGCTAATTTGTCGGTAATAGTTGCTAAAAACTCTGAATTAGTTGGTTTAGCACGATCATAATCAACAGAATGACCAAAAATTTCTTCCATCAATTCATAATCTCCGCGAGTCCAACTAACTTCAATCGCATGACGAATTGCTCTTTCAACCCGTGATGCCGTTGTATTATATTTTTCGGCGATATATGGATATACACCTTTTGTAATTCCTCCTAAATAATCCGAATTATTATACATTAACTCGATAGAATCACGAATATACTGATATCCTTTTATATGACTAGGCATTCCTAAATCATGTAATAACTTTGATAAACCTTTAGTTAACGATTGACTATTATTAACTCTTTTACTAGTAGGCAAAATAGTACTATCAATAATTCTTTCTTCTAAAATTTTTAAATCAACATTTTTATATAGGAAAAAAGATATATCATAATTTGATAAAGCATCTATATAATGGGCATTATCAAAATTAGAATAAATAATCGTCTTACAATTAAAATTTTTATTTTTCAAATATTTTAAAATACCAAACCCATCTAAAGATGGTAAAATTGTATCTAAGACAATAACTTCGATATCGTCATGATATTGTTTTAGAATATCTAAAGCTTTCATACCATCGGTAGCTTCATACTTAATACTTACAACAGAATTATTTTTACTACTGAAATACTCCTTAATCATTTTAATAGATTTTTCATTATCTACTACTAAAACATTAATTACATTTTTCATTTTATCTCCTTATAAGTACTACATAAATAAATTATAACTACATATATCCTAAAATACCAGATATTTTTTTGTTAGACATTGTCGATTTCTGTCAAATAAAAGAATTTTAATCGATAATTGCCATTTTTTCATTGATTATGTAATCTAAAGTAGCACCGCCACCTGTAGATAAATATGTATAATCATGTTCATGGTTAAACTTTTTAATTGCACTTAAAGCATCTCCACCGCCGCAGATAACTTTCTTGTTAGACTCTTTTAATATTTCTAATAATTCTAAGGTGCCATTAGAAAAACGTTTATCTTCATAAATACCACAAGTTCCATTTAAGAAGATAACATCAGAATTAGCAATTATTCCTCTATATTTGCGAATTGTTTTAGGACCAATATCCCCAATATAATCTTCTTGATCTAATTCATTAACATTTTTTACATCAACATTTTCTTCAGCATAACTTTTACTTACAATTACATCTAGGGGTAAGGAAATTTTATCCTTATAACGAACCAACATATCCTTTATTCTTTCTAAAGTAGCTGCATCATCAGTTGCTAAAGAAGTCCCTACATTTAAGTCAAGAGCTTTTAGACAACTATTAGCCAAACCACCAGTAACCAGCATGTAATTACATTTAGATAATAACTTTTCCATTAATAAGATTTTATCTTCAATTTTAGAACCACCCATGATAATAGTAAAAGTTCCTTCGGGATGTAATACATAAGTATTTAACATCTTCTCTTCCTCTAAAACTAAAAATCCTAAATAACTTGGAATAAACTTGGCGATTCCATAAGTTGAAGCATGACGACGATGCGATGTTGCAAAAGCATCCATCACAAAAACATCAGCTAAACTAGCCCAATATTCCGCAAGTCCTAAATCACAATTACTTTCTAATTTATTAGGATAATCTTCAAAACGGGTATTTTCTAAAACTAAAATTTCTTTGTTGTTTAGAGTTTTTACCTTTAAATCCAATTCAGGACTGCGTGTATAACGTGAAAAAATAACTTGAGTATTGACAAGTTCATTTAATCTTTGAGCAACTACTTCTAAACTATACTTTTCTTTATCTTTAGCACTTTTTATCTTACCTAAATGCGATAAAATGATTATACGACAATTATTTTCTAAAAGGTAATTAATTGTTTTTAAAGAAGCCTTTATCTTAGTATCATCTAAAATTTCATTATTTTGAATAGGAACATTATAGTCCACTCTTAATAAAACCGTTTTATCGCGTAAATCTGCTTCATTAATATTTTTAAACATTTTTTAAACCACCTACTATATATTATAAACAATAATAAATATTTTAAAGAAAAAAAGTAAGTCTATTTAACACTTACTTGATAACATGAGATTCTTTTTGTTCAGCAGGAATGGAACTCAAATACCCGGCAAGTTCAGTTCTATTCATTTCAGAAGAATATTCATCATTACATACAACTGAAAAAGGTTTAGGGTTATCATTCATTAATAACTTATTATAATTATTAACTAAAAATTCTATTTCTTGTCTCTGAGCTTGTGTCAATTCATTAGGTAGATAAGTGATTAAATAACCACTAAATGCTTGCATGATAGTTAAACCAACTGCTGATGCTGAATTAGCAATCTCAAAACACTTAGCTGCCAATAATGCTGGATTTTCCTTAATTATTCGACAGTATTCTGACTCTTGGTCTTCAGATAATTTCATATTAAGTTGATGAATTATCCGTAAAAAACTAGTGGCATGAGAAAAATCATTATTATCATTAGAACTTAAAAGCAAAGCCAAATTACCAGCACGATCTATTCCAATCGCTGCAGTTGTAAAATCATAGAAATTAGAATTAATAAGCTTATTTAATAATTCTTGACGTTGAATCTGATATTGTTCAATTAGTTTTTCATCGTTATTTGAAATAGCATCATTTAACTTAGAATTAACGATATTAAGTAATGCAACTACCGATGCTACAATATTATATTCTTGTTTTAATTGTGCCATCTAATATCTTGCCTCCTTTGTCACGTTTAACAAGTATACACCAGATATTAATTTAATTCAATACTAAATTTAATTTTTTTAATTTTTACAAAAAATTACCAAAATAGATAATATCTTTATATTTATTAAACAATTTTGGATATTTTAACTCAATTAATAAATATATAATTAAGATATTTACTTAAAACTATTCTAATACTAGCTAATTTAGTTTTTTGACATAACTTCTAATATATGATATTTTTAAAACGGTTCAGGACATTTAGACACTTTAACCTGAACCCAATCTATTATGCTTTTTTACCATATACAACCCCTAACTTTTTGGGCATAATAGAGATTTTCCATTTATTATTTTCTTTTACGAGGAATACACCACTACTGTATTCCTTTTTTTTGCATCAAGTATCTAGCAGTACGCATCATCTGGGCCGTATAACCCATCTCATTATCATACCAAGCTACGATTTTAACTAATTGACCATTAGCTGTTGCCAAAACTTTGGTGGAAAGTAGATCAACTAACGAACCACATTTCTTACCGATAACATCGCTAGAAACAATAGGATCACTAGTAACTCTTAATACCTCATTAGCATTTTCTTTTAATAAATTATTTATTTCTTCGATACTAACTTCTTTGGCTAATTCTAAAGTCAAGTCAATCATTGAACCACAACTTACGGGAACTCGAAAAGCCATACCATCAAGTTTGCCATCTAAACTAGGTATTACCTTGCTAATAGCACTAGCAGCACCGGTTGAGGCCGGAACAATATTTTGCGCACAAGCACGACCACGACGAGCGTAAATTCCTTTTTTATGAGCAATATCTAAAGTTGCCTGATCATTAGTATAAGCATGAATAGTACTCATACTTCCCATTTTAATACCAATATTACTTTCTAAAACTGCTAAAACAGGAGCTAGACAATTTGTCGTACAAGAAGCTGCCGAAACAATCTCTTCTTGGCCATCTAAAATATTTTCATTTACCCCATAAACAATAGTTTTCATCTCGCCCTTACCAGGTGCCGAAATTAAAACACATTTAGCCCCAGCTTGGATATGTTTATAAGCATCATCATACTTAGTAAATTTGCCACTACACTCTAATACTAAATCAACACCTAATTTTTGCCAAGGTAAATTAGCTGGATCTTTCTCACTAAATACTTGAATCTTTTTACGATTATTAATAATTATACCATTGTCATCATGACTTATTTTATCTTCATGAAAACTACGATGATTAGTATCATATTTTAGTAAATAAGCTAACTCTTCGGGAGTTGACAAATCATTGATAGCAACACAATCCATTCCCACTGAGGTAATTATTTCTCTAAAAGCTAATCTTCCTATACGACCAAAACCATTTATTGCAACTTTTATCATTTTTCCTCCTCAAAAATTGAACCACCAATAAATTCTCTTAAA
>CALVXQ010000012.1 GCA_944371435.1 uncultured Bacilli bacterium
TTTAGGAATATTAGCAGATGTATCATTATTTTTTTTATTCTTCCCTATTAATGATCCCAGACTTCCTAAAATTCCAGTTCTCATTCTTACTTTATCTTTAGGAATTCGGGTATTTTCTATTGTATATTCATCGTTTTCATCACTAGCGGCAGTGTTTGCATTTTCTCTATTTTTTTCTTCTTTTTTTCTGTCATTATCTTTTTTATTATTATCCGCAATTGTATTAGCCGTTTCACCAACCAACTTATCAACCTTTGGATCATCTAATGCCTTTTTTACAGCCTCACCAGCAGCAGCTCCAGCTGGACCTCCAACTGCAGCACCTACAACGGGAGCAGCATTCTTAATTATTTTACGACCTGTTTTAGATTGTAAAGGTTTTAAAGCTGTATTGGTAATTGGATTATTTATTATTTTACGGGCTTTTTCAAGACGCGGATTTGTATTTTGTTGATTTGAGTTTTGTTCTTGTTTCTGGGCTTGATTGTTATTTTCTTCATCCATAAAAACACCACCATTACTTATGTAAATTTTATCATAAATTAGAGTTTAAAAAAAGTCTAAACATTAATTTAGACTAATTCTAAAAGCCCCCACCAGTACCAAAAGAATCTAATTCTTCTTGAGTACATATTACGTATATTTGCATTCTTCTAGAACCACATATAAATAAGCCTTGCCCTTGATTATAGTACTTGATATTATTCATTTCAGCTTCGGTTAAATCAATTAAATTAGATAAATCATCAACAGCTTGTTTCTTTAATCCCATTACTAAATAATAAGAAGCATTATCAAATATGGCTTTACCATGCATAATTAGATTAGGTGCTGCAAAATCTGTTGGTTGTTGCGTAATTATAATTGTTCCACTACGATACTTACGCGATCTTCTTTGAATTTGTGCTAAAAATTCTGCCCCTAATTCATTATGAGAAGATAATAAAACATGAGCTTCATCGACACTTAATACCGAAGTTACTGTTTTATCCAAACATAGTCCCCAAGCGTACTTTAAAATATTAAAGAATATAGCATTACGAATATTTTCATCACTATTCATCAATTCGCGAATATTAAATACTACAAAATCACTTTGAATATTTAAAGTAGTATGACCATTAAAATAATAACGTAGTTCTCTAGTAAATGGTCTTATTTTAAGTTCTAATCTTTCTAAAATATCTTTTTCTCTAGTCTTTTCAGGAATAGCAAGTAATCTTCCTCTAATAGTCGCATATATATCATCAAAAGTTGGGTAATCCTGACTAGTTAATTTAGAAAAATCTGTATCATAATCTATCTTAAATCTTTTATATGTATCTTGAGCAATTTCACTAAACATTGTTAAAACATCTTCTTCAATATCAGGTGAATAATACTTTAAAAAAGCTTTTAAAGATTGGAGTGCTCTAGTTAAAACCGTATATCCTAGTCCCTGTGCTAAATCTTCTTCATCAGCATCAGCAACAACTTCAAGAGGATTAATCATCCCAAATTCTCCGCCTTTTCCTAAATCTAGAAAATCTCCATCTAAGAACTTAGCCATATCCTCAAGTTCACCTTCGGGATCAATAGCAACAACTTTATATCCGTTTCTAATATGTGATCTTAATAATAACTTACTAACTGTAGATTTACCACTACCAGAAGTACCTAAAATTATCATATTGGCATTATTGCGATTATGTTCTTTTTTTATTTCATATAAGAATTGATTAAATAAAACAACACCACCAGAGTAATCAACACCAAGTAACGTTGAATTACCGATATCTTTAATACTATCAAAAATAAAAGGATACATCGCCGCTATTGTTGGTGATGGAATAGGAGTTCCGATTCTTTCTTCTAAATCTTGTTTAGGAAATATTGGTAAGATTGACTTTAAAACTTTTTCTTGTTCAAACATTAAAGGAATTCCGCGCATTCCCATCGCATCAAGAAAACTTAAAAGATTAACTTTCTTTGTTTCTAAATCTTCTTTCGAATCGCCAACTACCATTAAATGTAATTGAAAATCAAATATTCTTGATTGAGTAGCTGCTAACATCTGAACAAATTGTTCTAAAGATTCATAATCTTGTCTAATACGTTCTTGAATAGTACGATCATTTTCATTTTGATATCTTTGTTTTAAATCAGCTATCTCTCTATTAAGCATTTTACTCATTGTACTAAATTCAATCGGAATATGTTTAGCCACAACTTTAACTCCATTAATATTACTTAAATCAGATAAATATCCTGGAGATATATACTTAGGAAAACTTATTATTGTATAAATAGTACAATATTTACCACTCATAATAAAATCCGTAATATTATATTTCATTCCCTTAGGAGCTAATTCACTTTTTAAGTTAAGCATTAAATCATCACCGTCCCAAAATTAGTACTAACCCCACCATTTAAAAAGTTATCTAATATCATTCTTAAATCACCATTCGAAACTTGCATCGAATTCAAGCCGCAATTAGCTAATCCGGTAATCAATGTTCTTAAACGTTTTTGAATAATATCGATTCTCTTTTCTTTGAAGAGGATAAAATACTCTGTATCAACAACATTATATTCTGCCCCCATAAAAGCATTAGCCTTATTAATATCTTGCATTATAAGTTTACGGGTAATATTATTATTTGACTTTTGATATAAGATTTGTAACTGAGCTAAATAAGGAGCAATATCAACTGGTCGATCAGCGATTATAAGCCAAAATTCAAAATCAATCGTATTATAAAAGTTACGTAATTGAACAATAATGTTGTTTTGCGAACCAGCATCCATAATAAAGATGTTACGAGGTTGAATTTTTACCCCACAAACAAAATATCCATCCTCCAACTGAATCATTCCATTAACAATATTTTTAACAGGTAACCAATCTTCACAATATTTATAATTAGTTTCACTCTTCTCTATCTTTGCCGTAGACATCTTTAACACACCAACCCTTCCATATATACTCCCTTGGATTTTTAGCACTAAAATAACTTAGTATATTACCAATAAATGTCATTACATTATGATAATTAGGAACCGGCATTACTAAGAATAATGAAATTATTAAAGGTAAACATAATAATACTATTTGATTAATACTATTAGAACTAATTATAATTAACAATAATAAAGTAATACCTGCCCCCGTTCCAAAGACTGCTAAATCAATTGGAGTAAAGAAACCAAATATTAATTTTGACTTCTTACTATTAGCAGGGATTAAAAAGTTTTGCATAATATCCTCCTTATTCTATTTCTTTCCACCATCTTTTTTAGCTTGTTCAACGCGTAGTGATGTTGCTTTTTTACCAGAACCAGAGCCAATTTTTTTAGCTATGCCACCAAGACTATTACCATCAAATCCTTGACCTTGATTAATTGAATCAACTAACTGAGAAATACCTTGGGCAGAAATCATACCAGATAAATTTGCATAGTCATTAGGGAAGAATTCTTTTAATGCTGAATCTACTAAAGCACGGTTAGAGGCAATGGCTTCGGTATAATTCTTTAAGTGGTGTAACATAACCGGATCTTTTTTAGCAACAAGACTATCAATTACCTTAGCACGCAAATCAGATTTCTGATTGTCCAATTCTTTTTGCAATGTTTCTAAATTTTGACGTTTCATATCCAATGTATTATTTTGCATGTTAGTAAGTTCATCTTTAGACTTTAAAACAAAATCATTCTTTTCATTACGAAGTTGTTGAGCCTTAACAGCATCTTTTTCAGCTGCTATTCGTTGATCATAATTAGCAATTGTTTGATTCCTATTATTTTTATAATTATCAATTTCTTGTTGAGTATAAGCTTTAGATTCTTTAATACGCGTCATTTGACCTTCATAAGCAGCAGTTAAAGCTTTTATACCACTATCTTTATCGGCAGCATCAGTAATTGTATCATAATACTTCTTTATTTTATCTAAAATATCTGCTTGAGCATTTTGAGCACCTTTACCAGTACCATGTGCCCATTCACTTATCGATTTACCAACATCGCCAACATGACCAGCTACAACACCAGCTAAATTTCCTCCATGAGTGTTGCGATAATACTCTCTTTTAATTCTTGCTGTTGCAACATCATTAGCAGCTCTACTCGTACTACTAGCTACATCGTGAAAATTTTTAGAACCTCTATTAGCAGCATATCCACGAGCTAAACCACTCCCAGCACCAGCTAAAGCACTGAATCCTTTAGAAAGTAATGAACCTTGTTTATTAAGAGCATTTTGAACAGCACCAGTAGTAGCAGCACCCATTGCACCCATTGCTTGGAACATTCCTGATTCTGCAAATTTATCCTTAACACCAAGTTTGAATCCTTTACTATCTAAACCAGTCACTTCCGTTACAAATTTAGGAGCGGTTTTAATAAACCAGAATAAACCAACAATAGTAGCAGCCTTAACGAGTAACAATACGACAAAGCCAATTTCTCCACAATATGCTCCTCCTGTACCAAAGAACATGTCATAAACACTATCGAGAGTACGCATAATATAAGCTACAAATATAACGGCAAATAAGCGGGTAAACACTTCAACAAAGCAACTTATCGTTTTCTTTAGCCAATTAGAAAATACTTTCTTTTGACCCGGAATTATAATCGTTAAAATTGGTAAAGGAGCGATTACTTGTAAATAAGATAGTTTAACAGCACGCAAAGCCATATCTAAACATAATGATGCTAAAACATAGACACAAAAACCACCAGCAATAGTTGAAATAATAAAGATATAATTAATTTCTTCATCGACTACAGCATCCGAAAATTTTCGTAAAATGCTAAATGGTTCACCAGCCTCAATCTGAGCATAAGCTTGCTCAAGGGTTAAGCAATCAGCCCCATCACAGTCATTTTCATAAATATTGGCCGCAGCTTCCGGTGTTTGCGATATATCAACGGGTTCCCCATTTTTATCAAGAGGATAGAAAAATGACTTGAAAAGTAAAGTAGCCATCTGGGCACCAATTTGGTTTGAATCAGTTTGTTCGACATCAAATCCATCACTATAAGCATTGCCAAGAACTAATTTTGGAATTACATTGCCACATAAGATAGCATGCTGAACATCATACATAATATTAAAAGCTGATGGAACAATAGCAATACCAATAATAGCTAAAGCAATATTAGGAATAACTTTACCTAATGACCGATCTTTATTATTATTATCGGGGTTTATTATTGCCAATAATAAGGCATAAGCAACTAAAAATAAAGCAACTACACCAATTATGATATAAATCCTTTGAGACAAATCATATAAATCTTGACTATTAAAGATTCGAATCTGACTAACAGCTAAAAAAGTCTGATAAGCTAAATTGATTAACCAGTAAACAAATGTATCGATAAACAAAAAGATATGGGTAAAAATTCTTTCAACAAGATCACCAAGGGCACCAAATATAGCCTGTCCAAAGTTAAACATCAAATACATGAATCACACCTCCTAACTAACACCACAAATACCATAAATTCCAACTAACTTAAATGCCCAATCGAGTAGGCTTGGAATCATAAACAATAAAACGGCATATATAACTCTTTTAATAGTTTTAACAACAAACTTAGTTAATTCATCGTTTTTACCACTAGTTAAAACTTTGATTAAATCAACTATTGTCATCATTACAACAAGAATAGGCCCAGCAAATTTAATAACTTCCAATAATTTAGCTAAGTAATAGCCGAAATACTCTGGGTCATTATAATCACCGAAGATATAATCACAAGTTAATGTTCCATCATTATTCGTTGAATTATCAGCTTCCTCACCTTCAGTTCGATCCCACCAATGAGTTTTTGCATTCGTATTAACATGAACAAGTTTTATGCCATTACCTGATCCAATAGTAACATTAGCACTACAATCCCCTTTTACCGCCGTAAGTTGACAAGAGTATCCCCCATTATACAAAGACGAAGAATTAACAACAACACAACTAGGATTATCTGAAGTACATACTGAACTTCCACTCGTGTAAGTAACACTTTCTTCTTCCGTCAAAGTAACATCAATTTCTTCGGAAGGAGTAACATCTTCAGCCTGGGAAGGATCACCTACGGTAATATTATAAACAGTAGGCCCAACAGTTACAACTGCTGTACAATTATCTCCCGAAGCAATCACATTACAACTATAATTTCCGACATAATTAGAAGATCCATTAGCACTAACACAAGTAGGATTAGTAGACTTACACCCACTAGTACTCGATGTAAAATTTCGCCTTTCTCCACTAGACATAGTCAAATCTTCTGCATAAACATCATGATTACAAGAAAAAATGGCTATAGAAATAAAGAAAAAAGAAAAGATAACATATAAAATATTCTTTTTCATTAAGCCACCTCTAATAAAAAAATTATATCATAAAAAAAGTAATATTTGCAAAAAATATTACCTAATTCAAATACAAATTTTCCTTACACGTTTCCCAACCTTTAGCATCTGCATCACCAGTTTCTGCTACAGTTTGCATAATTAACCCAACAATTGATGGGATAAAGAAAATCAATACAGCAGCAAGGGCACGGAATGCAAAGCTTTTAATATTCTTAGTTATTTCTTCTGGTTTACCAGCAACAACACTTTTACCAACATCTAACATACCAAATAAAATTAATAATATTGGAATAATTATCTTAACAGCTGTAATAAGCATACCTAACAAGTTTAAAAATGGTTTTAACTCAGTACAAACTGTCTGGGGTGTTAAGTTCATCAATAACATATAGCAAACATCTCCTTCATCTAGTCTTATTGTAATATAAATTAATTGATATTGTCAAGATAATTACTCATCCTTTACAATACCAAATAATTTACCTACCGGTTTTTTAACTCCGCCAACCGGTTCTTGACGATCAAATCCTAATTTATATAACAAGTCATTTAAAATAGGATTTTGTTCTTTCTTATCATCTAAAGGAGGAATAGATTCAAAAACTTTACAACGAGATTCATATTCAAACTCGGAAATATCTTTAGAACTTAACAAGCACTTATTTAAAACTATTTTATATTTTTTCATCTTAGTTAACACAGTGCGATCTGTTCTAATTAATTTATTTAATCTAATTGTACTAGGTTCAATTAAATGAATAACTTCTTTAATAGAGGCAATTTTAGGAGAAGAATTAATATCAACTAAAATAATCTCATAATTACTATTAGGATTTTTAATAATTGAATCAACTTCACCCGTTGAACAATTACGTAAATCAGGATCATTAAAATAAATAAAATCGTTCTTATCAACTTCTAAAGCTAATACCTTATAGTTACGTTCTAATTGTTTTTTTAACATATATACTAAAGTAGTAGCTCCTGCGTGCTCAGTTATATTTTTAAAAGCAATAACACGTGAGCCCATAAATACTTTATTGATAGAATCATTAAAAAAGTTTGAATTAACATTACCAACATTTAAGTTAACATTCAAATTATTCTGATTACCACCAGTATCGCCAATTATATGATACTGGGCAACATCTTTATAAGTATTAGGATTATTAATTAAATACTCGATCGAATCAATATTACGAGTGAAATTATATATTCCCATAGATACTAATCCTGATAAATAACTAGGAGAATTAACCTCAGGAGAATCATCTAAAAGTACAATTACTTTATTCATATCTAATCCTGAGGCTAATTTCTGAATCGTAGCAATATTTTTATAACCAATTACAGCAGTAATATCTAATATCATTTTATTAAAGAAAAAATTTTCAAAGTTAGCGATTATTACTTCGGGTTCATATTCCCCGCGAACATTTTTTATAATATCTATATTCAAATTAGTTAACATTTCGCTATATCTATTCGAAATTATAACGTTCATAAATCCTCCTTTTATACTCCAAACAAATCCTGATCATAAGTTGCATCTAATTCCGTTGTACTACCCGTTGCTCTAAAAGTAAATAACTCACCTAAAACGGGTAAATCTAAGTTAAAGAATAAAACAACATTATAATAGCTTTTTACTTTAGTCCCAGTAAAAGTAACTTTCTCAACACAATAATAGTACCTTTTATTATTATCATTATCAACATATTCAAAAGCACTAGGACTAGAATCTTCTAGATTTACTGCCCCATAATAACCAGGATCACATGCTCCCGTTGAATGATATCCAGTTGCTGATAAATAATTGTTTATTATGCCAATGCCTTTTAAATTACCACTAGTTAAACCTTCATATTTTTCAATAATACTTACTACTTCATTTTTAGACTTAAATGCTTTAGCATAATTAGTCATGATAGCTAAATATGATGAAAATATCAAGATAAAAGCAATTACCAACTGAAATATCCAAGTCGTCCCAATAGTCTCTCTCATACTGAACAACTCCCTCCATTAACCGGATAATAAAGAGTCTTAGTCGTTCCACTTAAGTTAAAATTAAATATATCATTAACAATTGGTAAATCTAAAGAAAAAAACACTTTAACTTTATAATAACTAGCATTAGGAAATTGCTTATACGGATCATTTAAGTTAACATTAATATTTACACATTTAATGCAATAATTAGCCTTTGTTTGATTACGACCACCAGATATTGTATAACCAATTCCATCTTCAGACTCATCACAACGTCCCACGGAACGATAATTAACATCACTCAAATGTCCTGCTATTTCATCAATCGTTGAACTATCAACACCATTATGTCTTTGAATGATATTTACTAATTCATTTTTTACATTATAGGCCTTTGTTTGATTAACTGAAATACATAAATACCCTGAAAAAATAATTATTAAAGCTACAAATATCGTAGTTATACTCAACGCTCCAAACGATTCTTTCATACTCTACTAACCTTTCCATGGACACATAATAGTATTATTACCTTCACCATAATGACACTCAACTAATTTACATCCAGCCGGATCAGTACACTTCTCGCACCAAGCATCACTGCATTTACTATTTTGATCCATATTATTTTTTAACATTGGCCATATAACCATGTAGAAAAAAGCTACTAGGAGACTAACAGCTATAACGACAATAACAGTTGAATTTAATTCCCCAGTAGCTTCTTTCATATTTTACTCTTCCTTCTATAACTTTAACAACCACCCCAATAAGATATTACTCTGCTGATGGATCATTATTTGGACAAGTTATTGTATCGGTAGATATTGAACCATCATCTTCATAATAATTACAAGTACATGTATCACCAGAACAACTACAATTTAAAGCGTTAGCACATCTTGTACTTTGTTTTATTGAAGTTTGAATTGCAGGCCATACGAATGCATAAAAGAATGCACCAATTGCCGCAATGGCAACAACTGTAATAACAGTCATATTTAATTCACCTGTTGCTTCCTTCATTTAATATTCTCCTCCTTATCATATAATCTAATTATATAATTTTTTTTTATTATACGCAAGAATAATTGTTTTTACTTTATATGTAAAGTGCGTTTTAAACTTCTTGATTCACATACTACTAATGAATTAGATACTATCTTGTGTAAAGATGGACTTATTTCAATATAATAAGCACCTAGGGGAAATTTTTGTTTATGCTTAGCATAAGAAATAGTACAATCTACTAAACAAGGAACTTGAATAACTTTAAAGTTATTTACACTATAAGTATCATACATATGTTTATGACCACGAAAAACAAAATTGGGGTTGCAGTCTACTTTTTTTAAATCTCTTTTTAACTCATGTTGACCATGAACTAAGACAATATTCAAATTGCCGATTGTTATAATACCATAACTGCCACCTAAATACAATAGGTCATTTCGTTTGCTAACAATATCCGCCAATATATCCTGATTATTTAGTTTTAACCACGACATATCATGATTGCCACTAATCATAATAGTGGGAATTAAACTCTTAGGATAAAATGCTATCACATACTCTTTCTGCTCTTCATAAGTATTATATAAAAGGTTTTCTTGTTGCAGGCGATATGGTAAATATCCATCTACAACATCTCCACAATGAATAACAAAATCGACATTAAGACTTTCAGCTTTTTCATAAAAATATTCTAATAAATCTAGTCTTTCTTGCTTACAACATAAATGTGTATCGGATATTACCATAAACTTTACAACATCTTTATTATTATCTAAAACAATCGTATTATTCTTGCATTCCATATTCTTACGTGCTTTCTAAGAACAAGTAAACCCATTACCTGTTAAATAACTATTAATTGCATCATAACTAGTCTCGTTATTGACACTATCTACACTACTGTTAGTAGTTATCGACATAGTCTCATCATTAACTTGTGCTCCCGGATAATTATTCTTTTCTTCATTAAATACTTGAGGACTATAATAAGTCTTAGTATTAGTATAATTACCACCAGTAATTAATTTATCACTATTAAAATTAAGAATATAATCTTCTTTATTTAAAAACTTTAAACTACCATCAACAACACTCTTAGTACAAGTAAGGGAATAAGTAACATCAACTATCTTAATATTTTCAGTATAAATATTACTATTTCCTAAATCATCAGTAACACTTATTTTTACCTCAACATCACCAGGAGTAGAAGTATCTATTACATCAACTAATTCATAAGTACAATTAGATGGATCATTGCATTCTTTAACAATAGATTCTTTAGTTAAAATACTATCCTTAGGAAATTCTAATACCTCATTAAGGACTAAAGTAGGATATTTAGTATCAACCATATTAATCGTCCCATACTTAGTTACTCGGCCATAACTGACAGAATATTGATAAGAACCAATCTTTTGTTCAACTTTCGATACATCAACAGTATAATCCATATCACTTATATCAGTTAAATTAATATAATAAGAAGCTTTTTCTGGAACAACTTCTCCTAATTCTAAAGTAACATTTTTAACATAGAAATTAGCTGGATTATTTAAATATAGAAAATAATAAATACCATAACCAATACCACCTAAACCACATAGTAATAAAATAGTTAAAAAGAAATTAGTAACTCTTTCGCGAAAAGTTACAACACGAACCTTTTTCCCACCCTTTTTAACCACTAAATTCTCTTTTTTCGTTAAATCAACTGGTGGGGGTAATACTACTCCTTCTCTAATATTTAATTGCCCATCTTGAATACTAGCTAAAATAACTGTATTCTTTTGTGCTACTATTTTCTTAGTTTCGTTAATTAAAATTTTCTCATTATTATTATAAACATTGTCAGTTGTACTTTTTACTACTTGGGTAGCACTTTGAGGATTATTAATATCAACAGAAGAAGATTTCTTATTTTTAACTTTTTTTACTTTCTTCTCTTTTTCTTTCTTTTTCATATTTCCTCTACCACTTAAATATTACTATTTTTTATTTTAAATTGCAACTTGTATTATTTAAAAAAATTTCTTTTATTAAATCCAGAAGTTAAAAAGCGATAAAAAGCTTTACGATTAGTTAACCAATTTATTCTAACACCATTTTTAGTATTATTTATAATCTTATCAACTAAATAAGAGGCTATAACATCAGGATAATCACCCAAAATATTATAAACTTTCTTAGTTTTTTCATCTAAAACAATCTTTTCTTTATTACCTAAAGCATTAGTAATAAAATCAGTAATCATAATACCAGGACTAAGTTTACCGACAATAATATTCAAATTTTTTGTTGCAATTTCTTTAGCTAAACTATCTGTAAAATAAGTAATTGCCCTTTTACTAGTACCATATAAAGATAAACCTAACATCATCGCATCATTGCTGCCATATCCTTCTACATTATAAATTGCCCCATACCCTTGTTTTAACATATAATTCATAACTAATTTTGAAGCAACAATACTTCCTTTTAAATCAACATCAATTATCATATCAATTTCTTCTTTACTAAGTTCCCATATAGCTTTATTAGGTTGATTTACCCCAGCATTATTAATCCAAATATCGATTCGACCAAAAGTTTTGTTAACTAACTCAATTAAATTATCAATATCTTCTTGATAAGTTACATTGCATATCGTACTTAATACTTCACTATCAGATTTAATATTGCTTAAAATATTCTTAGCATTTTCTAACTTATCTAAAGCTAAATCACTTATTACGACATTAAAATTATTCTTTTTAAAGACTTTAGCCATTTCTAAACCTAAACCCCTAGCACTTCCTGTTATAACTACTGTTTTCATATACATCTCCCCTATTATATATTTTATAATATTATTCCTTGAGAAACAATATCTTTGTTTAAAAAATAATAATTCTTGCTATAATATAAATAAGAGGAAGATATGAAAAAAATAATAATTATAATGATCGGATTAATTTCTATAATAACTATAATAAGTATATATAATAAAAATAATAGTAATAAAGAAACGACAAATACCTTTGAAGAACAAGAAAAAGAACAAGAAGAAGAAAAAAGAAAACAGGAACAGGAGATATTAGATAAAATAAATAATATGACTTTAGAAGAAAAGATTGGCCAAATGCTTATTATTGCTTATCGAAAAAGTGATATAGAAGAAATATTACCACAACTACTAGAAGATACTAAAGCAGGTGGATTTATCTTATTTAGTGAAAATATAACTACTTATGAAGAAACCTTAAATTTAGTAAAGAATATTAAAAATAGTAATGAAATACCTTTATTTATTGGGATAGATGAAGAAGGAGGAAGTGTCCAAAGATTAAAAAATTTAAAAGATTATCAAGTTAGTGATGTTCCTTATATGAGTTATATTACTGATAGTACTGATGCCTATAATATCGGTAAATTACTAGCTGAAGAACTACGCGTATTTGGCATCAACCTTGATTTTGCACCGGTAATCGATTGTAATTATAATAATCCTGATAGTGCAATTGGCAAAAGAGCTTTCCTAGGCGATTATTATACTGTAGCTAAATTAGGTACTAGTGTGGCTCAGGGACTACTAGATAATAAAATTATTCCTGTTTATAAGCACTTTCCTAATCATGGGGCTACTACTACCGATTCTCATCAAGACTTACCCGTTATTAATAAAACTAAAGAAGAATTAATGAATAATGACTTAATACCATACAAAATAGCAATTGAAAATAAGGCTAGTATTATAATGGTTGGTCACCTAGCGTTACCTAAGATAACTAACGATTATACCCCAGCTTCCTTATCTTATGAAATTATAACTAATATCTTAAAAAAAGAATTGGGATTTAATGGTCTTGTAGTAACCGATGCTTTAAATATGAAAGCTTTAACAAAAAATTATACTAGTGAAGAAATTTTAATTAAAGCAATTAATGCTGGAGTCGATTTATTATTAATGCCAGAAGATCCGCAAAATGCTATTAAAATAATAAAAGAAGCTATCTTAAATGGGACAATAACAGAAGAAAGAATTGATGAATCAGTTAAAAAAATACTATCTTTTAAAGATAGTAATATTAAAGATACTTATAACGACTACTTAGATGTATCTTACTTAAATAGTAGTGAACATCAAAATATAATTAATAATATCTATTCTAAATCTAATTCATAAGGATTATCGATAGTACCATTTCCTTTAATAAATAAACTACTATCAATATTAATAACTGGATAAATACTTAAAGTATTAGTTACCCTTGTTTCAGTTAACTTCCCATACTCGTTTACTATTCCCATATTAGCCCCATAATAATAATTATTAGGACTCATCGTATAATAAGGATTTCCTGTATATAAATAATAACTTTGATTATCTTCACCACTACTACCACCAGCAATTACAACCTCATCCATCGTAATTAAACCAACTTTACTATTTATAATACCGCCATATTCTTTATCTGTTTCCCCACAGCTTAAACTAGGGGTAGCACCATTAAATAACCTTAAATAACTACCATAATTAATCTTATTATAATATTTCTCATAACTAGTATCACTACAAAAATCATAACTAATTATATACTTATCATAATCAAGTAAATTATTATTGTACCAATCGTTTAAGTAATTAAAGACATTAGAAGTTTTAAAATCAAGATATTCTTCTTTATTACGATTATCATTATAATTAGATTCTAACGTATCATTAATGTATATCAAACGTAAAGAACCGTCAGGATTAAAACCTAAAATTCTAAATAATAAATTATTAATCTTCATATAATTATTTACAACATTACCACGAAAATAATAAGCATTATCAAATCTAATTAAACCATCATTAACTGTACTTATAATATTATAATCAGTAACTACTTTATTATTTATAAATTCTAAACCACCATTATCTTCCATAATTTTTTCATAAATAGTAGGTTTAATTACAGTAGGATTAGTAGTTACATAATAATTAGTATAAAAAGAATTTTTATCATTACTAATAGTAGCATATTCATCTAACCACATTCTTATATTTAAACGAATTATACTATTAGGTTCAATATCAAACTTATATAACAATCTCTTTTCTAAAATATCAGGATCATTATTCATCAATAATTGATAATTACTGACATAATCAGCTTGATGCGTTACATCCCCATTAATATAAACTTTTATCTTATCAGAACTTAAACTAGATTTTTTTAAAACATTTAAACCAACCTCAATAGTCTTACTATAACTACAATTATTAGTAATCGCAATACTCTTAGGAATAGTACGTGGACCATCATCATCTTTTATTGCTTGGGGTTTTACAAGATTAAAATCTAAATCATCACTATAAATAATAGTAACACACTCATCTTCAACTACCCCTAAATTTGTATCTTTACTCTCTATTTGCCAAAAAGAATAAGATAATTGTAAAGACAGGGTAAAACCTAGTAATAGAATTATTAAAATTAATACTTTACGATATTTCTTCTTCACTGGCATCCCATCTTCCTACTTTAAATATAATATATGTAAAATTTTATGTCAATTATTTATATGAAAATATTTAGAAAAAAACTTGATGGTTGTTATAATATTATATTTATTATATAATAAAATAGAAAATAAAAGAGGTTCCAAATGAAAGCATTTATAAAAAAATTAAAACATACTAATAAAGTGTTCTTTGCTTTATTTCTTATTTCAATTATTTTATATATAATAGGATACGTAATATTCTTTATTAATATAAGTCATTTAACAGGTATAGAAACATTATTTAGAGTTATTATACTACTCTTATTTATTATCTGGTTCTTATTCTGGTTAATATATGGATTAGTTAAATTATTTACTAAAAAATATGGTTCTTTTGTAGTAATTCTAATCTTTACTCTTCTATTTTCTTTATTATTTTATTTTGGTTCTTATTACATCGAAATAATCTATAATCAAATAGATAGTATTAGTAAAGATAAAATATTATATAAAACTAATTTAATAACTTTAACAAATACCGAATTTAATGAAGAAAGTACAATTGGTTTAATTAATGATACTACTAATATTGAAGCTAATGTCTTAGCTAAAAAATTATTAGAAGAAGAAAACTTAGATAATCCAATCAAACAGTATGATGACTTTTATATCATGTTAGATGATTTATATAAGGGCGTAATAGATGCTTGTTTTGTATCTAGTAATTATGTTGTATTATTTGGTAATGAAGAAAAATATGCTAATATTGCAAGTGATACTAAAGTAATTAAAACTTATGAAGAAGAAATGGCTAATCAAGATAATATTAGTTTTACTAATAAAAAACTAACTGAACCATTTTCGGTATTAGTAATGGGTGTTGATTCAGAATCAGATGGATTGAATGCTAATCAAGCTTTTAATGGCGATACTTTAATGCTTGTTACCTTTAATCCTAGTACTTTAACAGCAAGTATGTTTAGTATCCCTCGTGATACTTATGTTCCTATTAGTTGTCGTAATGACCGACTTGCTAAAATCAATTCATCAGCAGCTTATGGAACGAGTTGTGTTATAAGTACGGTGCAAGAGTTAACTGGTATTACTATCGATTATTACGTCAAGATTAACTTTAAAGGGGTTGTCGATTTAGTAGATGCTCTAGGAGGAATTACCGTAAATGTTGAAGAACCAGATTTCCACACTAATAATGGAATTGATTATCATGGGCAAGTATGTGAGCAAAATTCTGATCGCTTATTTGGAACAGAAATCGTATGTATGGACCCCGGTCTACAAAGATTAAATGGTGAACAAGCTCTAGCCTATGCGCGTAATCGTCACCAATATCTAGGCTCAGATTTAGATCGAATTCGTCATCAACAAGATGTTGTATCAGCAATTGCCGAAGAAGCTAAAAAGTTAAATTCCTTTGATGAATTTAAAAACATCTTAAATGCTGTGCAAAAAAATATTGATACTAATATGACTACTGAGCAAATATTATCATTATATACTGTAGCTAAATCAGTCTTAATGCAAGCCCTTAGTCAAAAAGAAATTAACTTATCTATCAATAAAGCATTCTTAGAAACTTACTCCCTACCAGTATACTTAGGTTCTTCAACCACATCAGCTTTAGGCTACTATAAATCTAGTTTAGAAGAAATAACAAAAATGATGCGTGTTAACTTAGAATTAGAAGAACCAGAAATTAATAAAACATTTACTATCGATGCTAACGAAGAATATACTACGAGATTATATGGTCAAGGCTTAAGAAGTGGTAAAAGTGTCGAAACAATGCCTAACTTTGTAGGTATAAGTATCGATGAAGTAAGACAATGGGCTACTACTAATAATATTAAATTAAACGTAATTGAAACATTCCCTGGAGATGAATACTTTAATTACTTATATAATACTGATGTTGTAACATCACAATCTATTCATGAAAATACTGTTGTAAATTCTAGTACAAATTTAACAGTCTATGTTAATGCTGTAACTGCTAGTATAAGTGAAGAAGAAGAACAAGAAAATAATGAAACAATAGAAGATGAAGAATTAACCGATATCATTCCTGGATTAGAAGAAGATACTGAAGAATAAAATGCACCCATTGTCAAGGACTAAATAAAAAAGAGAGAATTTAAGCAATGGATTCAAAAAGATGATTTCGATATTGTAACGGAGTCATCTTTTTTATTTCTATAAAAAGTATTAAAGAAAAATATTAGCATATAATATTAAAGAAAAACTTGATTTTTTTTAAATAATATATTAATATATGAGCACAAAATTAAAGAAATAACATTTTATTTGTTTTTTTATTAATTATATATGATATAATTAAAATAGAATAGAGAGGTTAAAATGAAATTATTAAAAATAGTAGCAAATAATTTTAAATTATGCGATAAAGATTTTACTATCTCCTTTGTACCAACTGGGAATAAAACCATACTGGATAAAGAATTTGAATTACAAGAAATAGCAGAAAATTTATATGTTTTTAACACCATAGGAATAATCGGTAAGAATGCTTCTGGTAAAACTACAGTAGTAGAACTCTTATCGATAATATATGATATATTTTCGAACTATAGAATCAATAGCTCGAAAAAGATATTCAGATTTCTTGATAAAACTTTAAAATTAGACATAACTTTTTTTCACGATGGTACAATATATAGATACTTAACAGAGTTATACAAAAATGAAAATACTGTAGATAATACATCTATTTTCTTTAGAAATGAGAAATTATTTAAAAGAACCTATAAAAAAGCACATATAAGAGAATTATTTAACTATGAAAAATTTGATGAAGTTAAAGAATTAATAAAATTACCCGATGATACTTCAATGATTTATTCTTTATTAAAAAATATAAAACTAAGAGGAATATATTGTCCAAGCGATGATTATATGTATAGAGATTTTGCACAAGCTTTTAATATTTATAAATTAATAGATAATAACTTGAATATTATAACTTCATTATTAAAAATGTTTGATGAACATCTAGAAGATATAAAAATGGTAAACGAAAATAAATATAAGATAATATATGCAGATGGTAGTAATAAAATATTATCAAACTTAGAATTATACGAAATATTATCAAGTGGTACTACTAAAGGTTTTGGCTTATTTACTTTTGTCGTATATTCCTTAAAAAATGGTGCAGATTTAATAATTGATGAAATTGAAAATCATTTTCATAAAACATTAGTAGAAAACTTAGTTAATTTATATAAGGATAAATCAGTTAATAAAAATAATGCAACATTAATATTTACTACTCATTATTGTGAACTTTTAGATTTATTTAATAGAAGCGATAATATTTATATAACGAAATATGATAAAAAAATTACACTGGAAAATATGCATATAAATTATAAGTTCAGATCCGAATTATCTAAGAGTAATAAGTTTTATAATAATGAATTCAATACTAATGTTAGTTATGATGCATTAATGAATTTTAAAAAGGAATTAATGTAATGAGAATATTACTAATGTAAAAAAACTAATTAATAGTATTAAGAAATACAAAACTTATAAAAGACAGCATGATAAAGATGAACTGTATTTAGCTGATTTATTAAAAAGAGATAAATAGTTTATTATTTACCTCTTTTAACATTTATTCATCTTTTAATAACCAGTCTATTATATTCATGTGAATAATTCCATTTTGTGACATATCAATTTTATCTGTTGATATAACATATTTAGGATAATTATCATTAATACCATTAAATGCTCCAAACTCCCTATTTATAACATTTTCATCAGCTAAGATAAAAGTTACTTGTATATATATCTTTTCATCAAACCTAGTTGCTATAAAATCAATTTTCGTATTATCCAAGCCACCTATCTTAACGTCATAACCTCTAGATAGCAATTCATTATAAACGATATTTTCTAAATATGCCCCCATTTGTGGTTTCTTATTAGTATTCATTACTTGACCTAAACCTAAATCAGTTAAATAATATTTATACTTACCATTTAAGATTCTTTTTCCCCTAATATCATATCTCTCAGCTTTACTAATAAGCATTGCTAGTACCATATATTCTAAATAATTATATACAGTATTTTTAGTAACACTTCTACCATCACTCATAAAATATTTAACCAGATTTTCAGCAGAAAAAATTTGGGCTGGCGTAGTAACTATATATTCTACTATTCTGTTAAACAAATCTAAATCTTTAATACCAAACCGATCAATAATATCCTTTATTACAATTGAGTTATATACATCCATTAAATACGTTTTTATTTCTTCTTCACTAGTTAAAACAAACCTCTGAGGTAGTCCACCCCATTTTATATAATCATAAAAGTCTTTTTCTAATTCAAATATACCTTTATCTTCTTTACCTTTTAACTTACAAACTTCTTTAAAAGTAAAAGGAAATATTCTAAAAGACACATATCTTCCAGCTAAATGAGTAGCTAACTCCCCAGATAACAAATCACTATTCGAACCTGTTATAAAAATAGATACTTTATCTTTATACTCAGCTTTAAAAGAATTAATTGTTTTCTCCCAATACAAAATATTTTGAATTTCATCAAAAAACAAATAATACTTAATATCTTTATTCAGCATTTCTTTAATATATAAGTATAAATCATCATCATTTTTAATATTAGAATACTTTTTTAATTCAAAATTTATATATATAATTTGTTCTTCTTTAATACCAGTAGCTTTTAGTTCGTCCATAATCTGAGTCAAAATAACTGATTTACCACACCTTCTAATACCGGTTATTACTTTTATAAGATCAACATTGTAAAAAGGTCTTATCTTAGATAGATACTTTTCTCTAATAATCATCGTATCACCCTCTCTGTAGTAATTATAATATCTTTTTAATTATTTGTCAATTTTGTATTC